>NZ_MVOI01000004.1 GCF_002283555.1 Rubrivirga sp. SAORIC476 | reverse complement strand
TCTGTTCGCCGGCTCGGCGGCGGAGTTCGGCGACGAGATCCCGAACCCGGAGCGGGCGGCGTACATCCGGAGCCTCTCCGAGGCGATCGACGACGCGGCGCTGCGCGAGAACTACGCCCAGTTCGCCACCTACATCGAGACGGAAGCCCCAGATCACATCGTGATCAGGGACTCGACCGTCCAGACTCTGCTGGAGCACCTTGCGGGTGGTACGCTGAGAGGCTCAGGCGTACTTCGTCTGGTCCAGATCGTGCGCCAGCAGCCGGAGCGAATCGCTGATCTCGGAAGTGACCCCGCTGAGGTCACGAGTCGTCTGGCGGGGTTGCCCGAGGTCCTTGCCCAAGTGGACAACCCTCAGACACTCAACGCGCTTTCGGCCCGCGCCCGTCGTGAGGGCGACACGGCACGCGCCAATGAACTCCTCCAGCGCGCCATCGACAATGCCGAGTCGAATGCCCAACGGGCCGACTTCTACTACTTGGCCGGTCAGTACGACCGCGCCCTGCAGGTCTTCCCGTCGCACGGGCCGAGCCTGTACCGCCGCGCAGGCCTGATCGGGCAGGCTGTCGGTCAGCCGACCACGACGGAAGGTCGGGCCGCCTACTGGTGCCTCGCAGACCTTTACCGCGATGTCGCCGCGCGAACCAGCGGCACCATCGCGCAGAACTCGCGTCGGGCAGCGTCTGCATACGAGCGTGCCGCGCCGACCCGGGAACAGTACTTCCTCAACCCAGGCTGGCGTCCGGGGGAAACGGTCAGAGCCAGCCTTGGGTCCTACGGCCCCTGCACGACGCGCGTCCGCTGACGGGCCCTCCTCGACGCTGACGCGCAGGGAGTTCGCGTCGGTTTCGGTCCATCGAGGCCCACTCGCTCGGGCACTTGTGCGGACAGGGCCGGTATCTTGGAGACACCCTCTCCCCGACCCGCCATGTCCGCCATCGTCTCCGTCCACGCCCGCCAGATTCTCGACAGCCGCGGCAACCCGACCGTCGAGGTCGACGTGATCACCGACGACGGTGCGGTCGGCCGCGCAGCCGTCCCGTCGGGCGCCTCCACCGGCGTCCACGAGGCCGTCGAGCTCCGCGACGGCGACGAGGCCGTCTACATGGGCAAGGGCGTCCTGAAGGCCGTCGCCAACGTCAACGACGTGATCGCGGCCGAGGTCGCCGGGTACGACGTGCTCGACCAGGCAGCGCTCGACGCCGCGCTGATCGACCTCGACGGTACCGAGAACAAGTCGTCGCTGGGTGCGAACGCGCTGCTGGGCGTCTCCCTGGCCGCCGCGCGCGCGGGCGCCATCGTGACCGGCCTTCCGCTCTACAGTTACCTCGGCGGTGCCAACGCCCGCCGCCTGCCGGTTCCGATGATGAACATCATCAACGGCGGGCGCCACGCCGACAACTCGGTGGACTTCCAGGAGTTCATGGTGATGCCCGTCGGCGCGACGTCCTTCTCGGAGGGCCTCCGGATGGGCGTCGAGACCTTTCACCACCTGAAGGCGGTCCTCAAGAAGAAGGGCTACTCGACGGCCGTGGGGGATGAGGGCGGCTTCGCCCCCAACCTCGGCTCCAACGAGGAGGCCATCGAGGTCATCCTGGAGGCCATCGACAAGGCGGGGTATGAGGCCGGGCAGGACCTCTTCATCGCCCTCGACCCGGCCGCGTCGGAGATGTACCAGGACGGCAAGTACGTCTTCTACAAGTCCGACCCGGACCGGAAGCTCTCCTCTGAGGAGATGGTCGACTACTGGGCCGGCTGGGTGGACGAGTACCCGATCATCTCGATCGAGGACGCCATGGACGAGGACGACTGGGACGGCTGGGCCTCGCTGACCGAGCGCTGCGGCGAGACCATCCAGATCGTCGGCGACGACCTCTTCGTGACCAACACGGACCGGCTGCAGCGCGGCATCGACGAGGACACGGCCAACGCCATCCTGATCAAGTGCAACCAGATCGGCACGCTGACGGAAACCATGGAGGCGGTCGATCTGGCGCACCGCTACGCCTACGCGTCGGTGATGAGCCACCGCTCGGGCGAGACCGAGGACACCACCATCGCCGACCTGGCCGTGGCGTGCGGATGCGGGCAGATCAAGACAGGCTCGGCGTCGCGGAGCGACCGCCTCGCGAAGTACAACCAGCTGCTCCGCATTGAGGAGCTGCTCGGCGACTCGGCGATCTACCCGGGGATGGAGGCCTTCCGTTTCTAGGGTGAGAGCGGTTCCGGCGCCCGGTTTCCCCCGAGCGCCGGAACCGGCTACCTTTGCCCTGTCCCCCTCACCTCGCCATGTCGAAGCGTCTCCGCCGCAACGTGCTTCTGCTGGGCCTCGTCGGGCTCGCCCTCTGGGTCGCCTTTTTCGACAGCCACAGCGTGCTCCGTCGCGTCAGCTACGCCCACGAACTGGACCGGCTGACGGTGGAGAACGACCGACTGACGGCAGAAAACGAGGCCCTGGCATCGATGCTGGAAGCAGGCCTGGACGATGCGACCCTGGAGCGCGTCGCTAGGGAGGAGTACGGCATGCGACGCCCGGGTGAGCGCGTCTACCGAGTGGAGGCCGGCGAGTAGATGCTGCATGCCTCTTCCGAGTATGCCGTCGGCGTCGATCTCGGCGGGACGAACCTGAAGGTTGCGCTTGTCGAGCGCGCCGAGGGGATCGTCCGCCAGGCCGTCCTCCCCACCGAGGCGGACCAGGGACCGGAGCGCGTGCTCCAACGGATCGTGGAGGGGGTGGTGCGCGTGGTCCAGGGCTTCGAGGCGCACGGTCGGGTGGAAGGCATCGGCATCGGGGCGCCGGGGGTGGTTTCGATGGACCGCTCGACGGTCATCCGCCCACCCAACATCCCCGGTTGGGACTCCGTCCACCTCGGCGACCACCTCGGCCCCATGCTCAGTGCGGCAGGCATCGACGTGGCTGGGCCGATCATCGCCGAGAATGACGCCAACGCGGCCGCCCTGGGCTCGGCGTTCTACGGCTCCGGGCGTCCCTTCGACTCGTTCGTGATGGTGACGCTGGGGACCGGCGTCGGCGGAGCGATCGTGTTCGACAACCGGCTCTTTCGCGGCGTCACCGGGGCCGCGGGTGAGATCGGGCACATGTCGATCGACTACGAAGGACCGTACGACCGCGCGGGCGTCGCAGGCGCCATCGAGGCCTACCTCGGACAGCGGTTTCTCTCCCGGCACGCCCGCTACCAGCTCCTCGCCCGCGATACGGATCTCCACGAGACGTCGGGCGATGACCTCAAGGACGTGACGCCCGAGCGAGTCCACTCGGCCGCGCTCGCGGGAGACGAGGCAGCCATCGAGGTGCTCGCGTGGGCGGGCCACAAGCTGGGCGTCCTGCTCGGGTCCGTGGTCAACCTGCTGGACATCCGCAAGGTCATCGTCGGCGGCGGCGTGTCGCGAGCCGGAGACCTGCTGCTCGAACCGGCCCGCCGGGCGATGCTGCGGGCCGTCATCCCGTCCATGTCGGAGGGGATCGAGATCGTGCAGGAGACACGGGGCAACGATGTCGCGATGCTGGGCGCCGCGCGCCTGGTGTTCGAGCACATCGACGACGCCACTTGAGCCGGTGGCGCACCGCGCACGATCCCGTGACCGCGTCCGTTGGAGCCCTGTGGTCCGCCGAGTACGCTTCGCCCCCTTCCTTCTGGCCCTCCTCTGTGGGGTCGGAGCCCGTGCGCAGGATGTCCCTCCGGATACGCTGGCTGATCGGTCCGCCGCGGTCGACTCCCTGGCGCGGCCCGTCCCGGCGGACACCGTCGACACGCTGCGTCCGGCCTCCCCGCTGACGCTCTCCGTTCCCCGCGCCCCTGCCGCGGACGGCGGCCTCGACCAGCCGATCCGCTACACCGCGACCGACTCGCTCCGGATCACGCTCGCGCCGCGCGGCGCGCCTGCGGACGGTCCCGGGGATGTGGTGTCCCTGTTCGGGAACGTGCAGTCGGAGTACGAAGGCGCCCAGATCTCCGCCGGGAGGGTGGACTATGAGGCAGGGCGCGAGTTGCTCCGCGCGTCCGGCCTCCCGTCTGACTCCGGGTCCGTCGGGGCGCCACAGTATCAGGGCGAGGAAGGGCAGTTCTCGGGGCGCGAGGTCGTCTACAACCTCCGCACTCGCCGCGGACGCGTGACGGGCGCGCGGACCGCCATCGACGACGGCTTCCTTCTCGGGGGCATCTTGAAGCAGCAGGACGAACACGTGGTGTTCGCCCAGAACGCGGCCTACACGACGTGCGAGTTGGATCATCCCCACTATGCTCTCGAGGCGGGCCGCATCAAGGTGGTCGACGGGGAGCGGGTCTACACGGGGCCGGTCCGCCTCCGCCTGCTCGGGATTCCCATGCCGCTGATCCTGCCGTTTGGCTACTTCCCGGCGGCGGAGGGCCGGCGCAGCGGCCCGCTGAAGATCGACTATGGCACCGAGACGAGCTACGGGGTCTACCTGGACGGCGGGTGGTACTGGGCCATCAGCGACTACCTGGACGCACAGGTGCGTGGCAAGGGTGGCACGGAGGGCTCCTTCAACCTGTCCGGGCAGGTTCGCTACAACCGGCGCTACGCCTACTCCGGGCAGGTGAGCCTCGACTACGGGCGCCTTGTCTCGGGCGAGTCTACGGACCCCGACTACGCGCCACGCACCCCCCTGGGCCTCCGATGGTCGCACAACCAGACGTTCCCGGCGGGCCAGCGGCTGACGGCGAGCGTCAACCTGCAGTCGGTCAGCCAGCGGCTCGTGACCGCGAATGTGAGTGACCAGATCCAGTCCTCGACCTCGTCGTCGGTGTCGTACAGCCAGCAGTGGTCGCGGGTCGGACGGTCGCTCTCGGCGTCGCTGCAGGCCTTCCAGGACTTCGCCAACAACCGCACCACGGCGACGCTGCCTCAGGTCACGGTGTCGCAGCAGCGCGTCTTCCCCTTCCGCCGCGGTCGCGACGACCGCTGGTTCGAGAAGATCAGCCTGAGCTACTCCGGCAACGCCCAGAACGCGTTCGCCTTTCAGCCGCTGAGCGATTCGACGGGCATCTCGGCGCTCGACGCGCTCTTCAGTGCCAGTGCCTTCCAGGAAGCGACCTGCACCGACCCGACCGGCGCGACGTGCAACGCGACCCGGTTCGACTACCTCGTCACGCAGAGCATCCCCATCAGCGCCTCGTTCTCTGTGCCGCGCTACAACCTCACGCTCGGCCCGAACCTGACGTACACCGAGACGTGGACCGACGAGGCGGTGGTCCAGACCTACGACGCCACCCTCGGCCGGGCCGTCACGACGCGGGAGCCCGGGTTCACGCCGTTCCGCCGCTTCGTCGCCAGCGCGAGCGTGGGCACGGAGTTGTTCGGCACGTTCCCGATCCGGGTCGGCGCGCTGGACGGCGTGCGCCACACGATCACGCCACAGGCCTCCCTCTCGTTCGAGCCCGACTACGCCGACCTCGGCTTCGTCAAGGAGGTCCAGGCCGACTCGACCGGCCGGACGACACGCTATGCCATCAACTCGTCGATCCCGACCGACCCGACCCGCGCGCTCTCGTTCTCGGTCCAGAACACCTTCGTCGGTCGCACCGTGCGGACCGACTCGACCGGCGAGGAGCGACGCCAGACGCGCCAGCTCCTGTCGCTCAGCTTCTCGGGAGGCTACAACTTCGCTGCCGAGCGCGAGCCGTTCCGGCCCGTGAGCGCTCGTTTTACGACCACCGCCTACGGCTTCAACGCCAACGGCAGCGCCTCGTACTCCGCCTACGCCGTCGACACGCTCGGTACGCCGACGCCGCTCACCTATTTCGAGACGTCCGGGCGACCGCTGCGGCTCACAAACGCGAGCCTGAACATCAGCCGGAGCTTCCAGTCGGCCCGGCGGACGGGGCCGCGGGACGAGCGGCCCGTGCTCGGGCAACCCTTCGCAGGCGATCCCTACGACCCAAGCTCCGTCATCCCGCGCCGCACCGTGGTCGGCTACGTCGACTACGCCGCACCGTGGTCGGTCTCCGTCGGCCTGACCCTGAACCGGAGTTCGTCTGGCTTCGGGGAGCCGACCACGCTCGCCACCCTCGACCTGTCCCAGTTCAACGCTCGGCTCACGCCCAACTGGTCGGTGACCGGCAGCACCGGCATCGACCTGACCTCGATGGAGATCACCACCACGCGCCTCGGGCTGCGGCGAGACCTCCACTGCTGGGAGTTGGCCATGAACTGGCAGCCCATCGGCATCACGAAGCTGTTCTCGGTCTCGCTCTACGTCAAGAGTGGGTTCCTGCGCGACATCCTCCGCCTCGACGTGCCGAACTCGACCGTCCGCACCGGCGGATTCGGACAGGCGTTCTGACCCCACCGGCCCGGGTCTTGCCCATCTGGGTGGCAGCACCCTCGCGCGAGCGGGCCGCGCCTGTGGACTCAACGGAACGCGTGCGTTTCGAAACGGACCGGTTGTTTCTGCTCACTTGGCCGAGAGACGACACTGGAGGGCTTCGCCACGGTGGCATGCCCCTTGCGCGACCCGTCGGCGTCTCCCCTCCACGCCCGTGTCAGTCAGCGCCCAGGTTCTCGGCTACGGCCTCCCTCATGCGATCCGCGCGCTCGTCGAACGCCATCAGGTCGCGCGAGCCAAGACGACCTCCGATCTCTCGCTGGCTCGCCGGCTGCGGGACAGCGTCCGGGCGTCTGACCTCGCCGTAAAGGGACTGACGGTCTACGTCCACGACGGCGCGGTCTCCCTCTACGGCACGGTGCCCGGCACCACCGACCGCGAGCGCGTGCTCTCGATCGTGACCACGATCCCCGGCGTCCGCCGGATCGTCGACCACCTCCGCCTCGCGGACGCGTAGGCGTGCTCTCCGCCTAGCCCAGCAGATCCCCGAGGTCGGCGAGGGCGTCCCGGAGGTCCCGCGTGGGGACGGTCGTCGGCAGGATGCGGCGCTCGCCGGACAATCCGACGCTCTCCCACACATTGTGAGCCTGACGCGCGAGCACGGACGTCCGCAGGGTCAGCCCGTGGCGTTCGAGGATCGGCCCGACCTCGTCCGCACGGTCGCGGAGTTGCTCCATCGTCGAGCGGTAGGCGTGCTCAATGACCTCCTTGCGAGAGGAGAACGAGAACACGTTGGTGAAGAACATCCGGTAGTCGTCCTTGCGCGGCTCGAAAAGCAGCAGGTCCGCCCCAGCGTAGCGTCCCTGATAGGACGCCATCCCTGTGCCCATGCGGCTGTGGATGAGCGTCCGGAAGGTCTGGCTCATGACGCCTGGCATGCCGCGGTCCGTGAGGCGCCCGCGGCGCATGGCGCCCTCGGCGACCGCGCGGGCCGTGTCGACCGGCACGATGGGGTTGACGCAGATCACCAGCCCGGCGCCGTGCTCGAAGGCGACCGACGCGTGGACCGTCTTGTTGAGGACGCCGTCGACGTAATAGCGCCCCTCGATCTCGACCGGCGGATACAGACCTGGCAGGGCGGTGGACGCCTGCACGGCCATCGAAATAGGCACGTGGTCCTCGCCCTCCTCCCCGAAGACGATGGTCTCGCTGGAGTCGAGGTCGGTGGCGACGACGTACAGCGGGTTCTTTAACTGCCGGAAGTCGTCCGTCCGCCCGGCCGGCTCGAACAGCTTCTTGAGGTACGCGCGCAGGGGCCCGTTGTCGAACACGCCGACCGGCAGCGCCCGCCCGAGACGCTCGACCAGGGCCGACACGAAGCCGCTCGTTCCCTTCGGGTCGTCAACGACGGAGCGGAACGCGTCCCAGATCAAGCCGGGGATCTGAAGGCCACGCTTCGCATACTCGCCGAAGGCGGGTGACATGAACAGCTCGGGCCGGAACGGGTGGTCGGTCGGCTCCTCCCCCACTGCGGACCGGACCAGTTGAGCCGTCGTGATGCCGTTGGCGAGCGATGCTCCCACGAACGCTCCCGCAGACACGCCGACCGTGACGCGGACATCGTTCAGGTCGAGGCCGTCGAGGGCATCGTCGAGGGCGCGGAGGACGCCGATCTCGTAGATGGCGCCTTCGGGACCGCCGCCCGCCAGGGCGAGGCCGACGAAACCGGTGCGATGATGGTCAGCGAGTTGCATGGGATCAGGGGGACGTAGGGCTCAAACATGCCGCGGGCGGACGCGGGGTTTCCGCGCCCGCCCGGGTGGTGGGATCGCAGGCGGGGTTAGCCGCGCTGCTCCTGCACGCGGGCGAAGGCCTTCTCAGCCTCCTCCTTGCCCTGCACCTTCTCGACGACCACGTCGCCGATCCGGATCTCGTACCAGCCTCCGCCGACGGCCTCCAGAATGAGGTCGGCGGGAGCTGTGCGCTCCTCCTTGAGGCGCTCGATCTGGGACGTAAGGCGCTCGACGCTGGCGGTCAGCTCCGAGATCTCCGTCCGCGTGGGGACGCCGAGGCGCTTCATGACACCGGAGACGGCATCGCTGAGCTGGGTCTCGGCCTTGTCGGCCGTCTCACCAGCGACGTACTTGGCATCCTGAACGCGGTCCTTGACGGCGTCCGTCGCCTTCTCCGCCTCCCCGCCGATCTGCTCACGGATCGCACGGACGCGGTCCATGCCGAGGCCGGGCAGCTCGACCTTCTTGCCGCGCTTGACGAGCTTGTTGAAGGTCTTCGAACCTTCCTCCTCGGCGAGCGCGAGCGCGCCCAGGCCCGCGAGGAACACCTTCTGGACAGCATCCTGCACGTCGCCGGCCGCCTCGGTGAGGTCACGCTGGACCGACTCGACAGTGGTCTTGGCGGTGGCGACCGCGTCGTCGGCGGTCTTCTGGAGCTCCTTGCGGAGGGACTTGGGGGTCTGGGTCTTGGTAGCCATGGGTGTTGGGGGATGGTCCGGACGAGCCGGAGGGTTACGCGTCTGTCTGAGGGGTGTCGTCAAGGTCGGCGAGCGAGCGCTCAAGGCCGTCGAGGCGGGCACGAAGGCGCTCCATCTCGTCGCGCACTTCGCCGACCAGCCCACCGGGGCGGATCTTGTCGACGGCGCGCGTGGTCAGGTCGTCCACGCCGCGACGGGCCTGGGTGAGGCCGGTCTCGACGACCTTCTCTCCTGCCTTGTAGGCGCGCTCGCCGACGCGCACGAGGTCGTGGAGGAAGTGCGTCGTGAGCAGGCTGCGGCCATTGCGACCCTCCTCCGAGATGATCTGCGTGAGGATGGCCGCGGTCACGTCCTGGCCCGACTTGTTGTCGACCACCTCCACCTCGTCGCCGGAGCGGACGAAGCCCGCGACCTCATCGAGGCTGACGTAGCGGCTCTCGGTGGTGTCGTAGAGCTTGCGGCTCCCGTAGCGCTTGATGAGACGTGGCATGGAGGGGATGTCGGTTCGGCCCCTATGACGCACCGCGGCAACGCTTGTTTCCGCAGTGCGGCATTCGCCCTGAGCTTCACCGACGCCTCACCAAAACAGGCCATTCTCCCTCGTCCTGCCCTCCAAGGAGTCATCGGGCTGCCTTCGACGAGTTCGCCGCCCATCCTCCATGCCGCACTGCGACATCGTCTCTCTCCTCGTGCCCCCGGTCTTAGAGCAAGCCGCGCGTGAGGTGGAAGTACACCACGATCAGGGGCACCGCGACCAGCGTCGCATCGATGCGGTCGAGCAACCCCCCGTGGCCAGGAAGCCAGGTCGCCGAGTCCTTGACACCCACAGACCGTTTGAAGTGACTCTCCGCCAGGTCCCCGAACGGCCCCAGCACGCCACTGGCGAGCGCAATGACGCCCACATCCACCCAGGAGATCGCGTCCCCGAGCGCCCATACCTTGAACGCGGCAACGAGCACGAACGCGCCGACGGCGCCTCCTGCAGCCCCTTCCCACGTCTTCTTGGGGGATACGCGCGTAAAGAGAGGTGTCCGCCCGAAGGCTCGTCCCGCGAGGTACGCGAACGAGTCAGCGCCCCAGATGCTGAACAACACAGCCGTGGTCAGCCAGAACCGATCGATCTCCGCGAGTCCGCTCGCCTCGGAGAGACGGAGGACCAGGAGGCTGCTCGCCAGGAGCGCGGGGTAAAGGACCCCGAAGGCCGTGCCCGCCGCGTCCAGGAGGGGTGTCGTCCGACGGAGATAGAGCACCGCGACGAGCAGCGCTACGATGCCCACGACCAGCACCAGCGGGGCGCCAGGCACGATCGGCCAGAGCGTCGCGCAGGATCCCAGGACGAGCCCCGGCCCCACGAGCGGCTCCGAGCCGCCCGCGCGCACCAGGCCATACAACTCGAACTGGGCGGCCACCGCCACGCAGGCGATCAGCCCGGCGAACACCCAGCCGCCCAGCCACACCGCGCCCACGACGAGCACGGCACCGACCAGCGCCGTCAGAACGCGCTGCGTGAAGTTGGACACCTAGGCGTCCTCGTCGTCCTCGTCCTCGGGGACGCTCAGGCTGATCTCGTCGATGCCCGAGTCGAGGCGGGCCTCGTCGGACGGGCCGTGCGCATCGGGCGCCATCACGTCGGCAGCCATCGCAGCGGCCTCCAGTTCCTCGTCAGTCAGCTGGACCGAGTCAAGGAGGGCCCGGGCGGCCTGCTCGTCCTCGGGGCGGACCATCACGTGCACCGGGGCGAGGTCGCCCACGGTCAGGTTGAAGGCGTGATCGCGCTGGGTCAGCACGACGGCCGCGATCTCTTCCTCGTCGAGGCGGTCGCGGACGAGGTCGGCCTCGAAGTCGGTCGAGCTTTCGAAGACAGAGATCCAGCCCTCGTACGTGCGCGAGGCGCGAGCGTCGGGCGAGTCGTCGCGAGGGGTGCTGGAGGGTTCGTTCATGGGGAGAGAGGCAGAAGGGAGGAATCAGAAGGGAGGTCCACCGGGACCGAGTCCGGGGTGTCGCCCACGACCTGTCGGCGGCGGGCTGCGAGCACACGCATCACGAGGGCGGCCAGGGCGAGACCGGACACGCCAACATACCACGGCACGCCCATCGCCTCGATCGAATCGAGGTCCAGATCCGGGGACTCTCGGGCGAATGCGGTCACCATCACAGCGAGGCCGTTGTTGAGCAGGTGCACCAGAACGCCAGCCCACAGGCTGCCCGTCGCCCAGACCACGAACCCGAGGTAGATCCCCAGCAGGGACAGCGGGACCGCCTGGCTCAGTCGGAGGTGGTACAGTCCGAACAGGATGCCCACCACGACGATGCTGGCTACGGTCCCCCACCCGCGCTCGGCCTGTCGCTGGAGGTACCCCCGGAAGAGCACCTCTTCGCAGAGCGCCGGCGTGATGGCGAGGGCCAGGAACAGGAAACCAGTCGACAACTCGCTGCCTAGCAAGAGGCCTTCGAGCATGTCCACCTGCTGTTGCTCCAGCGTCCGCAGCCACTCGGGCATGGGGATCGATTCGTTGAGCTGGCCGGTCCAGATGACGGCCGGGTAGAGCACCGCCCACCCGAGGGCAGCCAGCCCGAGGCCAGGACCGTCGGGGCGCCGGATGCGGAGATACGCGCGCGTCTCCGGCGAGTGAAGCCGCGCCACCAGCAGCGCGAACAGCCCGAACCCGATGAACTGGCCGACGGTGTTGGCGGTCAGCATCAGGCGGCCGTTCGTCTGCAACTGCTCCAGCAGCATCCCCATGTCCGGAGGTTGGCCGTCGCCGTTCCGGACCACGTCGATGGCGACACCGACGGCGAGCACGATCGGCGCGACAACGAGCTGGAACAGCAGGAAGGCGACCACGAACGCCATGAACGCCGCCAGCAGCGGGTGGAACTGGTTGCGCTCCATCCAGCCCGTCAGAGGGATCGGGCTCGTCGGGCGCCATGCGTCCACGACGGCAGGCTCGGAGCCCACCAGGAGGGGCGCGGGTGGCGCCGGGACGTCCTGGGCGACGGGAGGAAGAGACGGGTCGGTCACGTGAGATGCGGAGGCGGGCGCCCTCAACGGGCAGGGACCGTGCCGGGATTCACGCGGCGCCTACAGGCTCGCCGAGGCGGTCGACCAGCGCTCCCCAATCGCCGTCGAACACCACCACCTCGACGCCGCCGAGCGCGCGGCTGAGGTCCTCCGGCGTCATCTGGCCCGGCCGGTTGTCGAGGAAGAGCCCCTCGAAGTTGACGCAGTCGGGCGGGAGCACCACGAGGTCGCCGAGGGTGCCCGCCTCGGCTCGGGGCCGGAGCTCTGCGAGGAAGCTCTTGAAGTTGAGCAGTCCGCTCACGGTCACCACCTCGCCGAACAGTTTGTTCGCGCACGTCACCACGTCGACCTCCAGCCCGCCGACGGCTTCGAGCAACGGCTCGACGCGGTCCTGCAGCAACGGCGCGGTCAGCTCGCCGGAGACGAGCGTCACCTGGCGCGGCGTGGGCAGCGCGTCGGGGAAGTCCTCGGCCTGGAACGCCAGTTCGTCCAGGAAGTCGCGGCTCATGCCGACGCCGTTCTCCATCAGCGGGTAGCCGTCGTAGCTCTCCTCGTCCGGAAAGTCGAGGTCGGCGAGCAGGTAGACCTCGTCGGAGAGATAGACGAAGCCGCGGCCGATGGCCTCGCGGAAGGTCTCCTGCCAGCGGGCCACCTGCCGGGCCAACTGCCGGGCCTCGGAGGACGTGACGGGTCGCAGATCCAGCAGCTGCTTCCGGTGCTCCGTCAGCCCGACAGGCACGATGCTGACAGAGTACAACTGCTCGTGCAGGTCGAACAGGTCGAGGATCGTCTTGACCAGCATCCCGCCGTCGTTGAAGCCCGGCACGAGCACGATCTGGGCGTGCAGCTCGATGCCGTGGTCGGCGAGGAAGCGCAGCTTCTCGGCCTGACGGTCGCGGAGCGTCCGATGCCCCATCATCTCCGCACGGACGTCGTCGTCGGTGCAATGGACAGAGACGTAGAGCGGGCTCAGGCGCTGCTCGACGATCCGCTCCAGGTCGCGGTCGCGGAGGTTCGTGACCGTGATGTAGTTGCCGTAGAGGAACGACATCCGGAAGTCGCCATCGCGGAAGTACAGCGTGTCCCGCAACCCGACCGGGTTCTGGTCGACGAAGCAGAACACGCAGTCGTCGCCGCAGGTCTTGATGCGGAACTCCTCCAGCTCGACCCCCAGCCCGGCGTCGGGCTCCTTCTCGATGGTCTCCTCGACCAGGGTGCCGCCCTTTCGGACCTTCAGCACCAGCGTCTCGTCGGACGCCTTGAACCGAAAGTCCAGTTCGTCCTCGACCGGCTCACCGTTGATAGCGAGGATCTGATCCCCGGTCGCCCAGCCGAGCGTATCGGCGGGGGAGCCAGGATCGACAGAGGCGATGCGGACGGGCACGGGCGTCGGGAGGGTAGCGCTCCAGAGTAGGCAATCGAGCCCACATCAACGTGAACGGGCGCGCAAAGGATTGTCCGCGGGGAGAGAAGACCGGGTGGAGCCCCTCCCTGCCCGCCTCGGCGCGCTGGCGGCGGCGACGTTAAACACAAAACCCCGATCTCCGAGGAGATCGGGGTCTGTACGCCCGAGAGGATTCGAACCTCTGACCTTCGCATCCGTAGTGCGACGCTCTATCCAGCTGAGCTACGGGCGCGTCGAGGGGGTGACCCCGTCGGCGAGTGCCAAGATAGACTGCTACGGGAAGGGGCCTCAAGTGAAGACGGGGCGGAGGGGCGAGAAGCGCGGCATGCACCACCAGCCGCCTCTCGCTACCGTCGCCTCCTCACCCGTTTCCCTGCCCGGCCTCCGACCCGTCCAGAAACCAGAAGTGGCGGGTCGGGCCGTGGCCGGACCCGAGGGGGACGGCGTGGAGAATGGCCTGCTGGAGATAGGACCGGGCACGCTGGACCGCCTCGGCGAGAGCGAGGCCCCGCGCCAGGTTGGCCGCGATGGCGCTCGCGTAGGTGCAGCCCGTGCCGTGCGTGTGCGGCGTGTCGACGCGAGCCTCCCGGAATACGGACTCCCCGTCGGCCCACATCAGCACGTCCACTGCCTCGGACTCTCCGTCGAGGTGACCGCCTTTGATCAGCACCGCGCCCGGCCCGAGGCGGAGGATGGCGTCGGCCGCGCGGCGCGCGTCGTCCAGCGTGCGCACGTCGAACCCCGCCAACCGCGCGGCCTCGTGCGCGTTCGGGGTGACCAGCGTCGCAAGCGGGATCAGACGCTCTGCGACGGCGCCGACGGCCTCGGGAGCCAGCAGCGCATCCCCGCTCTTGGAGACCATCACGGGGTCCACCACTACCGGCCCCAGGCTGTGCTGCTCGATCCCTTCCGCTACGGCCGCCACGATCTCTGGGCTCGCCAGCATGCCGGTCTTGACGGCGCCGACCGGGAAGTCCTCTGCGACGGCATCGATCTGGGCCGCGACGACCGCCACCGGAATGTCGTGGATGGCCGTGACCGAGTGGCTGTTCTGGGCGGTCACCGCCGTCACGACGGACATGCCGAATACACCGTGCGCCTCGAATGCCTTGAGGTCGGCCTGGATGCCAGCACCGCCCCCGGAGTCGGACCCAGCGATGGTGAGGGCGGTCGGGATCGGAGACGAGGACATGGACAGAGGTGAGAGAGGGCTCAGTCGGAGACTGCAGCCAGGAACTGGGCCACCGTGCGAGGGATGTCCCACGCGAACAGGAGCGACGAAATGGCGGCGGCGCCGTGGGCGCCGACCAGACGGGCGATGCGAGCGCGAGGAGGCGTCATCCCCCCAAGGGCGAGCACGGGCAGGCCCGATCGGTCGGCGGCCAGCCGGAGCGGGTCAATGCCCGCGGGGACGGCATCGGGATGGGTGCGGGTTGCGAAGACTGAGGAGAACGTCGCGTAGTGAGCCCCGCCGCGCGCCGCGACCGCGGCCCCGGTCGCCGAGTGGGTGGAGACGCCGACGGGACCGACGAGGTCGGCTCCGAGCGCGTCGGGCAGCGTCGCGCCTCGCCGCCCGACATGCAGCCCTGCACCGTGCCGGACGGCCACTTCGAGTCGTGCATGAACGGAGACCACCACCTCGCTGTTCACCAGCCGCATCTGCCGAATAAGCTCGGAAGCTGCCTCATCGAATGCAGCATCGTCTGACACGTGATCTCGCAGCGACACCCAGGGGATGCCCGCAGCCACCGCCTGCACGGTACGCTCGCGGATGTCCGCCGCGGCGAGTTCCATCCGACCGGACGCGAACCCATCAGCGATGAGCAGCACCCTCGGCAGCGCTGGCGCCCTCTCCCCGCTCACTCGTCCACCTCGACGCGCCCGTCGTCCGGGGTGGAGGCCTGAGCGTAGAGGCGGCGCGGGATGCGTCCGGCCCGTCGTGCGAGGCGCCCTCCGGCTACCGCGTGCCCGATGGCCGCCGCCATCTGGACCGGGTGCATCGCCCCCGACACGGCGGTATTGAGGAGCACTGCGTCGTACCCGAGTTCCATCGCCCGCGCCGCGTCCGACGCCGTGCCGATGCCGGCATCGACCACCAGCGGCACATCGGGCAGCAGCTCGCGGATGATGCGCAGCGCGTACGGATTGACAAGCCCCATTCCACTCCCAATGGGGGCGGCGAGTGGCATCACGGCGGCGCACCCGAGGTCCGCCAGCTTTCGGGCCGTGATCGGATCGTCGCCGCAGTAGGCGAACACCTCGAACCCGTCGCGCACCAACTCTGAGGCGGCTTTGAGGAGTTGCACCGCGTCCGGGTAGAGGGTCTCCTCGTCTCCGATCACCTCCAGCTTGATCCAGTCGGTCTCCAGCGCCTCGCGGGCGAGGTGGGCGGTAAAGATGGCCTCCTTGGCTGTATAGCAGCCCGCCGTATTCGGCAGCAGGTGGAGCGGCCGGCCGTCGGTGGTGGTCCGCTGGCGGAGCGACCCGAGGAGCGTCTGGCCGTCGCCGGTGGCCCCGAGGTCGACGCGCCGGACGGAGACCGTGACCACCTCGGCTCCGGACGCCTCGACCGACTCCAGCATCGTCTGAAGGCTCGGATACCGGCTGGTCCCGAGGAGCACGCGGCTCGACAGCGTCACGCCGCCTACGCTCCATGTGTCGTCGGCCGGAGCAAGCGGGGACACGACGGTCGGAGCCGCGCCAGGCAGAGAGGTCACCGAGTCGGGGTGGGTCATGTCGAGGGAATCGGTATCAGAGGGCCGGCCGAGACGTTCCCGGGCGCGCACCGGGGCATCGTCCTCAGCCACCCTGGGAGGCCGTGATGATCTCGACGTGGTCGCCGTCGGCCACCTCGGTGGTCGGCCAGAGGGAGCGGGGCACGACGCGGTCCCCCACGGCCACCGCCACGCCAGGGAGGCTGGGGTCGCGCCCGAGGTGGACGAGCAGGGCGTCGATGGCGAGCGGGGTCGACGCGTCTCGCGTCTCGCCGTTGATGCGAAGGGTGGGCACGGATCAGGAGGGAAACCGGAGCGGCGCGAACGGAGCGAGCACGGGCGCTGTTTCGGGCGCGCCCGCCAGGGTGCGGTCCACCGCGGCGGCGACCTCCTCGGCGGTCACCGGAGCCAGCAGGACCCCGTGCCGGTAGTGCCCGGTCGCGTAAAACACGCCTGGGTGGGCACTCTGCCCGAGCAACGGCGCGTGGTCCCGCGAGGCGGGGCGATGGGCCGCCCAGGTCTCGACGAACTCCATTTCCTCGACGCCGGGAACGACCGCCACGGCGCCTTCGAGGAGCCGAAACACACCGCCACCCGTGACTCGCGTGTCCGGCACGCCATCCTCACTCGTCGCGCCGACCACCAGCCGCCCGTCGGCTTTCGGAACGAGGTAGGCGTCGGGGCCGCGGACGACGTGCCGAAGATCGAGACCGCGATCCGGGTCGAGGCGAAGGGCGAGCGCCTGCCCCTTCACGCCGCGCACAGGCGGGGCCGGATCGAGCCCTCCCAGGCTCGCGCTCCACGCCCCCGCGGCGAGCACCACGGCGCGGGCGTCGAGCGTCGTGCCATCGGCCAGCACCACCTCGGGCCGGTCGGCCCCAGGCACGATGCGGGAGACTGGAGTCTCCTCTCGCACGTCCACGCCACTGGCCAAGGCGGCGCGGTGGAGCGCACGGAGCACCGCCCGGTTGTCGACCTGATGATCCCCAGGAGCGACGATGGCGGCGGGCAGGCGAGGGGAAAGCATCGGCTCCAGATCCACGGCCTCCTCGCCACTGAGCCACTCGACGGGGACTCCATGATCTGTCTGGAAGTCGAACAGGCGCCGGAGCGCACGGAGGCTGTCGCGGTCGTCGGCCACCACCAGCGTCCCGTCGTCGCGGTAGCCCACCGACCGCCCCGAGGCGGCTTCGAGGCGACGCGCGAAGACGGGCCACCGGGCAAGGCTTTCCCGCCCGAGGGCGTACAGATCCAGCTCCTCGAAGCCGATCTCGGCCGACGGGGCGAGCATCCCGGCAGCCGCCCAGGTCGCGCCCGCCCCGACGTGCCGGCCCTCCAGCACTCGCACCCGACGCCCACGCTGGGCGAGCTCCCAGGCGACGCCGAGCCCGGCGACCCCGCCGCCGACGACGATGACTTCGAATGAGGGGTCCTGCACGGTGCGCACGGCGATCTTGGGTTGGCAAGCTACCCGCACCCGTCGCCCTCTCCCCTTCTCGCCGCCTCTACCCCATGTCCCCTGGTGCCGAGATCGTGGTCGTGGGTGCGGGATTGGCGGGCGCGTGTGCGGCGCTGGTCCTGAGCCGGACTCACGAGGTCCTGGTGATCGAGGCCGAGGGGCCAGCCCGAGGCGCCAGCGGTGCGGCGGCAGGGATGG
Source organism: Rubrivirga sp. SAORIC476 (assembly GCF_002283555.1). Classification (NCBI taxonomy): domain Bacteria; kingdom Pseudomonadati; phylum Rhodothermota; class Rhodothermia; order Rhodothermales; family Rubricoccaceae; genus Rubrivirga; species Rubrivirga sp. SAORIC476. Next base: position 128,578 of record NZ_MVOI01000004.1, on the reverse strand, counting down.
TGAACCCGTTCATGGGCCGCAAGGCGAAGGCCGCATGGCGGCACGCAGAGGCCCTCGACGCACTCACGGCCCTCGCCGAAGAGGCTGGCCCTTATCTGTACCAGCGGACGGGCGTCGTCCGGCCGGCGACCACGGCACTCCAGGCGGCGACGTTCCGCGATCGGGCCTCTCTGCACGGGGAGCTGCGGTGGCACCTGCCCGAGGCGAGCGGCGAGCGATGGCCAGCGGTCGCCTCCCCACACGGCACGTTGGAGGTCGCCTCGGGCGGATCCGTGGACATCGCCGCGTTCGTGAGAGCCGCGCTGGAGGTGGTGGTGCAGCGCGGAGGCCGCGTGATGGACGCCACGCTCACCGGGTGGCACGGAACGGCACCTCTTCATGCAATAACGGATCGTGGCACTGTCCAGGCGGCCGCCCTCGTGCTCGCCCTCGGCGACGGCGCCCGCTCCCTCCCAGCTCTGGCGACGCTCCCGCTGCACCGCGTCAAAGGACAGACGGTCCGCCTCGGGCGTCCGGCGACTCTGCTGGCCGACCATCCCGCCATCGCGGGCGCGGGCTACGTGGTGCCCCGAGCCGACGGTGTCCTGGTCGGCGCCACGTTCGAGCACACGTTCACTGACTTCGCACCCGACCCCGCTCGCGACGCGGGCTTGATCGAGCGTGCCTCCGCCCTGGTGCCAGCCCTCGCCCAGGCGGAGGTGATCGAGCGGCAGGCGGGCGTCCGTCTGACCGTTCCGGCCGTCGTGTCGCCTCGCCGCCTTCCCCTCGCTGGACCGCTGCCCGGTCACCCGGGCGTCTGGGTGGTGACCGGGCTCGGCGCCAAGGGGCTTCTGACCGCCCCCCTGATCGCCGAGCGGCTTGCCGATGCGCTCACCGGTCGTCGCCCGCTCCCGGCGGACCTCTGGCCTGCCCCCATCGTGTAATCGCTGCACAGGAACCGCTTCCAGTCCACCGACGGGGCCGACGGGGCGATGCGCCCGCTATCTTCACACCCCCTCCGATCCCGACCCTCCCTATGCCCACGATCGAATCGTACCTCGGCGACGAGGCCGACTCCCTGCTCGGCTTCGACTCGCCTGCCATCTCGAAGGACCGGCTCCACCTGCCCGGCCCCGACTTCGTCGACCGCATCTTCGGCCCGTCCGACCGCTCCATCCCGGTCATGCGGTCCCTGCAGCAGCTGTATGACCACGGCCGCCTCGGCGGGACCGGGTACCTGTCCATCCTGCCCATCGACCAGGGCATTGAGCACTCGGCGGGCGCCTCGTTCGGCAAGAACCCGGACTACTTCGACCCGGAGAACATCATCGAGCTGGCGATCGAGGGCGGATGCAACGGCGTCGCGACGACGTACGGCGCGCTCGGGATGGTGGCGCGGAAGTACGCCCACAAGATTCCGCTCATCCTGAAGGTCAACCACAACGAGCTCCTCACGTACCCGAACACGTTCGACCAGATCATGTTCGCCCGCGTCGAGGAGGCCTGGAACATGGGCTGCGTCGCCATCGGGGCGACGATCTACTTCGGCGCGCCGGAGTCGGACCGCCAGATCCAGGAGGTCTCGCAGGCCTTCGCCCACGCCCACGAGCTGGGCATGGCGACCATCCTGTGGTGCTACGTCCGCAACAGCGGCTTCACGGTCGACGGCGTCAGCTACGAGTCGGCAGCCGACCTGACGGGCCAGGCCAACCACATCGGCGCGACGCTCGAGGCGGACATCCTCAAGCAGAAGCAGCCGACCAACAACGGCGGCTACAAGGCGCTCAACGCGGGCGACAGCAGCTACGGCAAGCTGGACGAGCGCATCTACACCGAGCTCGCCAGCGACCATCCCATCGACCTGACGCGCTACCAGGTGGCCAATGGCTACATGGGCCGCGCCGGCCTCATCAACTCGGGCGGAGGCTCGGGCGCTGACGACTTCGGCCAGGCGGTCCGCACGGCCGTGATCAACAAGCGCGCGGGCGGCATGGGCCTGATCTCGGGCCGCAAGGCGTTCCAGCGCGAGCGCTCCGAGGGCATCCGCTTGCTCAACACGATCCAGGACGTGTACCTCGACGACGCGGTGACGGTGGCCTAACCGGCCTCTGCGCAACACCCGACGAGGGGCGCCGTAGCGATGCGGCGTCCCTCGTTCGTTTGCCCCGGCTGCATGAAGCTCTCCGATACTCTGCTGATCGCCCTCAATGCGTTCCTGATGGCGTTCGCGTTCATCGGATTCGCCAGCGACGACAAGGACACCCTGATGGTGGGCGCGATGCTGGCGATGGTGACCGCCCTGACGAACGGCGTTGCCATCTACCGCCGCCGCGTCCGCGAGCCGAAGCCCGTGGCCCGAGCCGAGCGGGCCTCGCACCCGGTGGACGAGATGGATGCTCGCACCATCCTCGACCTCGACGCACGCCTGGAGGCGCTCGAGCAAGCCCAGGCCGACGCCGTGCGCTGGCGAGAGCTTGCCGAGTCGGGGCAGGCGACGGGACCGGCAGCGCCCGTGGATGGCAACGGGCCGATAGAACCGGTACGCACGCGCTCTCAGGCCTGAACGGCTCCGGCTCGGACCTGGACAGACGCGACGCAGGGGGCGATCTTCGTCGCCCGTTCCCGCCCGTCTCCCCGATGCGCACGCTTCTCCCGCTCCTCGCGGTCCTCGCCGCTCCTGTTCTCGCACAGACGGCCCCCGACTCCGTCGCTGCGGTTCTGCCTGCCCCGTGGCTTGAATCGAGTCCCGAGCCCCGGTCCGGCACACCGCCGGCACGGCCCACCTCGGCGACAGCGCGAGCCCCCGCGGCGAAGCCGGAGACAGCGGCTCCCGTGTTCGATGTGTACGGGGAGTTCGCCGTCGAGGTCGGCGGAGACGACGTGATCGAGTTGCTCCTCACCGACGGGGGCAGCCAGACGCTGAGCGCGGGCCAGGGCGGCACCTTCGCGGCAGGCCTCCGGGCGCGCCCCGTCGCGACGCTTCCGCTGTCGCTGTTCGGGTCGATCGGCTACAAGTTCGTGCTCAACGCCTCCGACAACGCCGACATCCGGCTGACCCGCATCCCCATCGAGTTTGGACTCCGAGCCGATGTCACGGATGCCGTGTGGGCCGAGGCTGCCTACACGCGGCACGCCGGCATCACCCTCTACGGTGACGACTTCTTCTCGGACGTCGACTTCGACGCTGCCGACGGCGCGACCCTCGCGGCAGGCTGGCGATGGATCGGGGCGTCTTACACCGCTATCCGCTACACGTCAGAGGACGGAACCGAGTTCGACGCGAGCAACGTCGGCGTGACGCTCCGACTGGCGCTGTCGGACCGGTAGCGCGTCGGCTTCGCTACGGAGGCGTCTGGCCGGACGCCCCCGAGCCGCCTTCGGTCACGCTGTGCCTCCCACCGTCACCGTCCACAGTTCGGGGTCTGCCGGCTGACCGGGCCGGGAAAGTCGGCCCACGCGTTGGGTCCTCCTGCCCGCCTACTCCGCTGACCGCTCGAACACGAGGAGATGCTGCTGGGGGAGCAGGTTCAGGTTCTCGACGAACCGGAAGCCCGCCGCTTCCACTTCGCGCCGAGCCTGCGCTTCGGTCATCTTGTGGAGGCGCCGGATCGGCACGTCGGGGTCCTCGGCACGGTACTCGACCAGCACCAGGCGCCCCCCGCGTCGGGTCGCCTCGAAGATGGAGGCCAGCATCTCGCGCGGGTGCGAGAACTCGTGGTAGGCGTCGACGAGCAGTGTCAGGTCGGTGGACCGCGGCCGCAGGCCCGTGGACGTCTCGAAGCCGAGCACCGGGGCGACGTTCCCAAACCCTTCTTCCAGGGCACGGTCCTCGATGATCCGCAGCATCTCAGGCTGGATGTCGACCGCGTAGACGCGGCCGTCGGGCACGAGCGGCGCGATCCGGAAGGTGAAGTAGCCCGTGCCCGCGCCGAGGTCGGCGACCACGTCGTCGCGGTCCAGGCCGAGCGCCTCGATCAGGACGTCGGGCTGCTCCTCACGCTCGCGGTCGGCCCGCTCAAGCCAGGCCGCGCCGCGGTGGCTCATCACGCGGGCGATCTCGCGGCCCATGAAGTAGCGCCCGGTGCCGTCCGCCGACGCCGGCCCCTCCTCGTACACCACCGTGGCCTGGGGGGCCATCCCCCGGCTGCTGAACCCCATCCCCTGGGTCGCATCACGAGGTGCGGGTGCGAGCGACTGGCCCACCGTGTCGGCCTCGCGCGACGGGACGGGGGCGGACGCAGGCGTCTGGGCGCGGCACCCGATGGAGGCCAGCGCGATCAGGGACAGGAGCGCGAGCACGCGCATGCGGGGGGCGGAGGATGTGTCCATCAAGCCGCTCGGGGAAGATCTGAAGTCACACCTGGGGGCGAATGAGCGCCGCGGGACGCTCGACCTGGTCGATGCTCGGAACGCCGGTGGCCCCGGGTGTCGCGTACGGCTCGATGAGTTCGACCGACGGCGTCGCGTTGCCCCGCTTCGACCGGATGTTGAGGAACTCCACGATCAGCGCGAACGCCATCGCGGTGTAGATGTAGCCCTTGGAGATGTGCTGGTTCAGCCCCTCGGCGACGAGCGTGACGCCGATCAGGATCAGGAACGCGAGCGCGAGCATCTTGACTGTCGGGTGCCGGTGGACGAAGCTCGAAATGGGCCCCGCGCCCAGCATCATCACCCCGACCGCGATCACGACGGCGATGATCATCACCGCGATGTCGTCCGCCATGCCGACGGCCGTGATGACCGAGTCGAGCGAGAACACGATATCGAGAAGCGCGATCTGGAACAGCACGGCGCCGAACGACGCCGCCTTGGGCTTCTCGGCCGTGTGCTCGCCATCCCCCTCCAGCTTGTGGTGGATCTCATGCGTCGCCTTGCCGACGAGGAAGATGCCGCCCAGCAGGAGGATGATGTCGCGCCCGGTGATGGCCGTCGGGCCGTCCAGCGTCGCCGGGCCGCCATGCCCGCCGACTTCGCGCGCCGTCTCGCCGAGCGGCTGGAGATCGGCGAGGAAGGGCAGCAGGTCGGCCACATCGAAGAGGACCGACGTGAGGCCCATTACCCAGGAGATGGAGAGCAGCAGCAGGATGCGCATGCCCATCGCGAGCCCGAGGCCGATGGTCCGCCCCCGCGGCTGCTGGTGCTCAGGCAGCCGCCCCGTCAGGATCGAGATAAAGATGATGTTGTCGATGCCGAGGACGATCTCCAGCGTCGTCAGCGTCGCGAGCGCGATCCAGGCGTTGGGGTCGGCGATCCAGTCGAACATGTGCGTGTGCAGAGGGGAATCCGAATCTAGCAGCCGCCGGTGCCCGTCGGTGCGAGGGCGGCGAGCGTGTTTCGTATCCGCCCGGCCGAGATCGGCGCGTGCCTGCATCTCCGACGGGCCGAACCCCGAACCCCCGCCTCGGTACCTTCCTCGACCTGGACGCCCCTCCCCGCCCGATGCCCGACACGCCCGCCGCCGACCCGCTCGCCCACTACCCCCGTTGGGCGCGCGAGCTCGCCCGCCGCTACTTCACCAAGACGCTCAACCAGTTCATCCTGCACGGCAACGTCCGAGACCTCGTGCCGACGGTCGACGACCGCGGGGAGCGTGCCTACGTCCCGCTCCGCGAGTTCCTCGCCGAGGACCTGTTCGCCGGACGCGACGTGGTGGTCTTCTACGACCGCTCCGACGGCATCCACTTCGAGGACGCGGAGAGCCGCAAGGACTTCAACCGGGCGCTGAGCGGCTACGACACCATCTTCGGCACCGAGTACGCGAAGAAGCTCCCGAAGGACCCGGCCCGGGTGTTCGCGCTCCTCGACAACTACTTCCGCCTGCGGCTGGCCGACGGCAAGCGCGTCGCCTGCGTGGTGGACTACGCCGAGACCATCATCCCGATGTCGGAGGCGGCGAGCTACTCGACCGAGGACCGCTCCGCGCTCGTGACGCTCCAGAAGTGGGCCCACGACCCGCTTCTGCTGCGGAGCGACTTCACGCTGGCGCTCATCGCCGAGAACCTGAACGACCTCTCGCGAGCGTTCATCCAGAGCCCCTACAACGCAGAGCTGGAGATCGACTTCCCCGGCCACGAGGAGCGAGAAGGATTCGTCCGCTGGTTCCTAACGGCACAACGCGATGGCCGGGGCCGGTTCGACCGCCTCTCCTCCGTCGGGGACCTGACACTGGCGCAGAACACCGCCGGACTGGGCTATGTCCAGCTCCGGACCATCCTGGCAGATGTCCTCGAAAACGAGCGCCCGCTCACCTTTGAGACGCTGAGCGAGAAGAAGAAGGAGCTCATCGAAGCCGAGGCCTATGGCCTGCTGGAGTTCGTCGAGACCGACTACACGCTCGACATGGTCGCCGGGCACGCCGAGGCGAAAGCTCACCTCCGCGCCGCTGCCGAGGCCATCAAGGCGGGCCGCCCGGACGTGATGCCGATGGGCTACCTCGTCTCCGGCCCGGTCGGCACCGGTAAGACGTTCATGGTGACCACCTTCGCGGGGGAGATCGGGATCCCCATGGTCAAGCTCAAGAACTTCCGCAGCCAGTGGCAGGGCGTCACAGAGGGCAACCTCGAGAAGATCCTCACGCTGCTCCGGGCCATGAACCCTGTCGCTGTCATGATCGACGAGGCGGATGCCGCACTCGGGGACCGCAGCGCGTCGGGCGATTCAGGCGTGTCGAGCCGCGTGTTTGGTCAGATCGCGCAGGCCATGTCCGACACCCGGTTCCGCGGCAAGATCATCTGGTTCCTGGTCACGGCGCGCCCGGACCTCATGCCGGTCGACCTCAAGCGCCAGGGCCGCGCCGAGGAGCACCTGGGCCTCTTCTATCCCTCGACGCGCTCCGACCGCGAGGAGCTCATCAAGGTGATGATGCGCAAGACCGGCGTGGAGGTGGAGATGTCCGAGATCCCGGAAGCGCTCCTCGACGGCGAACGGACCTACTCCGGAGCCGACATGGAGGCGCTGCTCACGCGGGCAAAATTCCGCGCCGCCACTCACGCGCTCGACGAACCCGCCCCCGAGTCCGCTGCCGACCTCGCGTCTGGCGATGGAATGGCCGAACCCGACGTTCCGCTCGCACCGAGCGAGTTAAAGGCTTCCGACGCCGGGCCGAAGCCGATCGACCGCGAGATCCTCCAGGCCGTCGTGGAGGACTTCGTTCCGCCCTCGTATCCGCTTCAGGTCGAGCTTCAGACGCTCGTCGCCGTGATGGAATGCACCAGTCGTTCGATGCTCCCCGAACGGTTCCGCTCTCTCGATCGAGAGGCAACCGTCCGGCGTGTCGGTGAGCTCAAACGACTGGTGGGCGAGCGATGACGGGCGCTACTTCTTGTGGTAGGCCTTGTGCATCTTCTGATACAGGTCGTACGAGAGCAGGACGGCTTCCGGCTCGTTGTTCTTCTGGATCATGATGCCTGTGTTGAGATCCTTCGCCTGGTCGATCAGTGCCGACGTTTTGGAGCGGAGTTCGGTCACGGTGGCGATGGCCTCGATGCCCTGGGTGCTGTACATCCGGGTGGGGGGGTAAGAAGTGGTGTGGTAGAGCGTGCGGCGCTGTGTGTGGTGGGCACCGCAGCGCCTAAACTAATAAAAACTCCCGTTCCAACTCTCAGTTCTCCGTCTTATCCGCCCTGATGTATCTCGCACGAGTCACCGGCGCCGTCGTGGCAAGCCAAAAACTGTCCCCTCTGGCCGGCCAGCGTCTCCTGGTCGTCCGGCGGCTGGATCTCGACGGCAGTCTACGGGACGCGACCGAGGACATCGCGCTCGACCCAGGCCTGAGCGCGGGGGTGGGCGACGCGGTCCTGATCGCCAAAGAAGGCGCCGTGGTGGCGACACTACTCGACGGCGACCGCGTCGGTTCACTCCCGACGCCCGCCAACGTGATCATCGTCGCCGTCGTGGACGAGTGGTCGCTGGCCGACAGCGTCTCGGGCTGACCTTCCGCTCGGTCCGCCTCGGTGCCGAGGTGGGGGACCGGGCACCTGCGTCCCGCCCCGGCTCGGCCGGGGCCGCTGACTCACCCCCTCTTCAAGCCTCACCGGGGTCCCAGAGTCACTCGGCAGGGTATTCTCAGCCTCCCTCCCCCCTCAGACCATGGCGAACGCTCCCTACGACATCCTCGTGATCGGCTCCGGCCCCGGTGGCTACGAGGCCGCCATCCGCGCCCACCAGCTCGGTCTCAAGACCGCCATCGTCGAGAAGAACAAGCTCGGCGGCGTGTGCCTCAACATCGGCTGCATCCCGACCAAGGCACTGCTCAAGAGCGCGGAGATCGCCTCCCAGCTGGCCCACATCTCGGACTACGGCTTCTCCGGCGACGGCGCGTCGATCCAGGCCGACTTTCCGGCCATCGTCAAGCGCTCCCGCGGCGTGGCGGACAAGATGAACAAGGGCGTCCAGTTCCTCATGAAGAAGAACAAGGTGGACGTGTTCATGGGCAAGGCCACGCTTCTGGGCGGCGGCAAGGTGTCCGTCGAGCCCTCCGAGACAATGGACGGCGAGACCGTCGGCGAGGCGACCGAGATCGAGGCCAAGGCCATCATCATCGCCACGGGCGCCCGCGCCCGCGCCATCCCGACGCTCCCGGTCGACGACAAAAAGATCGTCGACTACAAGCAGGCGATGCTCCAGACCGAACAGCCGGAGTCGCTGGTCGTCGTCGGCGCCGGGGCCATCGGTGTCGAGTTCGCCTACGTCTACCACAACCTCGGCACCGAGGTCACTATCGTCGAACTCCAGGACCGCCTCGTTCCGGTCGAGGACGAGGACGTCTCGAAGGAGCTCGCGCGAGCCTACAAGAAGATGGGCGTCAAGGTCATGACCGGCGCCCAGGTCACGAACGTCGACACGTCCGGCGAGGGCTGCGTGGTGACGGTCGAGACCAAGAAGGGCACCGAGACGCTCCAGGCGGCGCAGGTCCTCTCGGCGGTCGGAGTGGTCGGCAACGTCGAGGGCTTCGGCCTGGACGAGGTCGGCGTCGAGTACGACCGCGGCGCGATCAAGGTAGACAGCATGTACCGCACCAACGTCGACGGACTGTATGCCATCGGCGACGTGATCGGCGGGCCGTGGCTGGCGCACGTGGCGAGCCACGAGGGCATCGTCTGCGTCGAGAACATCGCCCACGAGATGGGCAAGCTGGACCACGCGCCCCACGCCGTGGACTACCTCAACGTGCCCGGCTGCACGTACTGCCTGCCGCAGATCGCGTCGGTCGGCTACACGGAGGCGAAGGCCAAGGAGGCGGGCTTCGACGTGCTCGTCGGCAAGTTCCCCTTCGCGGCGTCCGGCAAGGCGGCGGCCATCGGCGACCAGACCGGCTTCGTGAAGGTGGTCGTGGATGCCAAGTACGGCGAGGTCCTGGGCGCCCACATCATCGGCCACGACGCGACCGAGATGATCGCGGAGGTGGTCACGGCGCGCGCGCTCGAGACGACGGCCCACGAGGTCATGGAGGCGATGCACCCGCACCCGACGCTCTCGGAGGCGGTCATGGAGGCCTTCCGCGACGCCTACGGCCAGGCGATCAACGCATAGGCTGCGTGCTCCGGCCCGCAGTGCTCTCCGCCCCGCTGGTCGTCGCCAGCGGGGCGGTTCCGTGTCTGCCCACCTCGGTGCCGAGGTGGCGAGGGTCAACCGCTATGGGTGGCCAGCCACTCGGCGTCCAGCGCCGACAGGAGGCTGCGGAGGCCGTCGCGGAAGTCGGCGTGCGTGCCGTCGGCGCGGCGGCGGAGCCAGAAGCCGTACGCCGTGTTGGCCTCGTACTTCAGCTCCCACTCGTTGCCGACCGGCAGTCCGATCTCGGACAGCAGCGTCTCGCTACGGTCGGTGAAGGCGAACACGCTGAACCCGGCACTCTCGTACGACTCGGCGCCCGCGGGCACGGGGCCGCCGTCGAGGAAGCGGGCGTAGTCCTTGAGCGGACCGATGGGCGTCGCGTCCGGGAAGCCTCCATCGACGAGGTCCTGGTGGGTCAGCCAGTAGATGCGCGCCAGACGGGCGACGTGGCGGCGGTAGATGGGCTGGATCAGCGCCTGCTCCGCCGTTCCGTCGGGGATCGCCGCGCTCCACGCCCAGCGGACGAACGAGGGGTCGTAGTGCCCGAACGCTCGATCCGATGTGAGGTCCAGGTCCAGCCCGTCCGCGGACGCCCTGTGAGGGCCGCTCTGGAACGGCTGGGTGGGCGCGAGCGCCAGCAACGTCGTCGGCTGGACGACCTGCGCGGCGGTGCAGGCGAGCCCGCGGACGCCGAAGTCAGCGAACCACGTCTCGAAGGGGCCGTCGCAGGTCTCGACGGCGTCCAGGGCCGGGCCGCGGTCGCCCTGCTCGACGAAGCGGGCCGCGGCGTCGTCGAGCCCGGCCCAGACGAGGCGGACGGCGCGCGACGCGCTCGAATCGGCACCGCCGGAGGGCGACGCACCGGCGCACCCGACGAGCAGGCACAGGACGAAGAGGGCGAGCGAGCGGGGCATGAATCGTAGGGGATGACCGGGGCCCTAGGGTACGCCGAACCGGCGCGAGGCCGAAGCCGTTCATCCCTTCCTTTCCACCCCCCTGTCTCCCATGTCTACCCCCTCCCCCGCCGAGCGCCAGGAGCGCATCGCCAAGCTGGCCGAACTGATCGAGGACATCCGCATCTGCATGCTCACCACCGTCGACACCGACGGCAAGCCTTGGAGCCGCCCGATGGCCGTCCAGGAGGTTGGCTTCGGCGGCGACCTGTGGTTTTTCACTCGCGACGACTCCGAGAAGGTCGACCACATTGAACGGAACCGGAAGGTCGGCGTCAGCTTCTCCCACCCGAAGCGCCAGGACTACGTCACGATGGCGGGCACCGCGCTCATCGTCAAGGACAAGCAGAAGGCCGAGGAGATGTGGTCCGAGGCCCTGGAGGCGTGGTTTCCGAAGGGCGTCCACGACTCGCACCTGCGATTGATCAAGGTCGAGGTCGAGCGCGCCGAGTACTGGGACTCGCCGTCGAGCCCGATCGTGTATGCGCTCGGCTACCTGAAGTCGAAGATCACGGGCGAGCCCGCGACCGACCTCGGCGAGAACGAGAAGGTCGACCTCGGCTGAGCCGACGCCGAGGCGGGCGCCGTCGGGTCAGACCTCGAAATCGTCGGCGTCCGCTTCGGCCGCCTCTCGCTCGGCCTCCACGAACGTCCAGAGGCGCTCCTTGAGCGGGTCCAGGCCCTGACGGGCGACGGCCGAGACGGGCATCACCTCCACGTCGTCGGGGAAGCCCGCGCGGGCTTGAGCGACCCACTCGGCGGCCAGTTCCGGCCCGACGATGTCCATCTTGGTCAGCGCCACCATGCGCGGCTTGCTGAGCAGGTGCGGGCTGAATGCCTCCAACTCCCCCAGCAGCGTCGCGTACCGCGCGCCGGGGTCCTCGGCGTCCGCGGCGACGCAGAACAAGAGCACGGCGTTGCGCTCGACGTGCTTGAGGAACTGGTGGCCGAGCCCCCGACCTTCCGAGGCCCCCTCGATGAGGCCCGGGATGTCGGCCATCACGAACGAGCGCCAGTCGCCGACCGACACCATGCCCAGGTTGGGCTCCAGCGTCGTGAACGGATAGTCGGCGATCTTGGGCTTGGCGGCACTGAGGCTGCTCACGAGGGTGCTCTTGCCCGCGTTCGGGAAGCCGACCAGCCCGACATCGGCGAGGAGCTTCAGCTCCAGCACGATCTCTCGCTCTTCCCCCGCCTCGCCAGGCTGCGCGTAGCGCGGCGCCTGGTTGGTCGGGCTCTTGTAGTGAGCATTCCCCTGTCCGCCACGACCGCCCTGCGCGAGGACCATCCGCTCCCCCTGCGTGACGACCTCGCCGAGAATCTCCCCCGTCGTCCCGTCCTTGACGACGGTTCCCAGCGGGGCGCGCAGGATGATGTCATCGGCCGCCTTTCCGGATTTGTGCGAGCCACCACCCGGCTCACCCGCCTTGGCGAAGTGGTGTCGGTTGTAGCGGAGGTCGAGCAGCGTGTAGAGGTGGCTGTCGGCCTCCAGAATCACCGAGCCTCCCTGGCCGCCGTCGCCGCCGTCCGGCCCGCCGTTGGGCTCGAACTTTTCGCGGCGGAAGTGGACGCTCCCGGCCCCTCCCTTCCCGCTCCGGACAGTGACGGTGACGTAGTCGACAAATTTCATTTCGGGGCTCGGGGCGTGAAGCAGAGGGCATGAGACGGTCGACCGGTCGCACGCTCACGCACCGTGAGCATAGGTCTAAACCTCGCGAAGGCGCCGCGAGACCTCTGCTAGCTTCTTGTGGTCCTCCCACGCCCTCTCTCCCCGGCCCCATGCCTCTGAAAGACGTTACCATCTATACCGACGGCGCATGCTCGGGCAACCCGGGCCCCGGCGGCTGGGGCGCGCACCTCATCTACGGCTCGCCGCCCGACGAGATCACCCGCGACATCAAGGGCGCCGAGGCGGAGACCACCAACAACCGGATGGAACTGCGCGCCGCGGCCGAGGCCCTGGAAGCCCTCCGAGAGCCCTGCCGCGTTCGCCTCCACTCGGACAGCGCCTACGTCATCAACGCCTTCAATGCCCGCTGGATCGACGGCTGGAAGAAGCGCGGCTGGAGGAAGGCCGACAAGTCGCCAGTGCTGAACCGCGACCTCTGGGAGCGCCTCGACGCGCAGAACCAGCGCCACGAGGTGACGTGGGTGAAGGTCAAGGGTCATGCAGGCGTCCCCCTCAACGAGCACGTGGATGGGCTCGCGGTGGGCGCGATGCGGACGCTGATGGCCGAGATGTGACACGCGTCCCGTCGGCCTCGGCACCATGGAGGAGCGGGCCGACATGGGCGAGCGGCGGGTGAGCGTCCGTCGTCTCCCTGTCAGTACGTTCGGACATGTCCCGCGTCCTTCGCCTCGCCGACCGCTTGAGTGCCGCCATCGGGTGGCTGTGCGCCCGCCTCATTGTGGTGATGGTCGGGGCCGGAGCGCTCGGAGCCGTGCTTCGCTACCTCGCCCCCGTGCTGGGCATCACGCCCGCACTCAACGCCATCGGCGACGTGCAGTGGATGCTGTTCAGCGGCGTCTTCCTGCTCGGCGCAGCGTGGGTGCTCGCCGAGGATGCGCACGTCCGGGTGGACGTGGTCTACGGGCGCCTCTCCCCGACGCGCCGAGCCTGGGTGGACCTGATCGGGACCGTCGTCCTGCTCCTGCCCTTCTGCGCACTCGTGCTGTGGGCGTCGTGGCCTGCCGTCGTCGAGTCGGTGACGTTGCGGGAGGGCGCGCTCGACGCTGGAGGTCTGGTGCGGTGGCCGGTCAAGCTGCTCGTGCTGCTCGGGATCGGGCTGCTGGCGCTCCAGGCGCTCGTGCAGGCGGTCCGCGCCGTAGCCGAGATCGCGGGCCGTGCGCCCGCCGGTCGCTGAATGGAGCCGCTCCTCGCCCACGTCGCCGACTGGCTGGGGCCGATCATGGTCGGCGTCGTGCTGGCGCTCGTGTTCTCGGGCTACCCGGTCGCGTTCGCTATCGGCGGTGTCTCGGTGCTGTTCGCGCTGCTGGGACTGGCGACGGGCTACTTCGACCCGCCGTTCCTGCTCGCGCTGGGCGATCGGCTGTTCGGGATCATGCAGAATCCGGTGCTGCTCGCGATCCCGTACTTCATCTTCATGGGCGTCATCCTGGAGAAGAGCCGCCTCGCGGAAGACCTGCTGACGACCATCGGCGCGCTGTTCGGGCGCGTGCGCGGCGGACTGGCGCTGGCGGTCGTCCTGGTGGGGGCGCTGCTGGCCGCAGCGACCGGCGTCGTCGGCGCGAGCGTGGTCGCGATGGGCGCGATCGCGCTGCCGGTGATGCTGGGGCACGGCTACAAGCCCTCCTTCGCAGCCGGGACGGTGGCGGCGTCGGGGACGCTCGGCCAGATCGTGCCGCCCTCCATCGTCCTGATCGTGCTCGGCGACCAGTTGGGCGTGAGCGTCGGCGCGCTGTTCGCGGGAGCGCTCGTGCCCGGCGTGATGCTGGCGACGATGTTCGCGCTCTACGTGGGCTGGGTCGCGTGGCGACACCCCGGGGCCGCGCCCGCGCTGCCGCTCGAAGAACGGACCGAGCAGGGCTGGGCGCTGGTCCGCCGCGTCGTGACGGTGTTGCTCCCCCCGCTGCTGCTCATCCTGGTCGTGCTCGGGAGCATTTTCGCGGGTGTCGCCACGCCCACCGAGGCGGGCGCCCTCGGGGCAGTCGGCGCGCTCGTGCTGACGGCACTCAACCGGCGGCTGTCGCGCCCGCTGGTCTGGGACGCCGCCCGGTCCACCGCGAAGCTGACCACGATGGTCCTGATCCTGCTCGTCGGCTCGACCGCATTCGCGCTGGTCTTCCGCGGCCTCTACGGCGACCTGTGGATCGAGGAGGCGCTGACCGGGCTGCCGGGCGGAGTGGTGGGGCTGCTGCTGGTAGCGAACGTGCTCGTGTTCGTGCTGGGCTTCTTCATCGACTTCTTCGAGATCGCCTTCATCGTGGTCCCGCTGCTGGCGCCCGCCGCCGCCGCGCTGGGCATCGACCTCGTCTGGTTCGGCGTGATCCTGGGGATGAATCTCCAGACCTCGTTTCTGACCCCACCGTTCGGGTTCTCGCTGTTCTACCTCCGCGGGGTGGCGCCGCCCGACGTGTCGACGGGCCAGATCTACCGGGGCGCCCTTCCGTTCGTGGCCATCCAGCTGCTCGCGCTGGGCCTCGTGGTCGCCTTCCCAGAGCTGGTGCTCGCGTTCGTGGGGGACTAGCGGAGCTTGCTCTTCGCCATGCCCCACTCGGCGAGGCCGAACCACCGGTCCGAGGCGGACTGAAAGGCGCGGTAGCTCGTCAGCAGCTCCCGCGTCTGGGCATCGCCTGCGGCAGCGTCGTCCATCAGGTCGCGCGACGCCGTCGCGGCAGCGGCCATCACATCGTCGGGGAAGGGCACCGTGCGGACCCCCTTGTCCAGCAGCGACGCCAGCGCGGCCGGGTTGAGGGCGTCGTACTCGCTGAGCATCGTCGCGTTGACCTCGTCGGACGCGCTCTGGAGCGCCTCCCGATACGACGACGGCAGTCCCTCCCACGCGGTCCGGTTGACGTAGAACGAGAGCGCCGCGGCTGGCTCCCACCAGCCGGGGTAGTGGTACGTCTTGACGACGCGGTAGAAGCCCATCTTCTCGTCGTCGTACGGCCCCACCCACTCCGTCGCGTCGATGGCGCCACGCTCGAGGGCCCCGTAGATCTCCCCGCCGGCCAGGGTCTGCGCGACGACGCCGAGGCGCTCCATCGCGCGCCCGCCCAGGCCGGGGATCCGCATCGTCAGCCCCTGGAGGTCGGAGAGGGAGCGGACCGGCTCGCGAAACCAGCCGCCCATCTGGGTGCCGGTGTTGCCGCCAAGGAGACCGATCACGTCGAAGCCGTCGAGGACCTGCTGCGTCAGGTCCCGCCCGCCGCCGTGGCGGATCCAGGCGTCGTGCTGCCGCGCCTGCATGCCAAACGGCACCGCCGTCTCGAACGTCAGCGCGGGCGTCTTCCCGAGGTAGTAGTAGCTGGCCGTGTGCCCGATGGGGACCGACCCTGCCTGGACGGCGTCGAGCACCTGGAGCGGGGGCACGAGCGCGCCCGCCTCGGAGGGCTCGATCTCGAAGCGCCCGTCCGTCAGCGCCCCGACGCGGGCCGCCAAGTGCTCGGCGGCGCGGTACAGAATCTCGGTCGACCGCGGGAAGCTGGACGCCAGCCGCCACCGGATCCGCGGCCGCGTGACGATGCCGGGCGCGTCCACCTCGGCGACCTCGCCCGTGTTGCGGCGCCCATGCCCCGGGCCGGGGCCACAGGCGGCGAGGGTGGCGCCTGCCCCGAGAGCGGCGGCAGTGACGAAGCGACGACGGTCCATGCCGGAGTCTACGACGGCGCTAGCCAGATTCGGCCCGCTCAGGATGACGAGGCGAGTTCTCGACCGGCTCAGTCGAGGATCTCGCCTCGCCCGGAGGTCGCTTCGACGAACGCGGCTCGCAACGCGTCCGCTTCGGACCGGCGGACTGCGAGTTCGAGCTCCGTACCTGAGGGCGAGTAGCGCTGATCGGCCACCTCGGCGTCGAACTGGTCGAGGAGGCGCATCGCGGGCGAGGTGTCGTCGAAGGCGAAGGCGAGCGTCACGGGCACGCGGAGCGTCACGGTCCGCAGTCGGGCGCTGTCGAGTGCGACGCCCGCGGCCTCCCCGTAGGCCCGTGCCAGCCCGCCGACGCCCAGCTTCGTGCCGCCGTAGTACCGTGTCACGACCACGGCGACGTGGTACAGATCCCGCCCTTCGATCTCGCGGAGGATCGGCGCCCCTGCGGACCCGCTCGGCTCGCCGTCGTCACTGCTGCGCGGCGCGGGCGCGTCAGGGCCGAGACGATAGGCCCAGCAGTGGTGCGTCGCGGAGTACTCGCGGGCACGTACCGTCGCGAGGTGCTCCAGGGCGGCCTCCGCATCGGCGGCGGGGACGACCTCGGCCAGGAAGCGGGAGCCCTTCGTTTTAGGAGGCTCTGCACGGGCCGGGGCGGCCAGCGTTCGGAACGTGTCGGTCATTCGAAATGGCAGCGCGCCGTACCCTCGGGACGCGGCGACACCCGCCCATCCTCTCTGTCGCAAGCTATGCTCCTCGCCACCGGTCTCGCCGCCCTCCTCACGCTCGTTCCGCCCACTTTGCGAGCGGGCACCGCCGACCGCGTCGTCGTGGACGGGGAGTTGAACGAGGCGGCCTGGACGACGGCCGAGGTCGCGACCGACTTCGTCCAGTTCGAGCCCACCGAGGGCGCCCCAGCCACCCAGACGACCGAGGTGCGCATCCTCCGTGGCGCCGACGCCCTGTACGTGGGCGCGGTGATGCGGGACAGCGACCCGGAGGGCATCCGGACGACCCTCAGCCGCCGCGACAACCCCGACGGGGACTTCTTCCTGGTCGCCCTCGACGCCTACGGTGACGGTCGGTCGGCCTACGAGTTCGCGGTCACGGCCGCCAACGTCCAGTTCGATGCGCTGGCGACACGGCAGAACGAGGACGAGTCGTGGGATGCCATCTGGGGGTCGGCGACGCGCGTCACCGAGGAGGGCTGGGTCGCGGAGATCGAAATCCCGTACTCGCAGCTGCGGTTCACCGGCACCGAGCCGGTGTGGGGCGTCAACTTCGTCCGCCAGATCCAACGGCTCAACGAGAAGGTCTTCTGGTCGCCGCTGACGCGGGAACGCGAGAGCGCCTTCCTCGAAGACCTCGGCCGCCTGGAGGGCGTCGCCGGGCTCCAGCCGAAGCGCGTCGTGCAGGCGCTGCCCTACTCGCTGGCCCGCGCAAGGCGGTTCGAAGCCGACACACCAGGCGTGCCGACCGCCGCCTACGGAAGCGAGGCCGGGCTCGACCTCAAGCTGGGCCTCACCTCCAACGTCATCCTCGACGTTACGGTCAACCCGGACTTTGGACAGGTCGAGGCGGACCCGGCCGAGCTCAACCTGTCGACCTTCGAGACCTTCTTCTCCGAGCGGCGGCCGTTCTTCCTGGAGGGCACCCAGATCTTCGACCTCGACTACGCCTCCGGCGATGGCGCGCTGCTTTACACGCGCCGCATCGGCGGGTCGAGCCCGATCATCGGGGCGGCCAAGCTGACCGGCCGCACCGACGGGGGCCTCTCCTTCGGCGTCCTCGGTGCCACCACGGGCGACGACTTCGACCCGAGCCGCCTCTACGCGGCTGCCCGACTCAAGCAGGAGTTGCCCAACCAGAGCGCGGTCGGCCTGGGCGCGACGGCCTACTCGTCGTGGATGGAGAGCGCGTCGCCCCGGAGCGCCTCGGTCGGAGCCGACTGGGCCTTCCGCCTCGGCGACACGCTCGACTGGCTGTTCGAGGGGACCACCAGCGCGACCGCCCGCGCGACCGATGGCGCAGACCCGGACCTCGGGTACGCGGTGTACCTCGGCCTGGACAAGGTCCAGGGCTACTTCAAGCCCGGCTTCGGCCTCCGGGTGTACTCAGAGGCGTTCCGCCTGAACGACGTGGGGCGGTTTCGGCAGACGGACCTGATCTCGCTCCGGGGGGGCACGCAACTGCTGCTCAACCGCGGGCAGCCGGTCGGGCCGTTCCGGCGCCTCAGCGTGTTCGGGTTTGGGACCCAGGAGTTCCGCTACACCGACGGCGCCAACCGGGGCTTCCAGGGCACGGCACGGCTCGGGGCGGACTTCTTCGGCTTCCAGAGCGCGGGATTACAGGCCAACGTGTTCGGCCTCGGCGGCGTCGACGTGCGCGAGACGCGTGGCCTCGACCCGGTCGTCAACGTGCCTGGCGCGGCCCTCTCGGTCGACGTCACGACGGACCAGCGGCGGCGATTCCAGCTCGGCCTCGGCCTCCGAGGACAGGTTTACGAGGACGGCGGGCGGAGCTTCTCGCCCGGTGCCGCGATCGACTGGACCGTCAGCGACCGGCTGACGCTGGCGCTCGAAGGGCAGATCGCCGCGGCGACTGGCGAACGGGCCTGGGTGCTCAACGAGGGCTTCGTCGAGACGGCTGACGGGCTGGCCGTGGGCCCCACATCGGGCCTGCCATCTGACCTGGACCCGGAGACGCTCGTCCTCCTCCCTCTCTCGTCCACCGAGGCAGGCACCCTCTTCGATGGCGTGGCACGCGTCAACGGCGGGTTCTACCGACCGGTGTTCGCCTCCCGCGACACGCGGTCGGCCAGCCTCACCACCCGCGCCAACCTCCTCTTCAGCGCCGACCTCTCCGTCCAGCTGTACGGGCAACTGTTCTCGGCGCGCGGCCAGTACGAAGACTTCCGCCTGCTCGCCTCCACCGACGACCTCCGTCCGTTCGACGCGTACCCGCGCCGCCGCGACTTCTCGTTCTCGGACTTCAACACGAACGCGGTCCTGCGCTGGGAGTACCGGCCGGGGTCCTCGCTGTACGTCGTCTGGTCGCAGGCGCGCGGTACGTCGGCGTTCGAGGATCTGCTGTTCGCCGACGGGATGAGCGCCTCGCCGTTCGACACCTCCACCTCCCAGCAGTTCGCCGACACCTTCGGCGTGTTCCCGGAGAACGTCTTCCTCGTGAAGCTGAGCTACCTGGTGATGCGGTAGTGCGAGCTCGCTAGCCTTCGATCTCGGTCACGAGCTGGATTTCGCGCAGCACGCCCTGGACGCGGAAGCAGTCGAAGAAGTCGCCCTGGTAGACACAGTCCTTGCCCGTCGCGTCGACGGTGAGGGCGTGCAACTGACCCTGCTCGGCGGTACAGCCGGTGGCCTTCATCAACTGGAGGATCACCTCCTCGAAGGTGTGGATGTCGTCGTCATAGAGGATGACACGCCAGGGCGTCTCCACCTCCACGTCCGTGTCCGCCTCGAAGACGGGGGCGACCTCCGGGGTCGCGGCGCCTGCGAGCGTTCCGAGACTACGCATGCTCACGCCGCGGCCGTCTCCACGGCATCGACCGACAGGATCTCGACGTCCTCCGTCACCGGGTTGGCGAGCAACTTCTGGCACGCCTGCCGGACGCTGGCCTCGGCCGCCTCGGCGGAGTCCGCGGCAACACGGAGGGAAAACACTTTGCCCGTGCGAACCTCCTCGACCTCGGGCATGCCAAGGTCGCCGAGGGCCGACTGGATGGCCTTCCCCTGCGGATCCAGGATGGAGGGGCGGAGCGTGACGTGGACGGTGGCGGTGTACATCGGGGAGGCGAATGCGGGTCAGAAAGCTACGGCGTCACGCCAGGGTCCGCGTCGGCATCCGCGAGCGGCTCCGTGTCGGTAGCCACGCGGACGGCCCACAGCAATGCCCGACCAAGGCCCCACAGCAGGTAGATAACGGCGGCGACCAGCAGACCGATCTCCTGGAAGATGACGCCGAGCAACATCGCCAGCAGGAAGAGGAGAAACCGGTACCGGTACGTCCGCAGGTTGGCGCGGTTGGGCTGAGGGAGCGCAGGAAACGAGATCGGCGCCACCATCAGGGCCGAGAGACCGACGACCAGCGTGATCAGGACCGAGAGCTGCGGCCTCGCCAGCACGTCGAACCAGGGGCGGCCGATGAAGGTGAGGATGAACACGACCACCGTCCCGGCCTGCGCGGGGATCGGCAGCCCGGTGAACTCGGTCGACTTGGCGCCCGCCTCGGCCATCGAGTTGAACTTGGCCAGCCGAACGGCGCCGAAGAGGGCCGGCAGGCTCGCGAGCAACCCTCCCCACATCGGCCCGAGCTGGTTCAGCCCGAACATGTACAGCAGAAAGCTCGGCGCGACGCCGAACGAGACGATGTCACTCAGCGAGTCCAGCTCGACGCCGAACTCGCCCGAGACACCCACCAGGCGGGCCATCAGGCCATCGAGGAGGTCGAAGAACGCTGCGAGCACCACCAGCCAGGCGGCGGCTTCCAGGTTGCCCGCGGCCGTCTGGATCAGCGAGAAGAACCCGGCCAGCAGGTTCATCAGGGTGAAGAAGTTGGGCACCGCGGCGCGCGCGCGCGCGCTCGACCGGATGCTCGCCGCACGGCGAGCGCGCAGTACTGGGCCTCGAGGCGGTCGGATCGGTTCCATCAGGCGACCTCTCTCATCGGGGTGAGAGGCTCCTCACGGAGCCCGTAGCCCACCGCGGGCTCGGCCTGAACGTCACCCGACCACCCCCCAGAGAGGCGTCGTAAGGAGAAGACGTGGCGGGAGGATCGAAACCCGTCGGGGACAGACACTGGCTGGGGTGAAGTGGAAGCAGTCAACGCCACGACGGCACCTCGGCGTTCCACCATCGCGCCCCACAACTCGATCGGCCCGCCGTCCCCTCACGGATTTCCAGAACGTGAACGGGGGCCCACCGACAAGCGGCAGGCCCCCGTTCGAGATCCTTGATGGCCCATCGTCCCGCGAGCCGTAGCTCCGGTTCGAGGGCCGAGTGCGTCCGTCTACGAGACCGTCGTGGGCCGTCTGAGGACCGCTGAGACAGCGGGCTCTGACAGCGACGACGTGGGGGTCTTCGCAGGGCGTCTGAGCGATCGAGGACGAATCCCCGGTCGCGTCCGTCGCGCGTGCTGGGTCCTCCTGTACGGAACAGGTCGGGCGTCACGGGGCTCGAAAGCCTCTCGGGACGTCTCGCCCACAGCATCCCGCCCACCGAAGCAGCCGGGGCTGTCCTTCCGAACCGAAGTTCGGTCGGGCGTGCGGTACGGTCTGGCCACCAAAATGTCGACCCGGATCTCTCTTTTCACAGAGAGTCGGGGCGAGAATGGGTCCAGCGTACGAGCGGAGAGTCGGGTCGTCCGGAGGGCCCGTGAGGGCCTTCGGTGGCCGTTCGATGAATGGCCTGGAGGGCGACGCTCCTCTCGCCCCACCGAGGCGGGGCCTTGTACACGCAGGGCATTCCGTGAGGAAGCCCTCTTCCAGCAATGAGACGCACTGTGTCAAGGAACGCGACCCCGGAGGGCCGCCTGCCCGAAGGCAGTGACCCATAGTACCGGGGAGATCCTGCGGAGTCAAGATGAACCAACGGTTAAGTTCCCCACATATCCACCCCCGTCCACATCGTACCCTTCTGGCTTCGGAGCTTCGGCGGGACGGCTCTCCGAGCCAGATCCGGCCATGTCGTTCTCGCCCAACGCCCTCTCCCCTCGCCCATGCGCACGCCCTCCCTCGCCGCTCTGCTCCTCGCGCTGGTCGGCTGCGGGTCGCCCGACGCGCCCCGCCTCGACACGGCGGCCGACAGCCTCGCCTTCCGCGTCACCGAGGCTGCGGGCGGGCTCGACACCTGGGAGGCGCTGCCAGGCATCGCTTTCGAGTGGGCCGTCGTCCGCGACTCTGTGGAGGTCGCTCGCAACTGGCACGTGTGGGACAAGACAGGCGACCGGGTCCGGAGCGAGTTCCAGATCGGCGCGGACAGCGTCGTCGTGGCGGTGTTCTCCCCCTCGACCTTCGACCCGGCATCTCCAGTGGGCCAGGCGGCCTTGAACGGGACCATCCTCTCTGGCGAGATCGCGTCCGAGCAGTTGACGGGCGCGCAGAGCCGGTTCATCAACGACAGCTACTGGCTCCTGGCACCCCTGAAGGTGTTCGACCCCGGCGTGGTCCGGGCCGTCGAGACCCGGGACAACGTCGTCGGCCTCGCGCTGTCCTTCGAGGGCGTCGGCCTGACACCCGGGGACCGCTACTGGCTGGCAGTGGACGACGGCTCGGGTGCGACCACCGGCTGGGCCTTCGTGTTGGAGAGCGGGAACGAGGGCGACTTCATCTGGCTCGACCCGATCGAACTCGACACGCCTCTGGGTCCGCTCTCGTTCGCGACCGAGAAGGCGTCGCGGGCAGGCGGTTCGGCGATCCTCACTGAGCCTGAGGCGCTCCTGGAGATCGACGAGGCGCTGTTCACAGACCTGACGCCGCGCAACCGGCCCAGCCTCCCCTGATCCCTACTCGGCGTCCGGACGCCAGAGCAGGTCCACGAGAACGCGGCCGACCTGGCCGAGGCTCTCCGCGCTGACGTTCTCAGGTGTGTCGGAGGTCGTGTGCCACGTATCGGGGAACGGCGTCTGGATCAGGTTCACCATCGGGATGCCCACCCGGAGGAACGGGACGTGGTCGTCCTGGATCGCGGGGCCGACTTCGTCGAGGAAGGCCGTAGACCCGACCCGCCGCGCAGCGGCCCAGATGCGGTCCACCAGCTCCGGGGCATGCTGCAAGGAATAGCCTTCCTTCGGGATGCGGAGGTCGGTGTCGCCCACCATGTCCAGCAAGACGCCCCAGACGGGCCGGTAGCCAGGGTTGTGGAGCACGAACATCTCGGACCCCATCGCGAACGGCACCCGGTCGCCTTCCGGCACCGCCGGGTCGATGGTCCCCAGATCCTCCAGGTCGAACAGGATGATGTCCACGCCGACGGGCCGCTGGAGCGGCTGCGCATCCAGCAGGCGAGCGATCTCCAACAGCACGGCCACGCCGGATGCGCCGTCGTTGGCGCCGAGCACGGGCTCCAGCCGCCGCGCCGGGTCCGGATCGTTGTCGGCGATCGGGCGCGAGTCCCAGTGGGCCGCCAGCAGGATGCGCCGCCGCAGGCCGGGCTGCCAGGAGGCGACGATGTTCGTTCCGCGGAAGGTCCGCGTCGTGTCGGCGGGATCGGGGATCTCGATCTGCTGCTCGACCACCCGGTCGGCGTACACGCCGAGGCGGGCCTGGAGCCAGACGCGCGCCGAGTCGTGGGCCGCGGTGCCAGGCACGCGGGGGCCGAAGTCGGTCTGCTCGGACACCAGCGCGTACGCGCGTTCCTCCTCGAAAGCGGGAAGCGGGGCGGGCCGGTCGGCCCACCGCAGAACGATACCGACCGCGACTGCGGCCACGACGAGGCCCGCCAGGGCGAGCCAGAGAGTGCGACGAGTCACGCGGGCAGGGCGAAGAACTGGAGGTCAGCCAAGTCGTCCGCGAGTCGACCCGAATGGGTCGGCTCGGGCAGGTCGAGGGCGATCCGTTCCGCCTGGGCCAGCGTCTCGGCCAGCAGTCGCCGACGGTCTGCCCCGGAGGCGACCCCCACGCCCAGCGGCGCGGCGCCCGCGAGCACGTCGGCGATGGAGAGCGCGACATCGGGCGCGCGGTCCTCCCGAAGCGTCCAGGCCCCGGTCTCCACCTCGAACGCGTACAGCGGCAGGAAGCGAGCCCCATAGTCGGCCACGAACTCGACCGCCCGGATGAGGAAGTCCACCTCGTCGTCGTCGTGGGTGTAGTGGAAGCCGATGCGCGCCCAGCCGGGCTTGAGGCCGTGGATGCCGTCCGCCATGCACTGGCGGAAGCGGGTGCTCATGTGCTCGGTGATGCCGAGCAGATGGTGACCGTAGGGCCCTGCACACGAGCAGCCGGCCCGGCTCTGGATGCCGAACAGGTCGCACAGCAGCACCGTCACGAACCGAGGGTGCAAGAGGCCTTCCTTGGGGTCGCGGACGTTGAACGATACGATGGGGAGCCGCTCGACCTCCGCGCCCGGACCCAGGATCTCGATCCGCTCGTCGGCAGCCCACCGGTCGATCACGCGCTCGAGGTGGGCATGCTCGCGCGCTCGGATGGCGTCCACGCCGACGGCCGCCTTGACCTGCATCGCGATGGCGGCACGGAGCGTCTGGTACAGGCCCGGCGTTCCGGCCGTCTCTCGGGCCTCGATGTCGTCCGTGTAGTCGTGGTGAGTCGCGTTGACATACACCACCGTCCCGCCGCCACCGACCGTCGGCGCGAGGCCGTCGGGGTAGATGGCGGCGTCGAACACCAGCAGGCCGGACGACCCCGGACCGCCGAGAAACTTGTGGGGCGAGAGGAAGATGGCATCCAGCCGACCGTCAGGGTCGCCGTCGGGCGCCATGTCGATCTCGACGTACGGGCCGGACGCCGCGTAGTCGAAGAACGCCAGCGCCCCGTGGCGATGCAGCACGCGCGCGATGTCGTGCACCGGAGCGAGCACGCCGGTCACGTTGGAGCCCGCCGAGAAGGAACCGTACAGCGTCCGGCCTTCCCACTGGGGATCGGTCAGGTGTCGCTCCAAGTCGTCGAGACAGATCTGCCCCTGTTCGTTGAGGCACACCTCGACGACGGTGCAGAGGCCCTCGCGCCACGTGACTTCGTTCGAGTGGTGCTCGTACGGGCCGACGAACACGACGGGGCCTTTCTCGCGGAGGTCGTACATCAGCCGTCCCGCGGCTTCGTCGCCGAGCGCGCCGGTCAGCCGGAGGCCGAGGTCGCGCAGCGTGGCCGGCGGAATGGCGACCCCGAGGATCTCCTGCAGCTTGTGGATGGCACCCGTCGACCCGTTGCCGCAGCACACGACCCGGCCCGACGGCCCGGCGTGGACGGCCTCTTTGATGGCGTGCTCGGCCTGATGCAGCAGGTGCGTCGCCGTGCGACCGGTCAGGCTGTCCTCCGTGTGGCTGTTGGCGTACAGCGGCGCCAGCGACCGGAGGTAGTCCTCCACGAAGGCGAGTTGCCGCCCGCTGGCCGTGAAGTCGGCGTAGACGAGCGGTCGCTCGCCGAAGGGCGTCTGAACGACGGCATCGGCGCCGAGGGTCTGGGCGCGGAGGGCGTTGGGGGTGAGGCGCGGAAGCTCCATACCGCAAGATAGAGCGCCCCCGCGTCCCATTGCCGGTGTCGGATATTGCCGATCCCCCCCGACGCGTCATGCCGTTCCTCCTGCTCTCTGGTCGCTTCCTCGCCCTCACGCTGCTCGCGGGCCTCGCCGCCGCCGCGAGCGCGCAGGTCGACGCCCGACGTCCGCCCCTCTACCTCGTCGAGCACGAGGGAGCGAAGGTCTATCTGCTGGGCTCCGTCCACGTCCTGCCCGTCGGCGCGCTGCCGATGCCGGACCACATCGAGTCGATCTACACCGCGGCGGCCGTCGTGGGCTTCGAGGTCGACCTGTCGATGTCGGCGGACCTCTACCCGGAGTTGGTCTCCGCCGCCACCGACGAGGCGCTCATCGGCGACCTGCTGGACGACGAGCAGCGCGAGACGCTCCACGCCTCCCTTCGCGAGTTCGGCTACCCCGGCCCCAGCTTCGACGCCTTCGAGCCGTGGTTCGGGAGCATGAGCTACGGCATGCTGTCGCTCCAGGGCCAGGAGCAAGCCTTCGGACAGGGGGTCGACGAGTACTTCTTCGAGCGCGCTGGATTCGACGGCAAGGAGATCGTCGCGCTGGAGACGCTGGCCGACCAGATCGCGGCCTTCGACGACCTCCCGGACGCGAGCCAGGTGGAGTACCTGATGAGCCTCGTCGCGTCGGCGGATCAGGCGGGGCCGCAGTTCGACGAGTTGATCGACGCATGGGCCGCGGGCGATGATGCCCGTCTCACCGGCGTCCTGAGCGACGAGTTCGAGCAGCCCGACGTGTTCGAGTCGATCCTCATCGGCCGCAACCGGTCGTGGATCCCCACCATCGAGACGCTGCTCGCACGCAAGGGCGACGTCTCGCTCGTGATCTTCGGTGCAGGGCACCTGGTCGGACGCGACAACGTCGTGGACCTGCTCCGGCGGGCCGGGTACAAGCCGAGGCGGATGTAGTCAGGCCGGGGCGTCGAGCGGCGTCACGAGGTGGCCCGACGACTGCCCGAACATCGCGTCTCGGAGGCCGAAGGCGAGCGTCGGCAGGATGAGACCGGCCGAGCCGTTGGCCTCGATGGCCTCGGTCGCTTCGGCCACCAGCGTCGCCATCGCGCCCAGGTCCGCCTCGGGGAGCGCGGCTACGAACCGGTGCACGGCGTCGGCCTGATCCACGTTGACGAGCTGCGCCTCGGCACCGACGGCCTGCGCCAGCACGAGGTCCCGCACCCAGAGCGCGACGAGGTCCAGCCACGACTTGATGGCCTCCCGCCCGCCGGTGGACGCTTGCTGGATGACGGGCGCGACGAGCTCCGGGCGGCCCGTGTAGGCTTTGCGCACGAAGTCGAGCGCGAGGGCCCGCTTCTCCTTGACGCTCTCGCTGCTCCAGATTTCGAGGGCGCGGGTGAACGACCCGTCCGCCATGCGCGCCACGACGCCCGCGTCGCCGGGCGGCACGCCGGAGCGGGCCACCAGCGCCTCCTCGATGGCCTCGGCCGGGAGCGGGTCGAAGCGGACCCGCTGGCACCGCGAGAGGATCGTGGGGAGCACATTCTCGACCCGCTCTGCGGTCAGGATGAGCACCACGTCCGGCCCCGGCTCTTCGAGCAGCTTGAGCAGCGAGTTGGCCGCCTCGGTGCGCACGTGGTCCGCGTCGGTCATCACCCCGACGACGTAGCGCCCCTCGGCGGGCACGAACGTCATGTCGCGTCGGAGGAACTCGTTGGTCGGCCGCCGCCGGTGCTCGACCTGCTTCTTGCTCGGCCCGTCATCGCCGAGCGCGCCGCGCTGGCGGTAGTCGACGGGGGCGTAGGGCTCGAGCGCGAGTTGGGCGATGCGCTCGGGGTAGTCCGACGGCCGGTCGTCCTTGTCGGCCCCGCTGCTGACCTTCGGGAATGGCAGGTAGACGTGGAGATCCGGGTGAATGAGGCGCGCCGCCTTGGTGCAGGCGAGGCACGTCCCGCAGGCGTCGCCCTCCGGTCCGCCAGGGCGTCCGCGACGTTCGCACAGGAGCGCCTGCCCGAACGCGAGCGCCGCCGCCCGCGGCCCCGACCCGGCCGGGCCGTGGAACAGATACGTGTTGGCGACGCGGTCGTGCGCGAGCGCCTGCTGGAGCACGCCGACGGCGCGGCGCTGGCCGATGACCCGAGACCACATAGGACGCAGCAGAAAGAGTGAGGGGTGAAGGGTACGAGCCGCAGCAAACCGCCGACGCCTCTACGACGTCAGCGCCATCGAGACGGTGACCGAGTAGTCCTCGCCCCCTTGCGCCGCCCAGAACGCCCGACCGACGGTGTTGACCGCCAGCACTCCCGCCTGGAGGTGCGTCGCCCCCGCCGAGCGCCCCCACGTCCGGGCCTGGTCCAGCAGCGTGGCCGCGATGCCCTCCCCTCGCGCCTCGGGGGCGACGTAGAGGTCACTGACGTGCACGAGCAGGTGCTCGCGGTACAGCGGCGCAGGCTGGTAGAGGTGCGCTGTCAGCAGCCCGACCGGCTGGCTCGCGTCGATGGCGAGCCAGACGCGGCTGCCGTCCGACCTCGTCCAGTCGCGGAAGTCGGTCGACCATCGCGCCTCAGCGTCGTCGGCGAGCCGGTAGCGCGGGTCCCGCGCTTCGTGCTCCCGGTGGAGCGCCGACCACAGGGGGAGCGCCACCGGGAGGTCCGACGACCGAGCCTCGCGGACGAGCACGCTCACGCGGCGTCGGCGCGGCGACCGAGGCGGCCCTCCGCGTGCAGCAGCTCCGCGTTCAGGATGGCGCCGCCCGCGGCCCCGCGGACCGTGTTGTGGCTCAGCACCACAAACTTGACCCCCAGCACCGGGCAGTCCTGGATCCGCCCGACGGTCACCGTCATGCCGCCGCCGAGGTGGACGTGGGTGCGGGGCTGCGGCGCCGTCGGGTCGTCGGTGACGAGGAGGGGCGTCGCTGGGGCAGTCGGCAGGCCGCGACCGGCGAGCGGGCTCTCCCACGAGCGGAGCGCGTCCGCCACGTCGGCCGCCGAGGGGCTGCCTACAAGGCGCACCGAGACCGCCTCCATGTGGCCGTCCATGACCGGCACGCGGTTGCACTGCGCCGAGACGACCGCTTCCGCCTCGACCACCTCACCCGTACTGCCGAGCGTGCCGAGCAGCTTGCGGGTCTCGGTGGTCAGCTTGTCCTCTTCCCCACCGATGTACGGCACCACGTTGCCCAGCGCGTCGAGCGACGCCACACCGGGGTAGCCGGCACCGCTGAGTGCCTGCATCGTCACGACGTGCGCGGCCTCGACGCCGAATGCATCGTGGAGCGGCTTGAGCGCCATCACGAGCCCGACCGTCGAGCAGTTGGGGTTGGTCACGATGAAGCCGCCCGACGGCTGGCCGTCGGCGCCGCGCCAGTCCTGGCGGTCGATGAGTGCGATGTGGTCCGCGTTGACCTCGGGGATGAGGAGCGGGACCGTCGGGTCCATGCGGTAGTTGCGCGCGTTCGAGACGACGGCGTAGCCGCGCCGCGCCCAGTCCGCCTCGACCTCGCCCGCGACCGACGCGTCGAGGCCGGAGAAGGCGAGGTCGGCGTCGGGGGCCGCATCGATGCCCTCCACGACGAGGTCCCCGATGCGGTCGTCCAGCGGCTCCGACTGGATCCAGTGGGCCGCCTCGCGGTACGGCTTGCCCGCCGAGCGCTCCGAGGCGACCAGCGAGACGATCTCGAAGAGCGGATGGCCGCTCAGCAGGCGGACGAAGGTCTGGCCGACGGCGCCGGTGGCGCCCAGGATGGCAACGCGAAGCATGGGATGGCAGGGAGCAGGTGTCGCAGGACGGACGGGTGCGTGGCGTACCCGATGCCCCGACGCTAACCCTTCGCGCCCGCTGCCCGTGTGGAGAAACCGGCGATACCCACGCGCGCCATCGAACCCGCGCGTCCCGGCCCGCTAGTTTGCCTCCTCGCCACCCGTCCCCCGCATGGCCCATCTCATAGACGGAAAGGCCGTCGCCGCCGCTGTTCGCGCCGAGGTCGCCGAGGGCGCCGCGGCGTTCTCCGAGGCACACGGTCGCGCACCCGCCCTCCGCGTCGTGCTCCTGGGCGACAACCCGGCGAGCCAGTCGTACGTCCGCGCCAAGGCGCGGGCGGCAGGCGAGGCGGGCATCGACGCCGAGACGCTCCTCCACCCCGCCGACACGCCCGAGGCAGACCTGCTCGCGCTCATCGCGGCCCTGAACGCCGACGATGGCGTGGACGGGATCCTCGTCCAGCTCCCTCTCCCCGACCACATCGACGAGGCGGCGGTCATCCGCGCCATCGACCCAGGCAAGGACGTGGACGGCTTCCACCCCGAGAACGTCGGCAAGCTGTCGCTCGGCGAACCGACGCTGGAGCCCTGCACGCCGGCGGGCATCGTGGAGATGCTCCGCCGAACGAACGTACCCACCTCGGGCGCCCACGCGGTCGTGCTGGGCCGGAGCAACATCGTCGGCAAGCCGATGGCGAGCCTGCTGCTGCGGCGCGGGCTCGACGCGACCGTGACCGTCTGCCACAGCCGCACCCACGACCTCGCGTCGATCACCCGCCAAGCCGACATCCTGGTCGCGGCCATCGGGCGGGCCGAGTTCGTCACGGCGGACATGGTGAAGCCGGGAGCGACGGTCATCGACGTGGGCATCAACCGCGTCGAGGACGCGACGCGGGAGCGGGGCTACCGGCTCGTGGGGGACGTGGACTTCGAGGCCGTCGCGGAGGTCGCGGGCGCCATCACCCCGGTCCCCGGAGGCGTCGGCCCGATGACGATCGCGATGCTGCTGGCCAACACCCTGGAGGCTGCCACCCGCCGGGCGACCGCGTGATGCAGTCCGCCTTCGACTCGCTGGCTGCCGACTCGCTCGCGGTGGCGGACTCCCTCGCGCTCGCCGACTCCCTCCGAGCCGACTCGGCGGTGGTCGACACGTCGGGCGGGATCGGGGGGTTGTCGCAGGACGTGGGCGTGGCGGCGGAGGCCCTGGGCAGCGGGCGCTTCGAGGACGCGGCCAGCATCCTGGCGGCGTCGCTGAAGGCGTTCGCGTTCGACAACCTGCTCCCGGCGGCGATCACTGCCGTCGCCTTCTGGATCGCCCTGCGCATCCTCCTGGGCGTGCTGCGGCGCGCGCTGGGACGGTCCAAGCGAATCGACGCGGGGGTCCAGCAACTCATCCTGCGCTTCTCCCGGTTCGTGATCGTCGCGCTGGCCGTCGTGGCGGTGCTGGACAAGATCGGGATCGCCGTCGCGCCGTTCATCGCGGGCCTCGGCATCGCGGGCATCGCACTCGGCTTCGCGGCACAGGACACCGTCCAAAACCTGATCGCGGGCATCACGATCCTGCTCGACCGCCCCTTCCACGTGGGCGACAACATCGAGCTGCACGACACCTTCGGGACGGTCGAGGAGATCACCCTGCGAACGACCCGGATCCGCACGCTCGACAACCAGATGGCCATCCTGCCGAACGCGAACGTGATCTCGGATCGGATCATCAACCACTCGATGCTGCGCGCGCTGCGCGTGCTGGTGCCGTTCGGGATCGCCTACAAGGAGAGCCCCGAGGCCGCCCGCCAGGTCGTGCTGGCGCTCACCGAGGGCGACCAACGCCTCCACCCGGACTACGCACCCGCCGTCGTCGTCACCGAGTTGGCCGACTCGTCGGTCAACATGGAACTGCGGCTCCACCTGAAGGACTCGAAGCTGGAGGTCTCGCTCAGACTGGAGTATCAGGAGAAGGTGTTCGAGGCGCTCAAGGCGGCGGGCATCGAGATCCCGTTCCCCCACCTGCAGCTCTTCGTCGACGAGGCGAAGGCGTTCCAGGGCTCGCGCCTGCTCGGGCCGGGCCCCGAGGCGGACGCGGGCGGGTGACCGCCGTTCGGGGCGTCTCCGGTATCCTCGGCTGACGTCCCTCCTGCCCGGTATGCGCTGCACGCTCCTCGTCCTGCTGATCGCCACCGCCTCCGCCGCGACCGCCCAGGTCAACACCGAGCGGATGCGCCGCCTGCTCACCGACGACGCCGTGATCGCGTCGGTCGACGCCGCGGCCTCGTTCGCGACCGGCAACACCGACTTCCTGCAGGTCGGCCTCGGCGGCCGCCTGGACGTGCGGGTGGGCGAGAACACGGCGTTCCTGGTCGGCCGGTTCGACCTCGCCCAAACCGACGAGCGCGCGTTCGTGGACCAGTCGTTCGCGCACCTCCGCCACAACCGGATGCTGGCGCCCCGTCTCATCGCCGAGTCGTTCGTCCAGATCCAGCGCAACCGCCAGGAGGCGCTCGACCGGCGGACGCTGCTCGGGGCCGGGCTGCGCTACGAGATCGTCCAGCGCGACTCCGTCGGCCTCGCGTTTGGCGTCACACCGATGTTCGAGTACGAGGTGCTGGACGAGGCGCTCGGCGGGAGCCAGGACGCTGTCGGGCGGGTCAGCACGTACGTCGCTGGCCGCGCCACCCTGCCCAACGGGACGGCGTTCACGCTGGTCTCGTACGTCCAGCCGCGTGCGCGCGACCTCGGCGACCTCCGGGTGCTGACGCAAGCCTCGCTGGATGTCGGGCTGACGCGCTACCTGAAGCTGCGCGTCCGCACGGACCTCCGGTACGACAGCCGTCCGCCCGAGGGGATCGAGACCATCGACCTGCGACTGGAGAACGGCGTCGTGATCGTAATTCCAGGGAGCTGAGAAGTGCTTTCCAGACAGGAGATCCCCTCGTCCTCCTTCCCTTCCGCTCGCTTCTCCCGACGGCGAGGTCAGGATTCTCCGGGGACTGCCCGAGGCGGACCGCACAGCAGGGCTTTCAGGAAACTCTGAAAGTTCGGCCGGGTTGAGCGAGCCACAAACGATCACGTCCCCCATGACTGACCTCTCAGATCGCGTCGCCCTCGTCACCGGCGCCTCTACCGGCATCGGCCGCGCCATCGCGGTGGAGTTCGCGCGTCGCGGTGCGACTGTCGCCATCAACTACCCTTTCGAGCGCGAGCGGGCGAACGCCGAAGAAACGCGCCGCCTCGTCCACCAGGCCGCCCGGCAGTACGCCGCCGCTCACGGGGCCGCTGCGGAGGCCGCCCACAGTGTCGCCCTGGCCAACCAGGAGGACACCTGCATGCTCGTGCGCGCCGACGTCTCCCGGGAGTCCGAGGTCGAGGGCATGTTCGCCTCAGTCACGAAGGCGTTCGGGCGGGTCGACCTGCTGGTCAATAACGCGGGCATCCAGATCGAGGAGCCTGCCAGCCACGAAACGACCGCCGAGCACTTCGACGCCGTGCTGGGTGTCAACCTGCGGGGCGCGTTCCTGTGCGCGCGCGAAGCTATCAAGGGGTTCCTGGACCTGCCCGAGCGCGAGGGCGGAAGCCGCGGCGTGATCGTCAACCTGTCCAGCGTCCACGAGCAGATTCCGCGGCCGAAGTACCTCAGCTACGCCGTCTCGAAGTTCGGCATGAAGGGCCTCACGCAGACGCTGGCGCTGGAGTACGCCGCCCGCGGCATCCGCGTCAACAGCCTCGCGCCGGGCGCCACACGGACGCCCATCCAGAGTTGGCTCACCGACAAGGAGGCTACGGAGGTGGTCGAGGACCACATTCCCATGGGCCGCATCGCCGAGCCCGAGGAGATGGCCCACATCGCCGCCTTCCTCGCGTCCGACGACGCCTCCTACGTCACCGGCCAGACGCTCATCGCCGACGGCGGGCTGACCCTCTACGGCGACTTCCAGGACCCCTGGAGCGGGTGATGCGGGGTTGACGAGCGGGGAACGACGAGCGAGCAACCGGTCGCGGGACCCGCGTCGCGTCGCCCGCCATTTCCCTGCTCCTCATTCCCCATCCTCTTGACCTACGACCTTTGCATCATCGGCGCGGGCGTCGGCGGCGGCGCGCTCGCGCACGCCCTGGCCCCGACCGGCAAGCGCATCCTCCTCCTCAACCGCCTCGGCTCGCTCCCGCGAGAGGCGGAGAACTGGGACCCAAAGAAGCTCTTCACCGAGGACCGGTACAAGGCCGACGAGCGCTGGACCGACGATGCCACCGGCGACCTCTTCCGGCCGGGCATGTACTACTGGCTCGGCGGCAACACGAAGGTCTACGGCTCGGCGCTGCTCCGCAACCGCCCCGAGGACTTCGAGGCACTCCAGACGCTCGACGGTCTCTCCCCGGCCTGGCCCATCTCATATGCGGATCTGGCGCCCTTCTATGACCAGGCCGAGGCGGTCTACCACGTGCACGGCAACCGCGGGGCGGATCCGTTCGAGCCCCCCGCCGACGGCCCGTTCCCGCACGCTCCGATCCCGCACGACGCGCGCATCGCGGAAGTCGCTGAGGGGCTCCGCCGCCAGGGCGTCAACGCGTTCGACCTGCCGATGGGGGTTCGCTACAGCCATGAGACCCCCGGTGCCGGGCCATTCATCCTCCGCGAGACGTTCGACGCCATGGGCCGCGCCGCCTTCGACGGCTTCCCGGACCTCCTCCACCTCAAGGCCGACGCCGAGACCGCGACCGTCCTTCCGGCCACCGCCCACGACAACGTCGACCTCGTGACCGGCGCGGACGTGACACGGATCGTGACCGACGCCTCGGGGCGAACCGTCACGCACGTCGAGGCCGTCGTGGACGGCGAGCCGGTGACGTTCCACGCAGACGTGTTCGCGCTCTGTGCCGGGGCGGTCAACTCGGCCGCGCTGCTCCTGCGGTCCGCCTCGGACGCCCACCCGGACGGACTGGCGAACCGCTCCGGAGCCGTCGGGCGCCACTTCATGCGGCATGTCACCTCCAAGTTTTACACCATCGCCAGCGGCACCCCCAACCCGACGCGCTTCCAGAAGACGCTCGCCGTCAATGACTTCTACTTCGGCGTTCCCGGCGATCCCGAGTGGGAGAACGTGCCGCTCGGCCACATCCACCTGATGGGCAAGCACGCGGGCTGGCAGATCCTTCAGGACCTGCCGCACGGTGCGTTGACACCGGAGGAGGCCGACCAGATCGCCGCGCACTCGGTCGACTGGTGGGTGCAATCCGAGGACCTCCCCCTGGCCGACAACCGCATCACGCTCGGGCCGGAGGGCGGCATCCGGGTGCGCTACACCGAGACCAACCGCCGGGCGCAGGAGCACCTGATGGACCGTCTGGAGCACGCCCTTCGCCGCATCGGCTTCGACCGGTTCCTCCGCGTCCCGATGCCCCTGGCGGTGGTCAACCACCAGTGCGGGACGTGCCGGATGGGCACGGCCCCGTCCGACAGCGTTGTCGACCCGGTGGGCAGAGCCCACGACCTCACCAACCTGTACATCGCAGACGCGAGTGTCTTCCCGTCCTCGGCAGCGACGAACCCGACGCTCACCATCGCCGCGAATGCGTTTCGCGTCGGAGAGCACCTCGACACAGAGGTGTGGACATAGGGGCAACTCCAAACTGTCACGCAGCGGCAGAGAATATCGGCTGATCCCACGACATGAGATCGGGCAGGCAGGGCTAGGTTCACATCGGCTTCATGTCGATGCTCACACACCACACCCTCATGTCCGACAACCCGATCTCCCGTCTCCTCCGCGTCGCCACGCGCCGTCGGAAGGCGAGCCCACCCGCTGCCGCCGACGACGGCCGGCGGCAGTTTTTCCGGCGCGCCGGCATGGGCACACTGGGCGCGCTCAGCGCGGGCCTGCTGACACCCGACGAGGCCTGGGCAGGCATCGAAGAACGCGCCAGCCGCTTCGGCATCGTCCCCGGCACCGTGGTCGACGCTCAGGGCCGACCGGTAGCGAACCCGTCGACGTCAGAGCCCTACCTCGGGGAGATCATGATGTTCGGCGGCAACTTCGCCGTCCGCGGGTTCATGAAGTGTGACGGGCAGTTGCTGCCGATCAACCAGAACCAGTCGCTGTACTCGCTCCTCGGCACCACGTACGGGGGAGACGGCCGGACCACGTTCGCCCTGCCCGACCTGCGGGGCCGCGCTCCGGTCGGGATGGGCACAGGGGCAGGCCTCCAGCCGCAGCCCCTGGGCGCGAGATCGGGCCAGGAGACGGTCACGCTGACGCAGCAGAACCTGCCGTCCCACACGCACCCGCTCCCTGTGCTCAACGCGCCGGGCGACCAGCGAACCCCCAGTGGCAACATCCTGGCGGGCGACGCGACCAACGATACGATCTACGCCGCCGCCTCCCGGGCGAACGCCCAGCTCGCGCCGACCCAGGCGTCCGGAGGCGGGCAGCCGATCAACGTCCTCGACCCGTCCCTGGTGATCTCCATTCAGGTCGCGATCCAGGGTCTGTTCCCGTCGCGCACCTAGGCCTACTCCGACCCCACGGCGCGGTCGACGCGCCGGTCTCGGATCTCTCGGCACACGCTGGCCCCCTCGGGCCCCTCCCTCTCGAAGCACATGTCTGACCACCCGCTTTCCCGTCTCCTCGACTCCGCACGCCGCCACCTGCTCGGCCGCGGCGCGACGCCCATTCCCGGCGCCGACACCGGCCGCCGAGGCTTCTTTCGCCGCGCCGGGGTCGTCACCGCCGGTGCGGTCGGCACCGGCCTCATGATCCCGGACGACGCGTGGGCCGGCATCGAGGAGCGCGCTACACAGTTCGGGATCGTCCCCGGCACCGTCGTCGATGCCCAGGGTCGACCGGCCCCCGACGGGGTGGGCGCGGACACCTACCTCGGGGAGATCATGCTGTTCTGTGGCAACTTCACCGTCCGAGGCTACACCCCGTGCAACGGAGCCTTGCTTCCGATCTCAGCCAACACGGCGCTGTTCTCGATCATCGGCACCATCTATGGCGGGGACGGCCGGACCACGTTTGCCGTCCCGGACCTGCAGGGGCGCGAGGCGGTCAGTTACGGGAGCGGCCCCGGCCTCCAGCCCGTGCGCGAGGGCATGAAGGGTGGGCAGGAGCAGACCACGCTCACCGTCGCCACCATGCCTCAGCACAACCACGGGCT
The DNA here is from genome assembly GCF_002283555.1 of Rubrivirga sp. SAORIC476. Lineage (NCBI taxonomy): Bacteria > Pseudomonadati > Rhodothermota > Rhodothermia > Rhodothermales > Rubricoccaceae > Rubrivirga > Rubrivirga sp. SAORIC476. The sequence continues at coordinate 92,677 of NZ_MVOI01000004.1, read as the reverse complement.
GCCGGTCAAGAACGCGCCGGGCGACCAGCGGACGCCAGCGGGCAACATCCTCGCGGGCGACGCCACCAGCGACACCATCTACGCCGCTGCCAGCCGGGCCAACGCGCAGCTGGCGCCGACCGCCGCGACCGGCGGCGGAATCCCCTTCTCGCATCGGCGTCCCTCCCTCGCGCTCAACTTCCAGATCGCCACTGTGGGCGTCTACCCCTCGCGGAGCTAGTGGACGCACGTCCGGGTCGGGCGCGCGTGTACGCGCCCTTCTCCGACATCGCGCACCTCGCCGATCCCGGCACTGCCGGATCCCCGCACACTCCCTCCGCTCGCAGGGCCCGATGGCCCTCCAACCCGTGATCTCATGTCTGACAATCGTCTCTCTCGCCTCGTCGACGCCGCCAAGCGCACGCTCCTCGACCGAGGGGCTCGCCCCGTCGCCGACAGCGGCCGTCGTCGTTTTTTCCGCCGCGCCGGCGCCGTCGCCATCGGCACCGGCCTCCTGATGCCCGAGGTGGCCCGAGCCGCCACCCGGGACATCGCCCCCGGTACCGTCGTCGATGCCGCCGGGCGACCGATCCGCAACCCGCAGGGCAACCAGCCCTACGTGGGCGAGATCATGCTCTTCGGTGGCAACTTCGCCGTCCGCCAGTGGGCCAACTGCGACGGCCAGTTGCTCGCAGTGGCCTCGAACGACGCCCTGTTCTCCATCCTCGGAACGACGTACGGAGGCGACGGCCGAACCACGTTCGGGGTCCCCGACCTGCGGGGCCGCACTCCGGTCAACGCTGGGGCCGGGCCCGGACTTCAGCCTGTGGCGATGGGTCAGAAGTACGGCGCGGAGACCCTCACGCTCACGTCCGCCACCATGCCCTCGCACGCACACACCCTGCCCGTGCTCAACGCGCCGGGCGACCAGCGGACGCCCTCGGGCAACATCCTGGCGGGCGACGCCACCAACGACACGATCTATGCCCCGACCTCGGCAGCCAACGGCTCCCTCGCGCCGACCTCCGGCACGGGCGGAAACATGAGCTTCAACATCCGGAGCCCCTTCCTCTCGCTGAGCTACCAGATCGCGCTGTACGGCATCTATCCGTCTCGTAGCTGACCCTCAGACCGGTCAGCCAACCGGCCTCGGCTGCCTCGCGGCCGGGGCCGGTGTGCGTTCGGGGTCCCGCGCGAACCCCGGCGTGCTTCGGACATTCACGAGGCCCCTTCTCACCTCGTGATGGATCCGCACCTGTTCGTCCTCTTCGGCGCCACCGGCGACCTCGCCGCGGTCAAGCTCTTCCCCGCGCTCTACCACGTCACGACGCGCGAAGGCGCTCCAGAGCCGACCATCCTCGGCGTCGGCCGGTCGGACTGGGATGACGCCCGCCTCCAGGCCGCCGCCGTCTCGTCACTGACCGAGGGTGGGGTCGACGAGAGCGACGCCCGCGCCTGGGCCGAGGCCGCGCTCCGGTATGCCCGCGTGACCGCCTACGACGACCTCGCGCCCGTCTTCGACGCCGCCGCCGCACTGGAGGAGGAGCGGGACCTGGAGGGCGAGCGCGTCTACTACCTGGCCCTGCCTCCGTCTGCCTTTCCGGGCACCATCGCCTCCCTCGGCGAGCACGAGGCTGAGCGCGGGACTGTCGGCGACCACGTGGCGGAGGATGCCCCGTGGGTGCGTCTGGTCATCGAGAAGCCGTTCGGCCACGACCTGGCCAGCGCGCGGGAGTTGAATGCGATCGTCCATGAGCACTTCCCCGAGGACGTCGTCTATCGGATCGACCACTACCTGGGGAAAGAGACCGTCCAGAACCTGCTCGTCTTCCGGTTCGCGAACGCCTTTTTCGAGTCCGCCTGGACGCGCCAGGACGTGGAGCGTGTCGAGATCACCGTCGCCGAGACCAACGATGCCGCCGGGCGCGCGGGCTACTTCGACGGCGTGGGCACGCTGCGCGACATGATCCAGAACCACCTCACGCAACTCTTCGCGCTGACGGCGATGGACCCACCGGCCCGGCTGGACGCGGAGGGCATCCGCAGCGAGAAGATCAAGGTGCTCCGCTCCACCCGCACCGCCCGCCCCGACGCCGTCATCCTGGGACAGTACGCCTCCGGCCCCGACGATCCGGAAGGCTACGCCGACCACGAGGGCGTCGCCGAGGGCTCACGGACCGAGACCTTTGCCACCGTCCGTCTCCAGCTCGACAACTGGCGCTGGCAGGGGGTCCCCTTCATCCTCCGCACCGGCAAGCGGATGCCCGCGCGCGTCTCCGAGATCGCGGTCGTGTTCCGGCGCCCGCCGGTGACGCTCTTCCAGACGTCGGGCGGCTGCGACCCGACGCCCAACGTACTCCGCCTCCGTCTCCAGCCCGACGAAGGCTTCCGCCTCTCCTTCGACGTCAAGACGCCCGGCAACGGGTTCGGTGTGAGCACCCAGGAACTGTCGTTCGACTACGAGGACCGATTCGGTGCCTTCCCGGACGCGTATGAGACGCTCCTCGCCGACATCGTCCGCGGCGACGCGACGCTGTTCGTCCACGGCGACGAGGCTGAGGAAGCGTGGCGCGTGTATTCGGAGATCCTCGACAACGACGCCATCGAGGTCCACCCGTACCCGTCCCGCACCTGGGGCCCCGATGCCACAGAGACGCTCATCCAGGCGCCGCCGACCGAAGAGGTGGCGGCGTCCGACGACACCTGCTGACCCCCCTCTCCTCCCATTCGCATGTCTGCCGAGATCATCGTTCTCCCCAGCAAACAGGCCGTCGCCGAGGCGCTGGCCGACCGGACGGCGACCGCCCTTCGCGCGGCGCTGACGGAGAAAAAGCGCGTGACGCTGTGCCTCACGGGCGGCTCCACGCCGGTCACCGCCTACGCCCGCCTCGCCGAGGCCGAGGGCATCGACTGGGGCCGCGTGCACCTGTTCTGGGGCGACGAGCGGTGCGTCCCGCCGGACCACCCAGAGAGCAACTTCGCTATGGCGAACCGGACGCTCATCCGCCCGGCCAGCATCCCGAAGACGAACGTCCACAAGATGCCCGGCGACTGCCCACCGCCGGAGGGATCGGTCGTCTACGAACAGGCCCTGGAGCAGTTTTTCGGCGCCGACCTCCGGTTCGACGTGCTCCACCTCGGGATGGGCGAGGACGGACACACGGCGTCGCTCTTCCCCGGCACCGACGCGCTCGGCGAGACCGACCGGCGCGTGACGGTCGGTCATGCGCCCGCGTCGGCTGCAGTCCGTGACCGGCTCACGCTGACGTTCCCCGCGCTCGCTAAAGCGGACCTCTGCCTCGTGGCCGCCGCCGGCGCGGGCAAGCGCGGCGCCTTCACCGAGGTGCTCGACGCGTACGACGGGGAGGCCGTCGGCCCTCCCATCGCGCGGGTCGAGGTGGACGGGACGATGGTCTGGCTGGTCGACCGCGAACTCGCGTCCGGCCTCGCAGACGACGACGAAGGTTAGATCTGCGGGTCTGCCGGGTCTATGGGGGCGAACTCCCCTGGCCCCGATGACTGACCTGCTGGTCCACGAACCCCTCGTCGCCGAACCGCTCGACCGCATCGCCCGGATCCCCGAGGCCGCCATCCAGGACGCCTGGGTGCGCGGCCTCTTCGACGCGAGCCGGTTGCAGACGACGGACGGCCAACCGGTGCGGCTCGTCGACGCCGGGCGGCTCAACCGGGACTCCGGCCCCGATGTCTCGGATGCGCGTGTCGAGATCGGGGGGCTTCTGTGGGCGGGGGACATCGAGATCCACACGTCCAGCTCGGCGTGGGAGACGCACCGCCACCACCTCGACTCGGCCTACGACCGGGTCGTGCTGCACGTCGTGCTGACGGCGGACCGGCGGACCGGAACGCTCCGACGGGCCGACGGATCGGAGTTGCCGGAGTTGGTGCTCCTCCCCCACCTCGACCGGTCGCTCCGGGCGCTGCTGCGTGCGTTTCATCTGGACGCGGCCACGACGCCCCAGTGCGGTTCGCGGTGGCGTGAGGTGGACCCGAAGCTCGCCGGGGACTGGATCCGACACCTGGGCACGGAACGGCTCCGGCACCGCGCGCAGGAAGTCGGGCGGGCGTACGGGCAGCGCCCCGACCTCGACCGTCTCTTGGTCAGGCGCATGTTCCGAGCGCTCGGCTATGAGGCGAACGCGGATGCGTTCGAGACGCTCGCGGAGCGCGTCTCTCTCACCGCCGTGCGCGCCCTCGACGGCCGTGCCATCCAGGACCGGTTGCTGGCCGCCTCCGGCCTGGAGCGCACGGACCTCTTCGATCCGGCGACCTCCACCGAGCCCCCCATGCGGTCCGACGCCTGGCGCCGGGGCGGGCGCCCGGCCAACGCGCCCCGGCGGCGCATCGCACAGGCCGCGGCGTGGCTGGCGCCCGCGGGCCCCCTCCGCCTCGACGCGGTCGCCACCCTGGCCGAGGCAGCCCGAGCGGGTCTCGACCCCGTTCTGACCTTGCTGAGACCGGCTCCCCCGGACGGCAGCGCTCCGATGGGACGCACGCGCGCCGTGCGCGTCCTGGCCGACGCTGTCCTGCCGGTGCTCTTGCTCGATGCCGAGCAACGCGAGGATCCCGGCGCAGAGGGAGCGGTCCTCGACCTGTACCGATCCATTCCCACCTCCGAGGACCACGTCACGCGGGCGTTCGCCGAAGCGGGGTTCCGACCCCGCTCTGCGGTCGAGGCGCAGGGGGTCCAGCAGCTCGCCCGGTCCTACTGCCAGGAGGGGCGCTGCGCTCGCTGCGCCATCGGACGCGCACTCTATCCAGCGCTCGATCGCATGTAGAGCGGCTTCGGGTGTAGAATCGTGGGAGAGCCTTGCGGTGCCGCAACCGAACGGCCCCGCACCGGTAGGAACTTTCAACCACGACTGAAAACGCCGCGTGTCCCCTGCCGTCGCCTCCCCGCCGTCCCTCTCCGACGCCGCTCCGCTGAGCCTCAAGGCGATTCAGGGTCCCGTCGCACCGGACCTGACCACCTTTCGGCAGCACTTTCGGGAGGCGATGCGGTCGCGGGTCCGCCTCCTGGACACGATCGTTCAGTACCTCCTCAAGCGGAAGGGCAAGCAGATCCGCCCGACGCTGGTGCTCCTCTCGGCCGAACTCTGCGGCGGCATCACCGAGCGGAGCTACCGCGGCGCGACGCTGGTCGAGTTGCTCCACACGGCGACGCTCGTCCACGACGACGTGATCGACGAGGCAGAGACCCGGCGCGGCGTCGCGTCCATCAACGCGCTCTGGAAGAACAAAGTGGGCGTGCTCCTGGGCGACTACCTGCTCTCCCGCGGCCTCCTGCTCGCCCTGGACGCCCGCGACTACGATCTGCTTCACATCACCTCCGACGCCGTCCGCCGGATGTCCGAGGGCGAACTGCTCCAGCTGGAGACAGCGCGCAAGCTGGACATGACCGAGGAGCGCTACTTCCAGATCATCGCCGACAAGACCGGCTCGCTCATCGCTGCCTGCATGGCGGCCGGGGCTGCGTCTGCGGGGGCCGACGAGGAGACCGTCGCCCGCGCGAAAGCCATCGGCGAGACCATCGGCCTCGCGTTCCAGATCCGTGACGACCTGTTCGACTACGACCCGAGCGCAACGGCGGGCAAGCCGGTCGGCCTGGACCTCCAGGACCGCAAGATGACCCTCCCGCTCATCCTGGCGCTGGAGCGTGCCGACGACCCCACCCGGAAGCGGATCCGCCGGATCGTGCGCAAGCGGAAGAAGAGCCGCGCGGAGGTCGACGAAGTCGTGACGTTCGTGACCACCTCGGGGGGACTGGCAGAAGCCCGGGCCCGCATGGTCACCCTCGCCACGGACGCCGCCGACGCCCTGGGCGCGTTCCCCGTCTCGGACGCCCGCGATGCGCTCGTCGGCCTCTGCGCCTACGTCGTCGCCCGGAAGGCATAGGCTCGCTCCTGATTCGCGGCGACTGCGCCCGATTCTGTGCGCACGGTACGCACCGGGGGCACTAGACTCCGGTTTCTCTCCGCGCCATGACCGTCCACCTCCTGGGCACCGGCTCCGCACACGCTGGCCCCGACCGAACCACCACGATGCTCGCCGTGGAATACGAGGCACACGTGGTCCTCGTCGACTGCGGGGGGGACGCGGTGCAGCGGATGCTGGCCTGCGGCCTCGACCCGCTGGCGGTGGACACGATCATTTTGACGCACGAGCACCCGGATCACATTTCCGGATACCCGCTTCTGATCGAGAAGCTGTGGCTGATGGGGCGGCGCGAAGCGCTAAACATCTACGGACCCGCCCCGACGCTGGAAAAGGCACGGGCCGTGTTCGCCATATTCGATACCCTCCACTGGCAGGGCCTCCCCGAGCGCCGCTTCCACCCGGTGGTCATGGAGCCGGGCGCTCCCGTCGTCCGCCTGGGCGGACTGACCATCTCGGCTGCACCGGTGGACCACCCCGTGCCGACCATCGGGCTCCGGTTTACGACCGAGGCGGGCACGCTCGTCTACTCGTGCGACACCGCACACAGCGAGGCGGTGGTGGCGCTCGCCATGGGCGCCGACGTGCTGATCCATGAGGGCACCGGCTCACTCTCTGGGGTTCACAGCTCCCCAGCAGAGGCCGCCGACGTGGCCGCCCGCGCGGGGGTCGGGCGGTTGGTCCTCGTCCACGCCCCCGTCGGCGCGTCGGACGAGGATCTGACAGACGCGCGGGCCATCTTCGACGAGACCACCTGGGGCCAGGACGGAGGCCAGGTCTCGGTCGGCCAGTAGGGCTCCGCTCCGACGTCTGTCGACAGAGCGAGGTCGAATCATCGTATCACGGTGATCGATCGCGTCTGCGCGAAGCCCTCGGAGGGGGGCATTCGTAGCAGGTAGGTCCCGCTGGGGAGTCCGTCGGACACGAAGGTCGCCTGGTGGCGTCCCGCCTCTACGGGCGCGTCCACGAGGCTGGCGACTTCGCGGCCGAGGGCGTCGTATACGGCCACACGGACGGTTGCAGCCTTGAGCGCCTCAAACCGGACAGTCGCGATCTGGCTCTGTGGCGCCAACGGGCGCGCCGTCGCACGTCGTGGCGGCGTTGGCTGGACTACCGATGGCGCCCCCCAGATGTAGGGGAGCGCGCTCCGACCGTCAGCGTCACCGAGGTCGGCGAGAGGGACGCGCTGAATCCGGGGCGGTCGGTGGCCACGGTGAGGTCTGCCGTCGCGGCCGCGCTGGCTCTCGCCGTCGACGTGAGAGCGCTCGATGTGCGGGTGGCCGAGCCCGGCGTCGCGCTGGTCACATCGACGCGTACCACGCACGTAGACGAGGCGCCGATGCCTCCTCCCGAGTAGATCAGCATGGAGCTTCCTTCGGGAGCATCGACCACCGGTGTCGCGCCGTCCCGCCGCCCGTGCACGTGCTCGACGCGTTGGCAGGAGATGCGATCACAACGTCTCGCGGGCGCAGCCTCTGAAGAAGCCGCGCCCGCGAGAAGAACCGGCGAGTCGTCGCTACCGGACGAGCGTGACCCGGCCCGTCGTCACCTCCCCGTCGATGCTTAGGCGCCAGATGTAGACGCCAACGGGCCGCGCCGAGGCATCGAAGACCACCTCTTCCAGGCCTGCCGGACGCGAGCCGCTCTCCAGCACCGCCACGAGCCGACCCTGAAGGTCGAACACGCGAAGGTCGACCTGGGCCGCCTCGGGCAGCCCGTAGCGGATCACGGTCCGCCCGAGGAACGGGTTCGGCCCTGCGCCCGGCTCGATGGCAGCGAGGTCCTCCGCAGAGAGCGACGCAGCGGCGGGCGCGGCGACGGCCGCCGCCGGCACGTCGGCGTCCGCCGTGGTGGCGTCCGAGGCGTCCGCCAGCATGCCAGCGGGCGTCAGGGTGAACTCGACCACGTCCGTATCCACGAGGCGGCTCGTGTTGACCGTCACCGCGTCCAGCGTCAGCCGGTACAAGCCGTCCGGCGCCGACGCCGAGAGGTTGATGCCGCGGATCAGCTGAGCGGGCCCGATGGTCGCACCGGGCTGAACGGAGACGCGACGCCCCTCGCTGGGGATGGTCTGCCCGTCCGGGGTCAGGAGGCGGCCCGAGACCTGGACGCGAATCGGGTTCGCCGTCGTGTTGGTCAGCGTGCCCTGCATCACGACCTGGCCCCCGCGCTCCGCCGTCAGCGACACCACCTCGATGTTGACGTCGGGCTGGGTCACGGGCGTGCAGGTCGGGTCGCTGATCCCAGGCTCACTCGGGTCATCCGTTCCTACGACGGGGAAGTCGCCCGTGAAGGTGCCCTGGTTGCAGAGGACCGCGACCGACTCCGGGATGCCGCCGACCACGGCAGTGTTGAAGGTGATCTTCACCGTGCCCGAGGCGGGCGTGAGCGTGCCCAGGTCGACGGACACGCTCGTGTCGCCGGGGTCGTTACCCGAGGTCACCACGCCGACGTTGGTGCTCACCGACCCCACGCGCAGCGCCGTGTAGGGACTCAGGACGTCGTCGAAGACGACGCCGGAGAGCGTCCGGCCGTCCTCCACCGACGCCTCGATGGTGTAGCGGATGGTCTCTCCCTCATCGGCCGTGCGCGGATTGTCGCGGTCGAAGAGGGCGAACGCCTTCGTCGCCAGCAGCGCGGGCTGCTCGACCGTAAGGGTAGCCGACGCCGGACCGCTGTTGCCGAGGGAGGAGGTCAGGTCACTCGTCGTGTTGACGAGGGCGCCGACCTCCGTGCCCGTCACGTCCACCGAGATCGTGCACGAGGCGCTCGCGGCCACCGTCCCTCCGCTGTACGACAGCGTCGAGGCACCGTCGATGGCGACCAGCGTCCCGTCCGTGCAGGTCGCAGCGGCATTGCCAGGCGTCGCGATCACCATCCCCGACGGGAGGGCGTCCGTGAACGTGAGATCGGTCGCCGCGACGGGCGCAGCCGCGTTGTCGATGACCAGCGTGAGTGTGCTCCGCCCCCCCAGCGCCACCGTCTCCGGAGCGAAGGCCTTCGTGAAGGTCGGTGGCGCAGCCGAGACCGTCAGCGTCGCCGACGCCGTGCCGCTGGTCCCGAGCGAGGAGGTCAGCTCCCCGGTCGTGTTGACCAGGTCTCCCGGCGTCGCGCTCGTGACGTCCACGGCCACCGTGCAGGACGCGCCCGCCGCAACGGTACCTCCGGTGTACGTGAGCGTCGAGGCCCCATCGGCCGCGGTCAGCGTGCCCCCGGTGCAGGTCGTCGTCGCGTTGGACGGCGTAGCGACGGTCATCCCAGCAGGGAGGTTGTCGGTCACGTCGAGGTCACTGGCCGCCTCGGTGGCGACAGCGTTGTCGATGCTGAGCGTGAGCGTGCTCACCCCGCCCGCGAGGATCTCCTCGGGGGAGAATGCTTTCGCGAAGGCCGGCGGGGGCGAGGCAACCGCGAGCGTCGCCGCGGCCGGTCCGCTGTTCCCGAGTGAAGACGTGAGATCCCCCGACGTATTGAGGAACGTCCCCGGTGTCGTGCTGATCACGTCAACCGTGACCTCGCACGCCGTTCCCGCAGCGACGGTACCACCCGTGTAGGTGAGGGCCGACGCGCCATCGGCCGCCGTCAGCGTCCCACCCGTGCAGGTGGTGGATGCGTTGGAAGGCGTCGCGATCACGAGCCCCGCAGGGAAATCGTCGGCGAAGGCGAGATCGGTCGCCGCGGCCACCTCGGCGGTGTTGTCGATGGTGAAGGTGAGCGTGCTGCCCTCGCCGAAGAGGACCGCGTCCGGGGCGAACGCCTTCGCGAACGTCGGCGGCACGAACACCTGCAGGGCGTCGGTGGCCGCCGGGAGCGTCACGTCGGCCACGCCGACCCGCGCGGTGAGCGCACTGGTCTCGTTGACATATACACCGGGCGAGGCGGCACCGGGGAGCACGACGGTCACGGTAAACGAGCAACTCTCCCCCGGTGCCAGCGTGCCGTCGCTGAGCGACAGCACTGACGTACCCGTGAGTTGAGAGCCGGTGCCACAGACATCCGTCTGAGGCGTCCCCGAGGCGACGGCCCCGGTGAGGAAGGCATCGAGGTCGTCCGAGAACGCGAGCCGCTGGTAGGTGTCCGCCGTGCTGCCGTTCATGAGCGTGAACGTCAGGTCGGTCGAGCCTCCCGCTGCCACACCGTCCTCGGCGAACGTCTTGGCGAACATCAGCTCTGCCACGCGCAGGTCGGCGCTCGCCGGGCCACTGTTGCCCAGGGACGAGGTGAGGTCGCCCGTCGTCACGGTGTAGAGGTCGGAAGCGGTGCCGGTGATGTCGAGCGAAATCGTGCAGGAGGCGCCGCCCGCGACCGAGCCGCCCGTGTACGACACCGAGGTGCCTCCGTCCGCCGCCGTCAGCGTCCCGCCGGCGCAGGAGGTCGAGGCGCTGGAGGGCGTGGCGACCACCACGTTGGTCGGCAGCGCTGTGGCCACGGCCAGATCAGCCGCCTCGGCGAGCGAAGCGGCGTTGTCGATGGTGAGGGTGAGGGTGCTCGTGCCGTTCGTGGCGATCACCGTCGGGTCAAAGGCCGCCGTGAAGAGCGGCGGCACATTCTCCGTTACCGTGAGCACGTCCGTGGCTGCAGGGATGGCGCGGCTCGTGCCACCCTCCTGGAAGGTCAGTGCGCTCGTCACGTTCGTGTAGTCGCCGCTGGCCGCGTTCGCCGGGACCAGGACGGTCGCCGAGATCTGGCACGACTCGCCCGGGGCGAGTGCCCCCCCGGTCACGATGAAGAACGACGAGCCGGAGACGATGGACTGGGACCCCGGGCCACACACGTCGGCCTCCCCCGCCGACGTGATCGTCATGCCGGTGATCACGCTGCTGAAGTTGTCCGTGAAGGTGATCGCCGTCGCGTTCGCCGTGGCGCTGACGTTCGCGATGTCGAAGGTCACGTCGAGTGCAGTCCCGGGATTGACGGGGTCGCCGACGAACGTGGTCGAGAACGTCAGCGACGACACGGTGAGGTCGGCCGAGGCCGCCACTCCGGTCACGGCCTGTCCGGAGACCGTCGCCGTAAGCGGGCTCGTCGTGAGCGTCGTCGTCCCAGATGCCGCCGAGCCGTCGACGGCGAGGGTCACGTCGAACGTGCAGTCCTCGGCAGGCAGCAGAGACCCGCCCGAGAACGTCAGGAAGGTGTCGCCCGCGCTTCCGCTCAGCGTGCCGCCGCACCCCATGATGGGGAGGCCCGTCGCGCTGAGGCCTGGCAAAGCGGCGAGATCGAGCGTGAACCCGAGTTCGCTCGCGCCGAAGGTGTCCTCATCGCTCTGGTTGATGGCGATGGTCAGGTCGACGGTCCCGCCGGGTTGCACCGCCTCAGGAGGCAACGACACCGACAGCGCGGGCGGCGAGAACACCTGGAAGGTGGCCGTCGCGCCGGGGGCCGTTACGGCCGCACCGCCCAACTGCCCCTGAAGCGGTCCCGAGGTGGTCACATACTCCCCGGTCGGCGTCCCAGCGGCCAACCGAACCCCCACGTCGAACGTGCACGACGCGCCGGGATCGACCGCCCCACCCGAGAAGCTGAAGGTCGAGATGCCTCCGACCGACTGGACGAAGAACACGGACCCTGGCCCACAGGACCCATTGGCGGGCAGGGATTCGATGACTGCTCCCCCGATGTCCCCCGACAACGGATCGTCCATGCGCAGGTCGGTCAGCCCATTCCCCGTGTCGGTGTCGGTGTTGGTGATCGTGTAGGCGACCGTGACCAGCTCCCCTCCTGAAGCCGGGTCCGGGGTGATGCTTTTGGCGAACGTGGGCACGAACGCCACGAACAGGTCGTCCGATGCGGGCGCACCCGTCACCACCGAGCCCCCCACGGTCGCGGTGATCGGACCCGTGGCAGCCGGGTACGTCCCGGGGGACGCACCCGCGGGGATCTGAAGGGAGACATCGAAGGAACACGAGGCTTCAGGAGCCAGGACGCCATCGCTCAAGACGAGGGTCGAGGTCCCGGATACGGTTCCGCCACACGCTGGAGTCGGGGTGCCGGTCGCTGCCAGGCCCAGCAGCGCCGCGTCGAGGTCGTCCTCGAAGGCGATGGCCGTGGCCTGATCGAGTCGGCTCAGGTTGGTGACCCGGTAGCGCGCGGTGACGGTGCCGCCCGGAGCCGCCGGGTCGTCTACGAACGTCTTCGACAGTTGGAGCCCACCGCCCGTCACCCCCAGTGTGGCTCCCGCCAGTCCGTTGCTCAGGATCACGAAGGTCTGATTGCGGGCCGAGAGGTCGCCCGACACCGAGCCGAGTTGCCCGATCACGCCGCCGATCACGTCAACCGACACCGTGCAGGTGGCTCCGGCAGAGAGGAAGACGACCCCGATTGGATTGGACAGGACCACCTGGCTGCTACCCGGCGAGGCGGCCACCTGAGCCGTCTCGCAGGTGGTCGACGCGTTCGCCGGGTCGGCGACGGTGATTCCCTCCGGCAGCATGTCCGTCACGGAGAGGGAGTTGAACGAGTTGCCCGAGGCGCTGGCGTCGAGCACGTACGTGAGCCTGCTGCGCCCGCCAAACGGCACCGAGGCCGGCGCGAAGCTCTTCGTGAAGCCGATCCGGTTCGCGTCGACTGTCAGCGTCGCGGACGCTGGCTGGCTATCCCCCACGCTCGATGAAAGCACGGCCGAGGTCTCATACACAGCGGGCGTCGACGCCGTCGCGTTGACGGTGACGGTGCAGGAGGCGCCCGCAGGGAGCGATGCACCCGAGAAGCTCACGACCGAGCTGCCTTCGGTGGCGGTCAGGACGACGGCTCCGCCCTGCTCCGCCGGACAGGTCGTGGTCGCCTGTGCGGGCGACGCCACCATGAGTCCTGCGCCCACCCCCTCTTGACCGGCGAAGGAGTCCGTGAACGCCAGGCCATCGATCCGCACGGGCTCCGGGTTGGTGAGAAAATAGGTGAGCGTCGTCTGGCTGCCTGGGCCAATGGCGTTCGGAGCGAACGAGCGACTGAAGGTGGGCTGGGCCTGAGCCGATGCCGCCGTGAGCAGGAAGGCCAGGAGTACAGAAAGTCGCATGAGCCGTATCAACCGAAGTGGGGGTGGCTCGCAAGGTAGACCGGCACTCCTCCCCGTGCGCTTCAGGGGATCAAACGGTTTTTTGGTCATCCCCCAGCGTTCTCATCCTCCCACGCCCCACCCCGCCCGGTCGAGCGACCGATACTGGATCGCCTCCGCGACATGCGCGGGGGCGACGGCCTCGGCGCCGTCGAGGTCGGCGATGGTGCGCGCCACCTTGAGGATTCGGTCGTGGGCCCGCGCCGACAAGCCCAGTCGCGTCAGGGCCGACTTGAGCAGGCCCCGCCCGGCGTCGTCCAGGCGGCACCAGCGGCGGACTTCGGGGCTCGTCAGTTGCGCGTTGCAGTAGCGCCCGGCGACGGAGGCGAAGCGGACCGCCTGGCGCTCGCGGGCGGCTTCTACACGCCGGCGCACCGCCGCACTCGGCTCGGCATCCTCCCGACGGCTGAGGTCGTCGAAGGGAACCGGCGTCACCTCGACATGCAGATCGATCCGATCCAATAACGGACCACTCACCTTGGCGAGATACCGCTGCACCTGGCCCGGCGCGCAGACGCACGCCCGCGTCGGGTCGCCTGCGTGGCCGCACGGGCACGGGTTCATGCTCGCGATCAGCATGAAGCGGGCTGGGTAGCGGACCGTCGCCCGCGCCCGCGCGATGGTCACCTCCCCTTCTTCCAGCGGCTGCCGCAGCACTTCCAGCACCGGTCGGTCGAACTCAGGCAGTTCGTCGAGGAACAGGACCCCGTTGTGAGCCAGTGAGATCTCCCCCGGCATCGGGTTCGACCCACCGCCGACGAGGCCCGCGTTGGAGATCGTGTGGTGCGGCGACCGAAACGGACGCTCCGACACCAGTCCCCCGCGTGAGGTCGACCGCCCGCTGACGCTAAGGATCTTGGTCGTTTCCAGCGCCTCGGCCGACGACAACGGCGGCAGGATGCCGGGAAGCCGGCGCGCGAGCATGGTCTTGCCCGAGCCCGGCGGCCCGACCATGAGCGCGTTGTGGCCGCCCGCGGCGGCGACCTCCAGGGCCCGCTTGACGAGCCCCTGTCCCCTCACGTCCGCGAAGTCGGGGCCACCCGCTTCGACGGCAGAGGCGACGTGGGCATGGGTCGGCTCCGGCGTGCCTCGCCCCCGCTCGCGCGTCAGGAAGTTGAAGGCTTCTTGGAGGGTGCGGACCGGGTAGACCTCCAGTCCCTCCACCACCGCCGCCTCGGCCGCATTCTCGGGAGGGACGAGCATCGCCCGCCGCCCATCGTCACGCGCGCCGATGGCCATCGGCAGGATGCCGCGCACCGGTCGCACCGCACCATCCAGGCCGAGTTCTCCGACGATCACGACCTCGTCGAGCACATCCTGCGTGATCAGCCCCTCGCCGATGGCCGCCAGCAACCCCAGTGCGAGCGGCAGGTCGTACGCCGAGCCTTCCTTCCTCACGTCTGCGGGCGCGAGGTTAACCGTCACCGCGCCGCGCGGCGTCGGCAGTCCGGACGTTTTGAGCGCAGCCCAGACCCGATCGCGGCTCTCGCGGACGGCCCCGTCCGGCAACCCCACCACCGTCCAGCGTGGGATGTTGGGCTCGGTGTGGGTCTCGATCTCGATGGGGAGCGCGTCGACGCCGAGGACGGCGCTGCTCCAGACTCTCGACAGCATCTCGGGGCGGGTGTGTCGCCCCATAGACCCGGAAGGGTCGCAGATCTACCCTTCGGCCACGCGCTGGGCCAGCCGGTACGCGATGAAGCCGGTCACGCCGAACGTGATCGCATAGACCGTCGGGTCGTAGCCCTCCGTGCTGACGGCCTCGAACACGAACGCCATGATGCCCGCCGCCAGCCCGCCGCCGAGCGCGAACGCGACCGTATAGACGACGAACAACACGAGGGCGCGGACCGGCGTGACGGGGCGCGGAGCAGGCAGGGTAGGCATTGAGGCAATCGTAGGAAGAGGGGCGTCTGACGAAGCGGCCTGAGCCCAGGGTCCCGTCTCAGCACCGAGGCGGATGAGTTCAGCCGTCGCTCCCGTGGTCGCCGTGCGGGTGCTCGTTCCGGTCCCGCTCCACGGGCGCAGCCTCTCCTTCCGCAGGAGCACTCGTGGCTGGATGGGTCCCCCCACGATGGCACGTGTAGCAGGTGACCTGCATCCCGTCTGCCTCCTGCAGCCCCTCGATGGCCGGGAGGGTCTCGGTGTTGATCTGCCACGTCATCCGCATCATGTCGCGGGCGACGTCCTTCATGGGATTGGCGTCCGACGGAAAATCGGGCGGTCCCTCGCTCCCGCGGGCGTGGCAGTGGTCGCAGCGGACGCCCAGCGCGCCGGTAAAGCCACGCATGATCCCCATGAGCGCGTCGCGAGAGAGCGTGTCCGGGAGCACCTGGAGGTTCTCCCAGCGGACAGTCGCCTCGGGCGACGCCACCGGGGAAACAGGAGCAGGCGCGTAGGCCGCCAGCAGGACGACCACGAAGAGGAGGACGGGAAGCAGCAAACGCATGGCGCGAGGGGGCAACTGGACCTCGGCAACGTCGCCACGAATGCCTCCCTGCACAAGTGCTTCACAGACTGGTTTCCTGGCGAGGGCCGCGTGCCCGTCCCCCAAGCGTGCCACGTCGGGAGCGCCAGACGCGACGAGGCCCGCGGGAGAGCGAGTCTCCCGCGGGCCTCTCAAGCAACCGGTCGAGGGTCCCTAGTTCTGGACGATCGTCGTGTTGTTGTTGGTGCCCATCTGCGTGTGGGTGCTCGTGTGACCGAGCGTGCCCGACTGCATGATGGAGAACGTGTTCATGTCGCCGATCTGGGTCGCGATGCTCGTGTGACCACCGTTGCCGGACTGGATCTGCGACGAGGTGTTCATCGTGCCGTCCTGCGTGAGGTCGGCCGAGTGGATCGCGAAGGTCGCGACGCCCGGACGGTCGTCGACGCGCTGGTCCTGGGTGGCGACGTTGCCGGTGCCCGCCTGCGAGATGGTCGCGTCGAGGTCGCCCTCGAAGCTCTCGGCGTCCTGGTACTGCGTCGCCGAGTTGAACGTGCCGGCCTGCGTGATGCTCGCCTCGATGTCGCCGAGGTCGTCCTGCGTCTGCGACGCCGTGTTGTCGTCGCCCGTCTGGGAGACGCTCGCCGACGAGAAGCTGAAGCCGCCGCCGTAGTTGACCGACTGCTGGATCTGGGTCGAGACGTTGCGGTCACCCGACTGGTCGAGAGACATCGACGCATCCGCCGGGCTGGCTCCGCCGAGGAGGCCGATCACCTGCGTGCCGTCGTTGTCGTCGCCGGTCTGCGTGGCCGTCGCGGTGTGCGTGGCGTTGCCGAAGGGCGAACCCACGAAGTGGTTCAGCTCCTGGTACAGCACGTTGTTGTTGCCCGACTGATCTGCCGTGGCCACCTGCACCACAGGGCCGACCGCGTTCGAGGCGACGATCTGCAACTGGGAGACATCGTTCATGTCACCCGACTGGGTCACCGAGGCGTCCAGCGAGCCGGCTGCGGGGTTGTTGTTGCCATCCTGGCCCTGGAACGCCGTGTTGAAGGCGCCGCTCTGGTCGATGAGGGCCGTCTTGGTGGAGTTGTCCTCCTGCTGCTGCTCGGCGGTGTTGTCGTCCCCCGTCTGGATCACCGTGCCGCTGTTGACCTGGACGCCGACCCAGTTGAGCGTGTACTGGTTCTGGACGGACGTGTTGTTGTTGCCCGACTGATCGACCGTGAGGTCGGACGTGTTCAGGCCGCCCGTGCAGCAGCCCGAGTTGGTCTGGGTCTGCTCTGCGGAGTTGTCGTCGCCGCTCTGGACCGCGTTCACGCGGCTGTCGGTGTCGCCGAAGTTGGGGTTGCCGAAGGGGTTGCCCTGGGTCTGCGTAACGGTGTTTCGGTCACCCGACTGGTCGACCGTCGCATCGAAGAAAATCGGCGGCAGGAAGCCGGGGGCCGCGCCCTGCGTCTGGCTCGCCGTGTTGTTGTCGCCCGACTGCACGATCGAGGCCGTGTTGACGATGTTGCCCGACTGGTCGATGGTGGCGACGTTGGCGTCGCCGCTGGCAACCACTGAGCCCGTATTGGACTGGGCGCTCGCAGCGGCGGTCAGGCCGGCGGCGAGCAGGAGTGTGGGGAGAAGACGCATGAGGGTCCGTGGAGGGTGTTGGGGAAGGATCGACTCGGCGGCCGGGCACGCCAAGGGCACCCCGGAACGCTCTGATTGAGGATCAACCTAGCATGAAGGACCGGATAAGCGACACCCCGTCAGCATAAAATCCTGTGGGGACACGAGATCCCGCGCGTCCGGTGTCCTAAACGCGGTTTGCTGAGCGTACAGACCCGGTCGAGAGCGGTGCACACCGTCGCTCCTCCGCTCCGCTCACGCGTCGGGGAGAATGTCGAGATCCAGGATGAGGTTGTTCACCGGCACCCCCGCCCGGCTGGCACCCGAGGTGTCGGCTCCGTTCTCCAGACGCAGCACCCCCCGCGGGCACACCGTCGCGCAGATGCCGCATCCCACACAGCTGGCGCGGACGATGTTCTGACCGCGCTGGGCGTAGGCCTTCACGTCGATCCCCATCTCGCAGTACGCCGAGCACTGGCCGCAGGAGATGCACTGGCCGCCGTTGGTGGTGATCCGGAAGCGCGAGAAGAACCGCTGCTGGAGGCCCAGGATGGCCGCCATCGGGCACCCGAACCGACACCACATCCGCGTCCCGAAGATCGGATAGAAGCCGACGCCGACGACCCCGGCGAAGATGGAGCCGATCAGCAGCCCGTAGATCCAGCCCACGGTCCCCGCGACTGCGTCCAGCCATCCCACCTCGGCGACCGCGGCGACGCCCAGCAGCACCGTCGCCGCCGTGATGACCGCGAGGATGCCGTGCACCATCCAGCGCTCCACCTTCCAGGCCGCCGTGGACGTGTCGGCCAGGTGGCGGTACGGGTCGCCCGCCGTCTCCGCGAGGCCGCCGCAGCCGCACACCCACGAGCAGTACCACCTCTTGCCGAAGAAGAACGTCAGCACCGGTGTGACGACCGCGATCATCACGACGCCCCAGATCAGCATGGCGACGCCCAGCGTTCCTTCCGCGCGCAGTTCTGCGATCTTCCAGGGGAAGAACAGGTCGTAGTCCAGCGGCCACGTGTAATGGAGGTAGAGCTCTGGCTGCTGGATGGCGACGAGGAAAAACGGCAGCGCGAAGGCGATCACCGTCTGGAAGAACACGACGCTCAGTGTCCGCAGCTGGTGGTAGCGGCTGTGCCGGTACCGCACGAGCGCGCGGACGCCCATCACGGCGACCGCCAGCGTGTACAGCGTCGTGTAGAGGAACCACTGCCCGCCGTTGTCGAGCGTCGCGGGCTGGTCGCGGAGCAGACGCGACAGCGGATCGGCGAGGGGGATCAGCCCGGCCAGGCCGGCGGGCCAGAAGTAAAGGACCACGTAGAGGCCCGTCAGCGCCAGTCCGATCGCCCAACCGACGGCGCCGCGTGCCTCGTTCGAAGACACCATCGTCCCCTCCGTGCGGACGCCTGCCGGATGGGCGAGCCCGCCGAGCGCATACAGCACGCCCCCGCCGCCAAGACCGAGCAGCGCCGTCACGCCGAACGCCAGCGGGTGCGCCGCGCCGAGCCCACTCGCGAGCGCCACCACGCACGCCGCCACCCCGACGGCCACGCCTACGAGGCCCAACCGCTGGAGTCCCGTCGGTCGGAACGCCGGGTTCGAGAACAGCGACAGGTCCGCCTCGGGGTTGTAGAGTGGGAGGCCGGAGGGGGTCATGGAATCGGAATTGAATGTGTCGGGGGTCGGCGTGCCTTGTTCTTCCAGCCACCCAAAGGGCCTCATGTAGCGACGAAAGAGGAAAACTCCGGGTCGAAGCGCGCTGCCGGCAGGTCTGCCACCGCACGGTCGACCGCCCATCGCTCGGCGATCCAGCGCGAGCACACTGTCTGACGGAGACGGACGCCGAGGGCGCTCACCCCGATCACTGCGCCGCGCAAGTGCCGGATCCGCACGCTGCGGCGGCCGTCGGTCCATTCCCAGTCCCCCCCCTCCCCTCCCGTCTGGCCGTAGACCTGCCACTCGAGGTCGAAGAACTTGGCCGAGTTGAAGAACACGCCGGGCGCATACGGGCGGGGCCGTCCCGCCATGCCGAGTCCGGCCGTCGCCCCCTGGAGACGGGCCGTGTACCAGATCGGCTCGATGGCGCGGACGCCCGGTGGCGGCTCGCGGAGTTGCGCGCAGTCGCCCGCCGCCCAGATGCCCTCCCCCGACGTGCGGAGCGCGCCGTCCACCAGCACCCCGCGGTCCGTCTCGACCGCGTCGCCCAGCCACTCGATGCTCGGCCGAACGCCCGTTCCCACGCCGACGAATCCGGCCGGATGCCGCTCCCCATCGGTCGTGACGACGGCCTCGACACGGTCGTCGCCCTCGATGCGTTCCACCTCAGCACCGAGGCGGAGGTCGACGCCGTGCGCGCGGATGGCCTCGGCGACCAGCGCGCTCTCGGCCTCCGAAAACGTTCGCGGCAGGTAGCGGGCGTCGCGCACGAGGAAGGTGACGCGGATGCCACGCGTGCGGAGCATCTCCGCCAGTTCGACCCCGATCAGGCCGCCGCCGACCACCACAGCCTCGGAGACACCGACCGTCGCCGCTTCCATCCGGTCGAGGTCGGCCAGGTGGTAGAGTCCCTGCACGCCGGTCAGACCGACGCCCGGCCAGTCGGGCAGCACCGGCGTCGAGCCCGTCGCGATCAGCAACCGATCGTAGGAAATCGCTGCCCCATCCACGTCCAGGATGCTACGGCCACTGTCGAGGCCGCGGGCCTGGCCGACGACCCGGTCAATGCGGTTTTCCTCCCAGAACCGCTCCTCGTACAGCCACGTGTGGCGCTGCGTGAGAACGCCCATGTAGATGTACATCAGCGCCGTCCGCGCGAACGGCTCACGCGCCTCGCCTGAAACGAGTGTGATGCGCGCCGCCGGATCGGCCTTGCGGACGTGCCGGGCCGCGGTCACGCCGGCGATGCCATTTCCGACGAGGACGACGTGCATGAGGAGGAGGCGGGAGCGGCGGAGTCAGAACGTAGCCCGGCTCACGACGTACGCTCGACTCCCCCGACGCGCCCATGACCTACGGCATTACTGGCAACCCCACGAAAGACGCGCTCTGGCAGCCGCTCAGCGCGCTCGTGGACTCCCTGGCCGCGGAGGGCCTCCCCTTCCGCCTCGCCGAGCCGCTGGCCGCTGGCCTCCGGGACCGCGGCCTGTCCGCGCATGCGATGGCGCACGCCACCGACACCCCGGCAGACGGCGCCGACCTCCTCCTCTCCTTCGGTGGCGACGGCACCCTGCTGCGGACCGCGCACCACGCCGACGGGGTCCCGATCCTCGGCGTCAACATCGGACGGCTGGGGTTTCTGACCAAGGCGGAGGTTTCTGAGGTTTGGGCGACCATCGAAGCGATCGAGGCGGGGCGGACCGGCGTCGAGGAGCGGATGACGCTCGATGTCGAGGTCGACGCCCCCGACCTCGGCGACACGCCGACGTGGGCGCTCAACGATGTCGTCGTCGACAAGTCGGGCACGACGAGCATGATCCAGGTCGAGGCCACGGTCGACGGCGCGTTTCTGAACACCTACTGGGCCGACGGCCTCGTGGTGGCCACCCCGACTGGCTCAACGGCTTACGCACTGTCCGTCGGCGGCCCGATCCTGGTACCCGGCTCCGAGACGATCGTGGTCGCGCCCATCGCGCCGCACACGCTCACCGCGCGACCCATCGTGCTGCCCTGCAACGCCGAGCTGGTGCTCCGGGTCGAGACGCGGGGCCACCCGTTTGCCTTCGCCTGCGACGGGGTCTCGACGTTGCTGGACGGCGGCGTCACGGTGCGCATCCGGCGGTCTGAGCATGTGGTCCGCCTCGTGACGCTCCCCGACCGGGACTACTTCCGCACCATCCGGAGCAAGCTCTCGTGGGGCCAGGGCGGCGTCTTTTAGGCGGGAGAGCCTGAAGCGAGCGGCACTCGCTCTTCTGGTGCCCTCGCCGGGTCCACCTCGGCATCGAGGCGTGCGACCAGACACGAAAACGCCCCCGCTTCCGGAGAAGCGGGGGCGTTCGTCGATGGCGACCCGGACGAGACTTGAACTCGCGACCTCCTGCGTGACAGGCAGGCGTTCTAACCAACTGAACTACCGGGCCGAATCGGTGTGCCCAATCTACCGCCGACCGCGGGGGTCGGCGAGCGCCTGGGCGCGCTCCGCTGGATCTTCAACCGACGAGCGGCGAATCCCCCAGCGGGGTGGTCGAGGGCGGACTTGAACCGCCGACACATGGATTTTCAGTCCATTGCTCTACCAACTGAGCTACTCGACCAGCACCGGCTGCGAACAACCGGGGTCGCGAATATACGCGGCGTGCAGGCGGGCCCGGCAACCTTCCGCACACCGAGACTCGGTGAAGAGGACCCAGCCGCTCTTTCCCTGCCCCTCGCGGTCACTCCGGGAGTGCCCAGCGCGCCTGCAGTCCGCGCCTCACCCCTGCCGGCAGTTGGACGAGAACCGGGTGGGCATCTGCTCGGAGCCAGGCGAGAATCTCCGCCAGCGCGGGATCTGCCATGGCGGTGCAGCCGGCCGTGGTGGACCTGGGCCCGTTCCACACGGGCAGGAAGATGCACGACCCCGCGCCCGAGACCGGGGCCGCCCCGTCCACCGAGGCCGCCGCCGGAAGGAGGTCCCGATCGACGCCGGGCCCATTGTGCGCCACGATGGCGCCGATGCGGTACAGCCCATCCCGGCGTCGCATGGTCTCGTGGCTCGTCCAGTCGGGGTCGTCGTCGGGCGCGCGCACGACGTTGTAGGACGCCGACACGGGGTCGTCGACGCACTGGAGGCCCGGCACAGGGACGTACGGCAGACCCGTCGGCAGCGACGCGTCGTAGCCGAACGCCGCCGACAACCGAAACACCCCTGCGGGCGCGCGCCCGTCGCCCTCCGCCTTGCTGGGCCCCACGAGGCCGGACGCGTCGTGGAGGCCCCGTCCCCACCCGAGGCCGCTCCTCCCCACCACCGCCGCGACCGCGTCGCCGACCGGCACCCAGCCCGCCTCGGCGCCGCGCTCGTAGCGCTGGAGCGTGCCCGAGGTCGCCGTCCAGTCGGGCGTGGTCACGAGGACGAGTTGGCGCGTCGAGGCTGGGATCGGGCCGGATGCGACCGTCTGCGCCAGCAAGACACCGAGGCCGAGGAGGAGCATCATGTCGGAGGCCGACTACTCGTCGTCCGGCGACTGAGGACGCATGGGCGACTCGACCCACACCACCGCACGCTGCATGAACTCCGCCGCCCCGTCGATGCCCAGCTTCTGCTTGATGTTGGCGCGGTGCGACTCGATGGTTTTCAGACTCAGGCCCAGGAGTTCCGCGACCTCCCGCGTGCTCTTGCCCCGCCCGAAGTGTTCGAACACCTCCAACTCCCGGTCCGTGAGCCGGTCGATGGAAAGCGTCGTCTCCCCGGACTGGCGGAAGCGGTCGACGAGGAAGCGGCTCTGGAGGGTGTCGCTGAGGTAGAACTCACCATCCAGCACGGTGCGGACCGCGGTGACGAACCGCCGGGCCGACTCGTGCTTCATGAGGTACCCCCGCGCGCCCGCGCGCAGCGCCCGCTCCGCGTAGAGCCCTTCGTCGTGCGCCGAGACCACGAGGACCTTCACGTCTGGGTCGACGGAGCGCAGCCGCTTGATGAACTCGACCCCGTTGACGCCCGGCAGCGACAGGTCCACGATGGCGATGTCGAACTCCAGACCGACGGAGAGGTCGAACCCCTCCTCGGCCGAGGCCGCCTGGGCGACGACGTGGAGGTCAGGCTCCGCATTCAGGAGGCTCACGTACCCCTCCCGCATGACAGGGTGGTCTTCGACGAGAAAAATTCGGTGGGACATGGATAGAGAGTGCGCGATGCACACGATATGGGCAGAAGACGGTCCCGGAGAGCGGGGGCGTCGGCCGGACGAGCAGCCTCGCTCGGCCCGGCCGGCGGGTCGAGGGCTACAGGTTCAGAGGACACTCGATGTCGATGGACGTTCCTTGACGAGGGACCGAATGGAATGTGACGGTCCCGCCCACCAACCGGATCCGCTCCCGAACGCTCAGCAGGCCTGCGCCCTGCGAATCACCCTGGCTCTCGACCTCGCTCGGCACGAAGCCCGCCCCAGTGTCGGTAACGACAACCCGGACGCGCTCGGCGGAGGCGGCCTCCACGCGTACCGTCGCCGCTAACGTGCCGGCGTGCTTGACGACGTTGAAGAGAAGCTCCCGGACGATCTGGAACAGGAGCACCTGGACCGTCTTGCCCGCCAGAATCGGCGTGTCGGCCTCGACGGTGACGTCGATCCCGTACGCCTCTCGCATGCGCTGCCCGAGCCACTCGAACGTGCGGTCGAGCCCCTCGCCCTTGAGCACGGGCGGGCGCAGGTCCACGGAGAGCGTGCGCGTCACATGGACGGCGCGGCCGACGAGTTCGTCGGCCTGTTCGAGCAGGGCGGCCACGCGCTCATCGGCGGGATCACGCATGGCCTCGATCTTGAACTGGACGGCGTAGAGGAGCTGCTGGAGGTCGTCGTGGAGGACCTGCGCGACGCGCCCACGCTCGCGCCGCTCCGCCTCGGTGAGGTCGCCGACGAGGCGGCGGACTTCTGCCGTTCGCATCGCGACGCGCGCCTCCAGCTCGGCCGTCAGCATCTCCAACCGGGCCAGGGCCTGCTGCAGCGCCGTGACATCCTGGACCACGCACATCGCGCCGTCCGGGACGCCCTCGTCCAGGAGGGGGACGAGGCTGACGAGCCACTCCGACCCCGAACCCGCCGCCGTGCTGGCGCCGGGCATGGACAGAGCGACGTTGCGGACGGGCTCTCCGCCCGCGAGAACGCTCCGTAGCATCGGATCGAGCACCCCTGCCACGCGCTCGCCGAGGGCCTCGATCGGTGAGTCCTCGGATCGCCCCAGGAACGCGTTCAGCTGCATGTTGGCCCGGATCAGATCCCCCGCCGCGTCGAAGACCGCGATCCCCACCGGAGCGGAGTCGAAGTAGGCGTCCATCTCGGTGAGTTGGCGGCGGAGCTGGGCTTCAGCTTCCTTCAAGCCCGTGACATCGAACAGCACGCCGGTCAGGCGCGCCGGCCCCTCCTCCATCTGGGTGCAGAGACCTCGCGCCGCGATCCACATCGTCCGGCCGTCGGGGTGATGGTAGCGGAACTCGGCGGACAGCGAGGAGGCGTCGTCGCCCGAGCCGAGTCCGCAGGCGGTGTCGACCGCCTTCCTGAACGCGTCGAGGTCACCGGCGTGGATGCGTCGGTCCAGGATCGAGCGGGGGGTGGCGCGCGGGAGGTCGAGCAACGCCTGGGCCTGCTCGTCGTAGGTGATCTGCGACCGCCGACCCGTGACCGGCATCACGAAGCTTCCGAGCCCACCGCTCGACATCGCCAGTTCGAGGAGCCGCGTGGTCTCGGCGAGTGCCTCCTCCTGTCGCTTCCGCGCGGTGATGTCCTGGACGGCCGCGCTGACTCCGAGCACGGTGCCATCGGCGTCGAACCACGGGGCGAAGGTTGCGAGCCAGATGTGGTCGGGGCCCGCCTCGCTGGACGTCGATCCCCGGATCTCGACCTGCTCGATGGGTTCGCCGGACTCGAGGACCTGTCGGTACATCGCATACAGCGACGCGCCGAGGCCCGGCACCATGTCCTTTGCGGTCCGGCCGATGTGCGCCTCGGGCGGCGAGCCGTTGATCGCTGCGAGCTGTCGGTTGATGCGGATGTAGCGCAGGTCCCGGTCGAACGTGGCCAGGCCGACGGGCGCCGAGGCGTAGATGGCCTCGATCTCCCCGAGTTGCTCGCGGATGGTGATCTCGTCCCGGTGCCGCCGGATCGCCTCGCCGACGACGTTGGCCAGGGCCTCCACGAACCGGCCGTCGTCCTCGGAGAACGAGCGCGTCGTCCGCGCATGGACGCCCAGCACCCCGTATGGACGCCGCTCGTCCCCGGGGATGACGACGCTGATGCCGCTCTCGACGCCGTTGTCGAGGAGCAACGCCGGCCCCTCGAATCGGGCCTCGCGGGCCAGATCGGGGACGAGCACCGGGCGCTGGGACAGGAGGGTGAAGCCCGCCTGAGAGCCCTGGTTGTCGGGGACCGTGGCCGACCCGACCGCCCCCTCGGGCCACCCGACTCCGGCTTCGAGCCGAAGCACGCCCGCACCAGGGTCGTGGGACAGGATCTTGGCCA
The DNA here is from genome assembly GCF_002283555.1 of Rubrivirga sp. SAORIC476. Lineage (NCBI taxonomy): Bacteria > Pseudomonadati > Rhodothermota > Rhodothermia > Rhodothermales > Rubricoccaceae > Rubrivirga > Rubrivirga sp. SAORIC476. The sequence goes on along the minus strand of NZ_MVOI01000004.1, from coordinate 67,503 downwards.
GCTCCGCCCCGAGCGCCTCCGCCGCCAGGTGCACGGCCCGGTCGAACACGTCGTCGAGGGACGTCGCGCGGAGCGCGAACTGACCGAGGGAGGAGACCGCCTCCTGCTGGTGGGCCCGGCGGGCGCTCTCCTGCTGGGCCCGCTTCAACGAGGTCACGTCGATCACCGACACCACCACGCCGTCGATCCGGTCGTCGGCCGTGCGGTACGGGATGGCGCGGACGCTGAACGCCCGGTTGTGGCCTCCCTCCACCTCCACCTCCGCCGGTCGCAAGGAGCCGAGCACTCCCTGGACCAGGCCCGGCAAGTCGTCGTGTTCGAGGCGATGCGTGAGGTGCTCGAACGGGCGCCCGAGGTCGCCGGGGATGAGGTTGAAGAGCGTCGCCGCCGCGGGCGTGTAGCGGACCACCCGCAGCCGGTGGTCGAGGAAGATGGTCGCGATCTCCGTCGAGGCGATGAGGTTCGCCAGGTCAGCGTTCGACCGCGTCAGCTCATCGACCTTGTTCTTCAGCTCCTGGTTGACGGTGTGCAGCTCCTCGTTGATCGACTGGAGCTCTTCGCGGGAGGTCTCGAGTTCCTCCGAGGTGGACTGCAGCTCCTCGTTCATCGACTGCAGTTCCTCGTTGGAGGCCTTCAGCTCCTCGTTCGAGGTCACCTGCTCCTCGATGGTGGCCTGGAGGCGCTCCCGCGTCTGGCGCACCTCGTCCTCCAGTCGCGCGAGTGCGGGATGGTCCTGGTCCTGCTCTCCCTCGGCGGTGTCCAGGATGCCCTTGGACAGACTCTCCAGCGACGCCGGGTCGAGTTCGATGAAGACGACCTCGGCCAACCCGCTCTCTGACACGGGCTCTCCGACCGGCCCGACGTGGAGACGCACGTAGCGAACGTCCGTCCCGAGGGTGACCCGGTGGAATCGGGTATCGGTGGACTCCCCCGTTCGGAACACCAGACTGAGCGCAGCCCGGAGGTCGAGGCGGAACGCTCGGAGGACCTTGTCGATGATGTTCTGCGTGACCGGCCCCTCCCTCTCCCGCAGGTACTTGCTCGCCCCGCCGAAGACATGCGAGACCTCGTGGTGCTCGTCGACCACGATGCGAGGCGGGCCATACGTCGCAGCCGTCCACGCCGCATACCGGTCGACGAAGTCGGCCTCCGTCCGGGCGGGAACGGGTACCGCGACCTGCTTGGGCCTGGCCCTGCCCAGGAACCGTTCGCGCCTCTCGCCTCCCAGCACGACGTTGCGACGCCGGTAGATCCGAGCGTACTTGTCGACCTCCTTGAACCCCTTCCCGAGCGCGTCCACGCCCTCCGAGCCTCCGACGAACACCACGCCCCGATCCACGAGGGCGTAGTGGAAGGCGATCAACACGCGCCGCTGTAGGGAGCGGTTGAGGTAGATGAGAACGTTGCGGCACGAGATCAGGTCCAGTCTCGAAAACGGCGGGTCCGAGATCACGTTGTGCCGGGCGAACAGCACGACGTCCCTCAGCGAGGCCTTGACGCGGATGCCGCTGGGCTCCTCCTCGAAGAACGCCTTCTGCCGCGCCACCGTGAGGTCGCTGGTCGCCGCCATCGGGTAGATCCCGTCGCGCGCCTTCTGAAGGGCCCCCTCGTCGATGTCGGTCGCGAACACCTGGAGCTCTACAGGCGCATCGGTCCGGTCCCGGTGCTCCAGCAGCAACATCGCGATGGAGTAGGCCTCCTCCCCGGTCGCACACCCCGGCACCCAGACGCGGACGGTCTCGCCGCGCGTCTTGCCCTCGAACAAGCCGGGGATGATGTCCTGCTCCAGTGCCTCGTAGGCGCCGGGGTCGCGAAAGAACTGTGTGACCGAGATGAGCACGTCGCGGAGGAGGGCGACCGACTCGGCGGGGGTCGCCTTGAGAAAGGCGAGGTACGCGTCCAGCGACGCCAGCCCGTTGACTTGCAGCCGACGGGCGAGGCGACGGCGGATGGTGGAGGGCTTGTAGTCGGAGAAGTCGTGCCCGGTGCGGTTCCGGAGATGCGTCAGGACGGCTCGGTAGGCGGTCGGCTTCTCGGTGTCGCTCGGGAGGCCAATCCGGTCCGCCGTCACACGCACCTCGATCAGCATGCGCGCGAGGTCGGTCGCCGACCCGACCACGTCCGCGAGGCCCGTGGCGACGGCGCTCCGCGGCATCCCGTCGTAGTCCGCCTCGGCGGGGTCCTGCACCATCGTGAGCCCGCCACGCTCCTTGACGGTCTTCAGCCCGAGGGCTCCATCGCTTCCAGTGCCGGAGAGCACGATGGCGACCGCGCGGTCGCCCATGTCCTCGGCGAGCGTACGAAAGAATCGATCGACGGCCGAGGGACGCCCCCGGTCCGCATCAGGACCGACGAGCCGGAGTTCGCCGTCGTGGATCTCCAGGTGCTTGCCCGGCGGGATCACATACACGTGGTCTGCCTGGACGACCGGGTGATCCTCGACCTGCGCCACCGACAGCTGCGTCTGCGACTGGACCAGCTCCGCCAGCTGGCTCTCGTGATCCGGCGAGAGGTGCTGGACGAGCACGAACGCCATGTTCGGCTGCGGCGGCAGCGCCGAGAAGAACGCCTGGAACGCCCGCAGCCCGCCGGCCGACGCGCCGATCCCGACCACCGGAAATCCCACCCCTTCTCGACGCGTCACCGCCTCAGGGCCAGCCTCCGCCTCCGAAGCCGTCTCGTGCTCGTCGAACGGGTCGGGAGCAGGAGGATCGGCGTCTGAAGTCATCACAACCTGAGGAGCAGGAGCGCGACGGCCAGGACTCGGCGCCGCATCTCCCTACGTACCCTCGCACACACGAAAGGATCACCTCTCCTCGGTAGAGAATGGCCTCAGGCCGTCTCCAGCCCGAACACCTCACCCTTGAGGCTGTTGAAATCGATGGGCTTGGTGAGGTACCCGCGCGCCCCACTTTCCAACGCGGTCGCCTCCAACTGACCGTCGTCGTACGCCGTGACCATGTAGACCTGCTTGTCCGGGAACTCGGCCGTGACCGTAGCGAGCAGGTCGAGCCCGCTCATCCCCGGCATGTTGATGTCCGAGAGCACCACCACGACGTCGGCGGCCTCGCCGGAACGCAGCTTCCCCAGCGCCTCCTCCCCGCTCGTGGCGAAGATGAACTCGAGGAGCCCCTTCCGGACCTCCCGGCGGAACTTCTGGGTGAACAGAAACTGGACGTCCGACTCATCGTCGACGACCAGGGCGCGGGTGGGAGTGGTAGACATCAGAAAGGGATCGGTGCTATGGCAACGTACGGAGCGCGGGAGGTCGAGGCGCGGCACTTCCGGCGAGGGCACCCGATCTTCCCCCCTTCCTCCTCGAACGCATCCCATGCCTTCTATCGGGCGACTCCACGTCCTCACCGACACCGACCATCAGCAGCGCTGGTCCCACGCCGAGATCGCAGCGGCGGCCGCCGCCGGGGGCGCTGACGCCGTCCAGTTCCGCCACAAGCCCGGCTCGCCTCGCGAGCGGCTGCGCCTCCTGGAGCCGACCGTCGCGGCCTGCCGCACGGGGAACGTCCCGTGCCTCGTGGACGACCACCTCGACCTCGCGCTGGCGACGGGAGCTGCGGGCGTCCACCTCGGCGAGTCCGACCTGCCGGTCCGGCATGCGCGTCGCCTCGCGGACCGCCTCGGGGAGTCATTCGTCATCGGCGCCACCGCGACCACGCTCGACGCCGCCCGCCGCGCCGAGGCCGAGGGGGCCGACTACATCGGCTTCGGGCCGGTTTTCCCGACCTCGTCGAAGGCCAATCCCGCGTCCGTCAAAGGGCTCGACGGGCTGGCCGAGACGTGCGCGGGCGTGGGCATTCCGGTGATCGCGATCGCCGGGATCACACCGGCGCGCGTCGGCCCCTGCCTCGATGCGGGCGCCTGGGGCGTCGCGGTACTCTCCGCAGTCACGATGGCCGACGACCCGACCGCGGCGACGGCCGTCTTCCGCGCTGAGATCGACGCGTGGGTTCAGTCGGCGACCTCGTCCGCCGCGGCGGGGGGCTGAAGGGCGTCGGCGAGGAAGCCTGTAGTCCGGTCCCAGGCGAGTTCTGCGGCCTCCGGGGCGTAGGCCTGCCCGGACGGGTTCGCGAAGGCGTGGGGGGCGCCCGCGTAGGTGTACACCGAGTGCGGCACGCCCGACTCGGCCAGCGCCGCCTCGAACGCCGCCACGGTGTCGGCCGGAATCGAGTCGTCGGCGCCGCCGAAGTGCGCGAGCACGGGGGCCGTCAGCACGCCGAGGCGAGCGGGGTCGGTGACGGGACGGCCGTAATAGATCACCGTCGCGTCGACGCGGTCGGACGCGGCGAGGGCCGTCCGGAGCGACCACATCCCCCCGAAGCACCAGCCGATCACGCCGACCCGCGGTGCCCCCAGGTCGTCGGCGAGGAAGGCGACGGCCTGCGCGAGGTTCTCCGTGAGCGCGACCTCCTGTCCCATCGCAGTCCGCATGAGCGCCATCGCGCCGTCGGGGTCGGTGGCGACCTCGCCGCCGTACAGGTCCACCGCCAGGGCGAGGTAGCCCTGCGCCGCGAGTTGCCGCGCCATCGCCTCGACGTTGTCGTTCAGCCCCCACCACTCGTGGATGACCACGACGCCCGGCACCCCCGTCTCGGCCCCCTCGGGCCGAGCGAGCACGCCCGTCACCGTCTGCCCGCCCGCGGTCGCGTACGTCACCCGCTCGGAGACGACCGCGAGCGTGCCGGCGCCGTCGGTCGCGGCGGACGCGGTCGGCGCGTCCCCGTCGTGCTGGCGGCGCATTTCGGCGGCATCGTCGGGGGTGGACTGGCAGGCTGCCAGCGCGACCAGCATGAGGAGAGCGGAGAGACGCATGGATCGATCGGTGGGGCGGGTCGGAACGGAGAGGGGCGCCGCGTAAGTTCCGGCGTGAGCGACTCCCCACCCGTCCTTCCCTACTCGGCCGAGCTGCAGCGCAAGGCCATCCACCTGGGCGCGCTCGCGCTCCCGGCGGGGCTGCTCGTCCTCCCGACCCCGCTCGCCCGGATCGTCCTCACCAGCCTCGCCGTGATGGCCGTGGCACTGGACATCGCCCGGCAGCGGATCCCGGCCGTACACGAGGTGCTGGTCGAACGCGCGTTCGGGTGGATGATGCGGCCGGAGGAGATCCCCGCGTTCGGCGGTCCGCTGGTGTTCAACGGCGGCGTGTGGATGTTTCTCTCGGCCGCCGTGTGCGCGTGGGTGTTTCCTCCCGGAGTGGGCGCCGCTGCGCTCGCAATGCTGATGGTCGGCGATGGGGCCGCGGCCGTCGTGGGCCGCAAGCTCGGGCGGACGAAGTGGCCCCGCTCGCCGAAGTCGGTGGAGGGAAGTTCAGCCTACGCGGTGGCCGCCCTCGGGACCGGCCTCGCCGTCGCGGCCTGGCCGGGTGCGGGGCTGACGCCCCTCGTCTGCGTCATCGGCGCGGTGACCGGCGCGGTGCTGGAGGCGCTGCCGATCCCCATCAACGACAACTTCCGGGTCCCGCTGCTGTCCGGGCTCGCGATGTGGGCGGCCCTGTGAGTCAGCACCTCCCCCCTCGGCCATGTTGAGCGGGCTGTCCCGCCGCGCGGAGGCCGTCGCCCGCCGGGCCGTGGAACTGGAGCCCATGCCCCAGCCCCCCCTCTGCCCGACGCGCTACCCGGTCGTGCTCCTCCACGGCTTCGGGGCGCTCGCCAACCTGATGCAGGGCGGCGTCCTCCACGCCGAAGCGATGCACCTCCGCGGGCGCGGCGTCTGGGCGTACGCTCCGCACGTCAACCCCTACGACACCGTCGAGGTGCGTGCCGAGGCCTGGGCGGAGCGCCTGACGCGGGTGCTGGCCGAGACCGGCGCGGACCGGGTCAACCTGGTCGGCTTCTCAACCGGTGGGCTGGATGCGCGCTGGCTGGCGCGGGACCCGGTCTGGGCGGACCGGATCGCGAGCCTGGTCACCGTCTCCACGCCCCACCGCGGCTCCGACCTTGCGACGTTCGTCCTCGACCGCCCCGAGCGGCTCCGGGACTGGGCGATCGCGCTGATGGACTTCGTCGGGCGGGCGGCCTACGAGGGGGCCCCGCCGCACGCCGAGGCAGCCCTGCGGGAGCTTACGCCCGACGCCACCGCGTCGGTCTTCCCGGAGGAGGATCTCCTCCCCGGCGCGTGGTGCGCCTCGTACGCAGGGCGTGCGGGCAAGGGGACGGACACTCCGATGTACCCGCCGCTGGTCCTCCCCAACCGCATTCTCTACGGAATGGCGGGCCTCAACGACGGGATCGTCCCCACGGACTCGGCCTGGTGGGGCGAGCGGCTGGGCGTGCTGGACGCCGACCACGCCCGGCAGATCGGGCTCCGCTGGACGCCGTCGGCGACGTACGACGCGATGGCATTTTTCGAGGCGCACTGCGATGCGCTCCGGTCACGGGGCCTCTGACGGCGCAGTCGGGGACATCGACCGCAGGCATCAGGTGGATGAGGGACGAACGCGAACCGTGTCGGCCCCTCGCCGTTGACCCACCGCCCGTCCCCCAACGCATGTCCTCCCCCGTCCCAGGCGTCGTCCTCGTCGCCGAGCCGCCCATGGCGGATCCGAACTTCCGCCGGACCGTGGTGCTGCTCTGCGAGCACACCACAGAGGGCTCGTTCGGGCTCGTGCTCAACCGTCCCACGGGGCTCACGCTCGGCCAGGCGGCCGACGAGGCGCTGCCGTTCGACGCCGAGCTCTGGATGGGCGGACCGGTCCAGCCGGAGACGCTCCACTACCTGCACCCTTTCGGCGACCTCGACGGCAGCCTGCCCGTCCTGGAGGATGTGTTCTTCGGCGGGGACTTCGAGACGCTCCGGGCGGCCATCGCTGCGGGGGACCTCGACCCCGACCGGGCCCGGTTCTTCGTCGGCTACTCCGGCTGGGGTGCGGGCCAGTTGGACGCCGAGGTGGACGAGGGCGCCTGGATCGTGCTCCCCGGCAACCGCGACCTCGTCTTCGCCGACGGCGACGACGCACTGTGGCGGCAAATCCTCCGCCAGTTGGGAGGCGAGTACGCGCTCCTCTCGACGTTCCCGGACGACCCGCGCCTGAACTGACTACGCCTCGCCCGTCTCGGCGAGGTTGCGGAGTACGTCCAGCACCCGGTCCAGCTCGGCCGACTTGTCGAAGAAGTGGTCGGCGCCCGCCTCCAGGCACGCCTCCCGGTACATCACGTCGGCGTGGTTGGTGAGCACGATCACGCGCGGCAACCGGCCGGCCTCGCGCAGGTGCTGGAGCGCGAGCAGCCCCCCCATGACCGGCATCTGAAGGTCCAGCACCACCACCCCGGGCGCGCAGGCCTGGACGCGGTGGAGGGCTTCCTGCCCGTCGGCGGCCTCGGCGACGACCTCCACACCGTCCACCTCTTCGATGGCGTCGCGGAGGAGGCGGCGGAGGCGTGGGGAGTCGTCTGCGACGAGGACGCGGACGGAGGGCCGGAGAGGCATAAGGCCGGGGCTGTGACGGGTTCTCCATCCTACGGAGATCCGGGGGGCGAGACCCATCCGGACCGGCCTCCGATCCCCCAGCGTGGCGTCAGCGCGGGCCGCCCCCTGGCGTCGGCATCCGTCCTACCCGGCAGCCTCCCGGCCGAGGGCGGGCGCCCGGCTACTCGACCAGTCCGTTTTCCAGCGCGTAGCGCGTGATCTCGGAGTTGTTCGACATGCCCATTTTCTGGAGCAGGCGGCTCCGGTACGTCGAGACCGTCTTGACGCTCAGCGACAGGTGCTCGGCGATCCCACCGACAGTCATGCCGGACGCGATGAGCCGGAGCACCTGGTACTCACGATCCGAGAGCGCCGCGTGCGGGTCCTCGTCCGGATTGGTGTCGAGCGCGTCGAGCAGGGACGCGGCGAGCGTCTGCGTGAGGTAGCGCTTGCCCGAGGCGACACGCCGGACCGCGACCACGAGGTCCGCCTCGGCGCTCTCCTTGGTGAGGTAGCCCATCGCTCCGGCGCGGACGACGCGCACGGCGTACTGGTCCTCGGGGTGTGCCGAGAGGACGAGGATCGGCAGCCGGGGAAACTCGGCGCGGATGGACTTGACGAGGTCCAGCCCGCTCGGCCCCGGCATGTTCATGTCCATCACGATCACGTCGACGCGGTCCTCGCGGAGGAGCCGGAGCAGTTCGTCGCCCGAGGAGGCTTCGCCGACCACGCGGAAGTCGTCCATCTCGCGGAGCAACTCGGCGAGGCCGCGGCGAACGAGGACATGGTCATCGGCGATGGCGATTCGGGTCATGGCGAGTCGGAGGGTGGTGGAGCGTCCGGGACGGGCTGGTGCGGCAACGTACACTCCACAACGGTCCCCTGACCACGCACGCCGCGCACGTCCAGGGTGCCCCCCTGCGCGCCGGCTCGCTCGCGCATGCCCAGCAGCCCCAGCGACCGCCTACGGCCGGTCCGCTCGGAGTCGAAGCCGCGGCCGTCGTCGGACACCACGAGGCGGACGACCTCGGGGCCGAGCACGAGCGTCACCGCCACGGCCTGGGCCTCGGCGTGGCGCGCGACGTTGGTGAGGGCCTCCTGGAGCACGCGGAATGCGGCCGTGGCGACCTCCGTCGGAGGCTCGGTCGCGCCGTGGACATCCAGGGACCCGCGCGTGCCCGTCCGCTCCTCGAAGCGCTTGATCTGCCACTCGACGGCGCTCGCCAGCCCGAAGTCGTCCAGCACCCCCGGTCGGAGGTCGGCCGCGATCTGGCGGACGTGGCGGATGGTCTCGTCGATGGTCTCGCGCACGTCCTGGAGGCGGGCCTGTGCGGCCTCGTCGTCGGGGTAGTGGCGCCCGAACCACCCGACCCCGAACCGGATCGCGGTGAGTTGCTGCCCGAGCACGTCGTGGACCTCGCGTGAGAGCCGCGTCCGCTCCTCCTCGCGGACGTCCTGGAGGTGGGTCGCGAGGGCGCGGAGCTCAGCCTGGGAGGTTTTCAGGGCCGCCTCGTTCTCCCGCAGCCGGGTCACATCCCGCAGGATCGAGATGACCTCCCCCCCCTCGATGGGTGCCATCCGGACCTCGCGGTGGTGGGTCCGCCCGGCGATTTCGACCTCGTAGCCGTACGACACCCGTTCGCCGGTCTCCTTCAGGCGCTCCATCGCCGACAGGAACTCGGTCGCCAGCGGCTTCGGGATCACGTCTTGGAGCCGACGCCCGATGAGCGCCTCGGCCGGAAACTCGGTCCGGAACACCTCGGGCACGTGGAAATCGAGGACCAGCCCGTCGGCCGCGAGGCGGGAGACCACGTCGGGGAGCGAGCGGACGACCGTCCGGTAGCGTGCTCGCGACTCGCGCAGCCCGCGCTCAGTCTCCTCCAGTTCGGTCACGTTGCGCGTGGTGATGATGCCGACCGGTTGCCCATCCGGACCCATCGCCGCCTGGCCCCGACTCTCCACGATCCGCGTCTTCCCCTCAGGGTCCACCGTCCGGTAGCGCAGCACGCGCGGCTCCCCGGAGTCGAACCCTTCCGTCAGCGCGGCGAGCACGACCTCGCGGTCGTCCGGGTGGACCGCGTCCAGGGGCGTGTGGCGGATGAGGTCTTCGGTGGAGCGCCCGAGTTGGTGAGTCGCCGCCGGACTGGCATAGATCGTCCGGCCGGTCACGTCGGTGACGGTGATGAGGTCGGTCGCGTTCTCGACCATTAGCCGGTACAGCTCCGCGTCGGTGCGGACGCCGATGTGTCGGGCGCGCGCCTGCCGTGCAGCCCGCCGTGCTTCGCCGTCCGAGGCATCGGGCGGAAGCACGCCCTCGGCCCCGGCCCGCAGCGCGGCGTCCTCCTCGGCCTCGGTCGTCGCGACCACCACCACGGCGGGACGGGTCCGCGGACGCCGGAGCGCGTCGGAGACCGCATCGAGGTCGACCCCTTCGCCGACGACCACGAGGTCGGCCGTGGCGGCATCGACGGCGTCCAGGTCGGAGAGGGGCGTAGCGGTCCCGAGGGAAGTCGCCCAGGCGGGCGGCGGTCCGTACGTCAGGATCTGCATGTCAGGCGGTGACAGCATCGAGCCGGGCGACGATGCGGGTGAGGGACGCGACCGCGTCGGCGACGTCGGCCGACGTGGTGGGGTGGCCGAGGGAGAACCGGACCGTGGCGCCCGCGCTGTCGCGCTCGACCCCCATCGCCAGCAGCACGTGACTCGGCTCCAGCGCACCGCTGGTGCAGGCGCTGCCCGCCGAGACAGACACGCCGTCCAGGTCGAGCGCAGCCAGGAGCATCTCGCCGTCGAGTGGGTCCGGGGCGGGTCGGAACGACACCGACAGGATGTGGGGCGCCGCATCGGGCGGCGTGTGGATGACCAGCCGGTCGCCGAAGGCGGCCACCAGATCGGTGCGGAGGGTGCCCAGAAGGGCACTGAGGCGAGCCCCCGTGGCCTCGCGCTCTGCCTCGGCGAGGACCAGCGCCTCCGCGAACCCGACGATCCCGGCTACGTTCTCCGTGCCGCCCCGCCGGGCGCGTTCCTGCGCGCCGCCCGTCTGGATGCCCGCGAACGGTGTCCCGGCACGCACGTACAGGGCGCCGACGCCCTTCGGCCCGCCGCATTTGTGGGCCGAGAGCGAGAGCAGGTCCGCGTCCAGTCGGTCGACATCGAGGGGCAACAGGCCCGCCGCCTGGACGGCATCGGTATGGAAGAAGGCTCCGGCCGCGTGCGCCACGTCGGCCAGTTCCCGCACCGGGTTCACGCTGCCCGTTTCGTTGTTGACGAGCATCGCGGACACGAGCCCGGTCGAGGCGTCGAGGGCGTCGGCGAGTGCGTCGGGGGTCAGGACACCACGCGCGTCGGGCGGCAGAATGAGGACCGGGTGGCCGTCGGCCGCGAGCGCTTGGGCCGTGTGCAGCACCGCGTGATGCTCGACCGCCGAGGTCACGAGACCCCGCCGTCCGGTCTGGCGCGCGACCTCACCCGTGAGAACGCCCCGGAGCGCCGCGTTATCCGCCTCGGTGCCGCCACTGGTGAACACTACCTCGCTCGGCTCGGCGCCCAGCACGTCCGCGACCTGTTCGCGCGCCCGGTCTACGGCCACCCTCGCGCGCCGTCCCGGCCCGTGTAGCGACGACGGATTGCCGTGCTGCTCACGCAGGTACGGCAGCATCGCTGTCAGTACCTCGGGGCGGAGCGGGGTCGTCGCGGCGTGGTCGAGGTACGGCAAGAGTGAGGCGGAAGCGGGAGCGGAAGGTGCCACCATCGAGGACGGCGCGCCACTCCGTCAGGTTCTGGCCGACACGCAGGGTCAACCGTCGTCTGACACGAACAGGGCGGCCCCGCGGTGCGGAGCCGCCCTTGAAAGCGGTCGACGCGAGCCCTCTACGCAGTCGGCTCGGCGGCCGGATCCTCGGTGACGACCGCGCCGCTCCAGGCCGTAGCGCCCGCCTCGGTCGACGCGGGGCCGCCGAAGCCGACCTCCCCGACCGCGGAGCCGTCTCCGCTCGTCGCCGACGTCACCTCTCCCGGCTTCACAGCCGAGGCGAAGTAATCGGCGTTGTCGAACGCATCGACCTGAATGGCATCGGCGCGGGCGGCCTCGGCGGTCTTCAGCATCTCCGCCTCGGCACGCGTGATGACGCCGCCCTCGATGGCGAGCGGGATGAGCGTAGCCGGGTGCTGGCGGGGCAGCTCGCGGCGCTTGATGGCGGCCTTGATCTTCGACACGACGCCTTCCGCCTCGTAGCAGAGGCGCATGGCGTGGTCGAAGCGGCCGTACGCGTGCTCAGGGTCCATCGACGTGAACACAGTCGGGGTGATGCGGTCGCGCTGCTCGCCGGGCACCTGAAGTGCCGCTGCGACCTTGTGACCGACCGCGTCCGACGGCAGATCAGAGATCCGGTTGAAGCGGCTCCAGGCCGCGAGCGGGCCGCGGAAGAACCACGTCGCGCCGGGCACCTGGAGGTTCGCGAACAGGCCATCGAAGGCGTCCTGAATCTGGGCGAAGGCGTACTGCATCGACCAGTCCAGGAAGGCGCGGTCCTCCTCGCGCTGGCCCTCGGCGTCGAAGCGCTTGAGAACCGCCGTGCCGAGGTACATCCACGAGAAGATGTCCGCGAAACGGCCCGTAAGCTTCTCCTTGCGCTTCAGGTCGCCGCCGAGCGTGCCCATGGCGAGGTCGGCCAGGAAGGCGAACGTGGCGCTGGTCCAGGCCATCTTGCGCCAGTAGCGCGCGGCCGGGCCGGAGACCGGCGAGCCCGCCAGCCAGCCCCGCGTCAGCGAGAGGCCGACGCCGCGGAACGCGTTGCGAACGACGTGCCCGATGTGAGGCCAGAAAGCCGAGTCAAACGCCTTCACGTCGCCCGTCATCAGCGCCCGCATCTCCTTGAGCGCGTATGGATGGCAGCGGATGGCCCCCTGGCCGAAGACCATGAGCGTGCGAGTCAGGATGTTGGCGCCCTCGACCGTGATCGAGACGGGCAGGCCGATGTAGGCGTGGGCGAGCGGGTTGCGCGGGCCGCGGCTGATGGCGTTGCCGCCGAGCACGTCCATGCCGTCGTTGACGGCCTTCCGGAACAGCTCGGTGATGTTGTACTTCATCATGGCCGTGACCACGGCCGGGGCCGCGCCCCCGTCGAGCGCGCCGCAGGTGTAACGCCGCGACGCCTCGGCGATGTAGGCCCAGCCGCCGATGCGGGCCAGCGGCTCCTCGATGCCCTCGAACTTGCCGATCGAGAGCCCGAACTGCTTGCGGATGAGCGCGTGCGCGCCTGCGACGCGAGCCGCCTGCTGGATCCCCGCGGTGCCCGAGGCGGGCAGCGAGATGCCGCGCCCGGCCGCGAGCGACTGCATCAGCATGCGCCAGCCGCGGCCCGCGCCCGCCGCGCCGCCGATGATGGCGTCCTCCAGCTTGACCACCACGTCGTGGCCCTCGGTCGGGCAGTTCCAGAACGGGACGCCCAGCGGGTCGTGCCGCTTGCCCAGGACGACGCCCTCGGCAGTCGTCGGGACGAGGGCGCACGTGATGCCCAGGTCGGTGCCCTTGCCGAGCAACTCCTCGGGGTCCTCCAGTTTGAACGCGAGGCCGAGCACGTTCGAGATCGCGGCCAGCGTGATGTAGCGCTTCCGCCAGTTCAGGCGGAGGTAGAGTTCGCCGTCGTCGCCGGTGAACACCACGCCCTTCGAGGAGATCGCGCCTGCATCGGAGCCCGCGCCGGGCTCGGTGAGCGCGAACGAGGGGATCACCTCGCCGGTCGCCAGCTTCGGGAGCCAGTAGTCCTTCTGCGCGTCTGTGCCGAAGTGCGCCAGCAGTTCCGCCGGACCGAGCGAGTTGGGCACCATGACGGTGATGCCCAGCGTGCTGGACGCCGAGGCCGCCTTGGCGACGACCGCGCTGTTGAGCGACGGGCTGAAGCCGTGGCCGCCGTAGGCCTTGGGCACGATGAGGCCGAAGAACCTGTCGTCCTTGAGCTTCTGCCAGGTCTCCGGCGACAGGTCGCGGCGCTGCCACACGTCCCAGTCGTCCACCATCTGGCAGAGCTCCTCGACGGGGCCGTCCAGAAACGCCTGCTCCTCGTCGGTCAGCCCCGCGTAGTCCTGCGCGAGGAGGCGCTTGGCGTCCGGCTTGCCCGAGAACAGCTCGCCCTCCACCCAGACCGTACCGGCGTCGATGGCCTCCTGCTCGGTGCTGGAGATGACGGGCAGGAACTCCAGCTTCTTCATCAGCCCCATCACTGCACCCGAGAGCACGCGCCGGATCGGGGTGATCAGGAAGACGGCGGCGAGCACGCCGAACGCGACCGTCAGCCAGAGCGGCGCGCCGAAGCCCACCAGGGCGACGAGACCAGCGGCGGCCCAGGCCCAGAGCGGGGCGCCGGTAAAGCCGAGCGCGAAGAGGACCAGTAGCACGCCGAGGGCGGCGGCCCACAGCGGGGCGTCGGCGAAGAACGGAAGGGCTTCCATGGCGAAGGGGGCGTTCGGGGGACTGCGGACCTGGAGCGGGGCCGCCTCGGGACAGGTTAACACCGTTAACAAGGGAAGAGTCTACGCGTTCCGTCTCCCTGGCGCAAGCGAGCGAACCCCGACGCGCGGCGCGGGTCTCTCCCATCCCTTCTCCCCTCTCTGCCCCCATGGCCGACGCCGTCTCCTGGTCCCTCCGCAATCTTCCCCGCCAGACGGGCCGCACGGCCCTCGTCACGGGCGCCAACTCCGGCATCGGTCTCGAAGCCACGCGCGGGCTCGCCGCCCTCGGCGCCCGCGTGATCATGGCGTGCCGCAGCCTCGACCGGGCCCACGCCGCCGCGGACGACGTCCGGCGGAGCCTCCCCGGCGCCGATCTCGACGTACGCGAGCTCGACCTCGCCGACCTCGGGAGCGTCGCAGCCTTCGCCGAGACCGTCGACCAGCCGGTGGACCTGCTCATCAACAACGCGGGCGTGATGGCGCTTCCGACGCGCCGCGAGACGGCCGACGGCTTCGAGATGCAGTTCGGGACCAACGTGCTCGGCCACTTCGCGCTGACGGCCCGGTTGCTCGACCGCGTCCTCGCCGCGCCGGACGCCCGGGTCGTTTGGCTGAGCAGCATCGCTCACCGCAACGGCGTGCTCAACTTCGACGACCTCCAGAGCGAGCGCGCCTACGACCCCTGGCGGGCCTACCAGCAGAGCAAGCTGGCCGACCTCGTGCTCTCGATCGAGATGCAGCGCCGGCTCCGCGCGCAAAACAAGCCCGCCATCAGCGTCGCCGCCCACCCGGGCCTGGCGTCGACGAACCTCTCGACGGACATGATGGAGGGGCGGCCGGTCCTCTCCGCGCTGGCGGGCCCCGTGATGGGTCTCGTGGCGATGGCCCCCTGGCGGGGCGCGCTGCCGACGCTCGTCGCCGCGGCCGGGTACGACCCCCAGCCCGGCGGCTACATCGGCCCGGATGGGTTCCAGGAGATGCGGGGCGACCCGGCGCCGGCCGCCATCTCGCCCCAGGCCGTCGACACCGAGGCGGGCCGGCGGCTGTGGGAGGCCTGCGAGACGCTCACGGGCGTGTCGATGCTCTCCGCATAGCCCCTACCCCTCGGCGCCACCCAACTGGCGCCAGAGGTAGGTGTAGATGGACGCCCACATGGTCGCCTGCTGGTCCGGCGTGACCCCCGAGCCGTGGCCCCCCTCGGTGTTCTCGACGTAGTCGACCGGCAGGCCCATGGCCTCCATCCGGGCGGCCATCTTGCGCGCGTGGCCCGGGTGGACGCGGTCGTCGCGCGTCGTGGTGGTGAACAGCGGGCGCGGGTAGGCGACGCCCTCGCGGAGGTTCTGGTACGGCGAGTACTGCGAGATGAATGCCCAGTCGTCCGGGTTGTCCGGGTCCCCGTATTCGGCCATCCAGCTGGCGCCTGCGAGGAGCGTGTGGTAGCGGCGCATGTCGAGGAGCGGCACCGAGATCACGACGGCCCCGAACAGGTCGGGCCGTTGCGTCATCGCCGCGCCCGTCAGCAGGCCGCCGTTGGAGCCGCCCCGGATGCCCAGGTGCTCGGGCGACGTGATGCCGCGCGCGATCAGGTCCTCGGCGACGGCCAGGAAGTCGTCGAAGGCGAGCTGGCGGTTCTCCCGCTGTGCCGCCCGGTGCCAGGCCGGCCCGAACTCGCCCCCGCCCCGGATGTTGGCCAGCACGAACACGCCACCGCGCTCCAACCAGAGCGACCCGTTGATGCCGCTGTACGACGGCGTCAGCGAGACTTCGAAGCCGCCGTAGCCATAGAGTTGCGTCGGGTTCGAGCCGTCCAGCGTCACGTCCTCGCGGTGGACGACGAAGTACGGCACCCGCGTGCCATCCTCGGATGTGGTTTCGAGCTGCTGGACGGTCAGGCCGGACCCGTCGAAGGACGGCGGAAGCTGGGTGACCGACCGCGTCGTGCCGTCCGCCTCGGCCAGGAAGAGGGTCGTCGGCTGGAGAAAGGAGCTGTAGGAGAAGAAGAACCGGTCGTCGTCGTCGCTAGCGGTCACGATGCCGACGCTGCCGAGGGGCGGAGCGTCGAGCGTCTCGCTCTGCCACACGCCTCCCTCGTACCGGAACCGGCGGAGTTCGCCGTTCACGTTGTCGAGCAGCGCCACCAGCAGCGTGTTGCGGGTGGACGCGGTCCCCTCCACCGTCTGCCGCTCCGTCGGCGCGAACACGGTGGTGAAGGCCCGCTCGCCGTCGAAGAACGCGCCCGCGCCGATGGCGACGAGCGAGCCGCCCGCGTACGTCTCCCCGCCGACCTCCCAGTCGGACCGCAGGTAGAGCGTCAGCTGGTCGCCCACGAAGCCGGGGTCGGCGTCCAGCGGCACGTCGAGGCGGACGAAGTCGCCATCGCGAAGCACGTAGGTGCTGCCCTCGAAGAAGCTCGGCCGGTGGACGACGGCGGGAAGGATCTCGTCGCCCCGGCGGTACGACGCCGCCCACGCGCCCACGTCCGACGTCTCGCCTTCGAACACGGTCTCCGCGTCGGCCAGGGGCGTGCCCCGCCGCCAGCGTTTGACGACGCGCGGGTACCCGGAGTCGGTCATGGACCCCTCTCCGAAGTCGGTCGACACCAGCAGGTCGTCCTCCCCGATCCAGGCCGCGACGCCCTTGGACTCGGGCAGGAAGAACCCGCCCTCGGGGAACGTCTTCGTGGTCAGGTCGAACTCGCGGGTCTCGACGGCGTCGGCGCCGCCGCGCGAGAGGCGGACGAGGCACCGCGTGTAGTCGGGCGCGAGGCAGGTCGCGCCCTTGAACGCCCACGGCACGTCTTCCGCCGCGCCCAGCGCGTCGATGTTCAGAAGCGTCTCCCACTCCGGGTCGCCGGTGAGGTAGCTCGCCCAGGAGGCGCGTCGCCAGATCCCTCGCGGGTTGTCCTCGTCGGTCCAGAAGTTGGTGATCGCGTCGCCGAGGATCGACGGCATCGCGATGCGGTCGTCCGAGGTCAGCACCGCCAGCGCGTCGGCGTAGAGGGCATCGTAGACGGGCTCGGCCTGGAGCGCAGCAGCGGTGGTCGCGTTGTGGGCGTGGACCCATTCCATGGCGCGTTCGCCCTCGACCTCCTCGAGCCAGAGGAAGTCGTCGGCAGGCTGGGCGGCGAGGCCAGAGGCGGCGAGGGCAGTCAACAGGAGGAGGGGACGCATGGGACGGACGGGCAGGGACGGTAAAGTAGGCGGCGAGCCGCATCCTCCACCCCGCTCCCGAGGCCCGGGCTCTTGCACGCGGGGCGGGCGGGGTGGCCCGCGCGCCCGGCATCCGCGTAGACTCCCCCCGCACTCACCTCCGCAGTCCATGCCCGACGTGGCCCCCTACGAAGGCCTCGGCGTCTTCTACCTCGGCCGCGAGGTCGACCCGGCCACGGCCGAGGTCACCGACGCCCCGATCCTCTACGACTCCGCCGACCTGACCACCCACGCCTTCATCGTCGGCATGACGGGCTCGGGCAAGACCGGGCTGGGGGTCTCGCTCATCGAGGAGGCGGCGCTCGACAAGATCCCCGTCATCGCCATCGACCCGAAGGGCGACCTCGGTAACCTCGCGCTCCAGTTCCCCGACCTCGCGGCGTCCGACTTCCGGCCGTGGGTGGACGAGGGCGAGGCCACCCGCGAGGGCATCTCGGCCGACGACCTCGCCGCGCGCACCGCCGCCATGTGGCGCGATGGGCTCACGCAGTGGGACCAGCCCGCCGACCGCATCCAGCGCCTGCGCGACGCCGCCGCGGTGACCCTCTACACGCCCGGCTCCGATGCCGGGGTGCCGGTCTCCGTGCTCGGGTCGTTCGACCCGCCTCCGCCGGACGCCCGCTCGGGCGAGGCCTTCACCGAGCGCGTGGACGCGTCCGTGAGCGGGCTGCTGTCGCTGCTGGGCGTCGAGGCGGATGCGATGTCGAGCCCGGAGCACGTCTTCCTGGCCAAGGTGGTCGGCGACGCCTGGGCGGCGGGCCGGAGCCTGACGCTGGCCGACCTGATCGGCGCGCTCCAGACCCCGCCGTTCGACACCATCGGTGTGCTCCCCGTCGACGCCTTCTTCCCGGCGCGGACCCGAACCGGGCTGGCGATGAAGCTGAACGGGCTCCTCGCCTCGCCCGGCTTCGCGGCCTGGGCGCAGGGCGAGCCGCTCGACGCCGACCGCCTCTTCTACGGCGACGACGGCACGCCGCAGGTCTCGGTGATGTCCATCGCCCACCTCGGCGACGAGGAGCGGATGTTCTTCGTCACGCGCCTCCTCGGCGAGGTGCTCGCGTGGATGCGCCGCCAGTCGGGCACGGGCTCGCTGCGGGCGATCCTCTACATGGACGAGATCTACGGCTACCTGCCACCGAGCGCGAACCCGGCCACCAAGACGCTCCTGCTGACGCTCCTGAAGCAGGCCCGCGCGTTCGGGCTGGGCGTCGTCTTGGCGACCCAGAACCCGGTCGACATGGACTACAAGGCGCTCTCGAACTGCGGGACCTGGTTCGTCGGACGGTTGCAGACCGAGCGCGACAAGGAGCGGCTACTCGACGGCCTAGAGGGGGCGTCGCAGGCGACCGGGTTCGACCGCGCGGAGGTCGACCGGATGCTGTCCGGCATCGGCAAGCGGCGCTTCCTGCTCCACAACGTCCACGAGAAGGCGCCGACTCTGCTGGCGACGCGCTGGGTGCTGAGCTATCTCGCCGGTCCGCTCACACGCACGCAGATCGGGACGTTGATGGCCGACCGCAAGGCGGCCGCGGCCCCGCCCGCCTCGGTGCCCGCGCCGACCCCATCGACCGCACCGGCGTCGGTCGAGGACACGTCCGAGGCGGAGGCGTCCGGCCCGCCGAGCGTCGACGTGCCCCAGGTGTTCCTCGCTGGGGAGCCCGCGGACCGCTACGTGCCGATGCTGCTGGCTCGCGCGGAGGTGCCGTACCAGCGCAAGAGTCTCGACGTGGACCACACGGAGCGCTTTACCGTCCTGATCGAGGTCGCCGACGGCGACCCGCAGTGGGGCGCAGCCGAGCCGCTCGCCGAGCGCCCGGCCACCCGCACGACACCCGCCGATGGGGCCACGTTCGCGCCACTGCCCGAGGGCACCGATGCGTCGCGCTTCGGCCGCTGGGAGGCCGACCTGAGGCGGTGGCTCCAGCAGGAGCACCCCCTCCGCCTCCTCCAGAACAAGGAGTTGAAGGCGACCTCGAAGCCCGGCGAGGACGAGCGCGCGTTCCGGATCCGCCTGGGGCAACTGGCCCGCGAAGCGCGCGACGCCCAGAAGGAGGACCTCCGGACCCGGTATGCGTCCAAGCTTCAGACCCTCGAAAAGCGGATGGCGTCGGCGCAGGACGCGATCGACCGCGAGGCGGCGCAGGCGAGCCAGCGGAAGACCGACACGCTCGTCCGCGTGGGCACGACCCTCCTGGGTGCCTTCCTCGGCGGGCGCTCCCGCCGGTCCACGCTCAGCCAGATCGGCGTCACCGCGCGATCGGCCGGGCGGATGTCTAAGGAGTCGAGCGACGTCGCCCGAGCCGAGCAGAAGCTCGACGCCCTCAAGGCCGACTACGCCGACCTCGACGCGCAGCTCCAGCGGGAGATGGACGACATCGACCTGACCGCGAGCCCCGAGTCGGCCCCGCTGGAGACGGTCGAGATCCAGGCCACGCAAACGTCCATGCACGTCGCCGAGATGGCCCTCGCATGGGTCCCCTTCCGCCGCGGCCCCGATGGCCGCCTCGCCCGTGCCTGACACGTCCCGCCGCGTCGCAGTCATCGGGACCGGCCTCATCGGCGGCTCGCTCGCGCTGGCACTCCGCGACCGCCAGCCGCACGTCGAGGTCGTCGCCTTCGACCGCGACGCCGACCAGCTGTCGCTCGCCATCGAACGAGCCGCGGCCACGTCCGGCGCCGCCTCCCCCGCCGACGCCGCCGCCGAGGCGGACCTCGTGGTGCTCGCCGTGCCGACCGGCGCGATGCGCGCCACTCTCGCCGAGATCGCGCCCGCCCTCCGCCCCGGTACCCTCGTCACTGACGTGGCATCCGTCAAAGGCCCCGTCGCGGAGGCTGCGAGCGACTGCCTGCCCGAGACCGTCACGTTCGTCGGCGGGCACCCGATGGCGGGAGCCGAGCGCGGCGGCATGGCCCACGCGGACGCGCTCCTGTTCGAGAACGCAGTCTATGTCCTGACTCCCACCGGCAGCGCGGAGGCCGATCCGCGGGCGGTCTGGCTGGCACGGTCGGTGGGCGCCCGCCCGGTCGTGATGGCGCCCGACCGGCACGACGCCGTCGTCGCGGCCGTCAGCCACCTGCCCCAGCTCGCCGCCGTCGCCCTGGTCCGCCTCGCGGCCGAGGTGGGCGACGACGCGCTGGCGCTCGCCGCGGGCGGCTTCCGCGACATGACGCGCATCGCCAGCTCGCCGTTCGGCATGTGGGGCGATATCCTGGGCGCCAACCGCGACGCGGTCCTCGCGATGCTGGAGACCTACACCGACGGCCTGGGCGCGCTCCACGACGCCGTGCGCTCGGGGGACCTGTCTGCGCTGGAAGTCGCCTTCGAGCGCTCGGCTGCGACCCGAAGCGCGATCCCGTCGCACGCGAAAGGCTTCCTGACGCCGCTCGCCGAGGTGACGCTCTGGGCCGAGGATCGCGTCGGCTTCCTGGCCGCCGTGACGGGTGCGCTCGCTGAGGCGCGGCTCAACATCAAGGACATGGAGTTGCTCCGGGTGCGCGAGAACGAGGGCGGCGCCTTCCGCCTCGCCTTCGCCGATGGCCCGGCGGCGGACGCGGCCATCGGGGTCCTCCGGAACCTGGGGCTGCGGGCGGAGCGACGGTGACATGACGGTAGGTTGAACAGACCTGCCGCCGCCGTGACCCTCGACCTCACCATTCCCGCCCTGCTGGCCGCCCTCTTCACCGTCCAGCTGACATGCGGTCGCTCGGCATCGGCGCGGCTCAGGAACCAGTCGGGCCGCGTGGCCCGCTTCCGCGCGGTCATCCGGGGCGACACGGGCCTCCGCATGCGTTACGTGCCGGTCGACTGAACCCGGCGGGCGCCGACGGCCGTAGGAGCCGGCTCCTCCCCCCTCCCCTGGCCCATGAAGTTGCTCCTCCGCTGGCTCGCCAGTGCCGCCGCCCTGCTCGCCGTCTCCTACCTCGTGCCCGGCGTCGTCGTCGCAGGCTTCGTCGCCGCCCTGATCGCGGCTCTCGTGATCGGTCTCGTCAACGCCACCATCGGCTGGGTGGTCAAGCTGATCACGACCCCGATCCGCTGGCTGACGCTGGGCCTGTTCACGCTCGTCATCAACGCCGTCCTGTTCTGGCTCGCGACCCAGTTCGTGGACGGGTTCGACGTAGACGGCCCGGTGGCCGCGCTGATCGGGTCGCTCGCCTACGGCCTCCTCGCCGCGTTCATCCAGGGCCTCGTCGGCGGCAAGAAAAAGAAGTAGCCCCGGCCCGCCTCGGTGCCCCTGTGGAGCCACCGAGGCGGGCGGAGCGGATGGGCTACGGGGCGGACGGCAGCACGTACTCGACAGCCGCGCCCGGTCCGAGCGGGATGTCGAACGCCACCCACATCCCGACGAGCACGAGCCCGACGACCATCAGCCCGAACGAGTACGGCACCATGAGGGCCGCGAGGCTTCCCAGGCCGAAGCCCTTCACCCAGCGCTGACAGAAGATCAGGATCAGCGGGAAGTAGACCATCAGCGGCGTGATGATGTTGGTCGCGCCGTCGCCCACGCGGTAGGCAGCCGTGGTCATCTCGGGGCTGATGCCGACGAGCATCAGCATGGGCACCAGCACCGGCGCGAGCAGCGCCCACTTGGCACTGGCCGACCCGACGAACAGGTTCGTGACGCCGGTGAACAGCACGATCAGCATCAGCAGGATCGGCGTCGGCAGCGCCATCTGCTCCAGGCCGTTGGCCCCGTGCACCGCCACGATCAGGCCGAGGTTGGACCAGTTGAACATGGCCACGAAGTGGGCGGCCGCGAACGCGAGCACGAGGTAGTAGGCGAGGTCCTCCATCGAGCCGGCCATCATCTTGACGATGTCGCGGTGGCTCTTCACCATGCCGACGGCGCGCCCGTAGGCCCACCCGGCCGCGAGGAAGAGCACGAAGAAGCCGGCGACGAGAGACCGGTAGAACGGCGACAGGCGCGCCTCGGGGGTGGCGGCCTCGTCGATCAGCGGCGTGCCGGGCCCGAGGGTGAAGAAGGCCCAGAGCGCGATCACAGCGAGACTGGCGAGCCCCGCCCAGCGCAGGCCCTTCGACTCGTCGGCCGTGATGGCCTGATCGGCGTCTGGGTCTTCGGCGTGGTCGGCGTCGGGCACGTAGGTCCCCAGCCGCGGCTCGATGATCCGGTCGGTCACGTACCAGATCACCGGGATCGAGACGAAGACCATCGCGGCGATGAAGTACCAGTTGCCCGCGATGTTGGCCTCCCAGGTCGGCACGATGGTCTCGACCGCCTCCTGGGTGATGCCGAACAGCAATGCATCGAGTTGGCCCGGCAGCAGGTTGGCCGAGAAACCGCCCGAGACGCCCGCGAACGACGCCGCGATGCCGGCGATGGGATGACGCCCGGCCGCGTGGTAGATCACGGCCGCGAGCGGGATCAGCACCACGTAGGCCGCGTCGGCCGCCAGGTTGCCCATCATGGCGACCAGCGCGACGACCGGCGTCAGCAGCAGCGTGGGCGCGTTGCGGACCGCCGCGCGCATGGCGGTCCCGAACAGGCCCGTCCGCTCGGCGACGCCCGCGCCCAGCATCACCACGAGGACGTAGCCCAGGGGGTGGAAGTGGGTAAACGTCGTCGGCATCTCGACCCACAGCCGCTGGATGTTCGCGGCCGACAAGAGGCTCTCCGCTGCGATCACCAACGGCGCCCCGTCGTCCCCGACGCTCGTCGGGTGCAGCGCCGACCAGTCGAACCACGACGCGATCAGGCTGATGCCGACGAGCCCGCCGATCAGGTAGAGGAACAGGAAGACCGGGTCGGGCAGTCGGTTGCCGACGCGCTCGATCCAGCCGAGGATGCCAGTCTGAGAGGGCGCGGGCGCGGGGGCAGCAGTGGGGTCCATGCGTATAGGTCGGGGCGATAGGAAACCCGGAGATTAGCGCCGTCCGCTCCGAGCGGCCATTCCCCCACGCACTCCCCCGCGCCCCCCCAGATCGTCCGGGTGGCTCCGGGCCTCTGCGGTCCGTCCCTGCCCAACTCGCTCCGGCTCGACGTGACGCCCGAGTCGGCCGCTCCTCAGACGTCAACGTGACCCTCAGGGTGGGTGGCGGCGCCGCTCACGGCCCAGTACTGACGACCGGCCTCTCCGTCTCGGTGCCCTCACAGCCCGACCGAGGCAGGCCCAGTCAGCGCGAGCCGCCCTGGAGTTGGGTCAGCCGCGCGTGGAGGCGGCTCAGCAGCGGGTCGGACCGGTCGAGCGCCTCCATCGTCGCGCGGAGCGAGGGAGACACCGCTCTCCCCTGGCCAAGCCGGGCGAGTGCCCAGTGCGCGTCCAACTCCACGGTGCCGGCGGGGTCCTCCTGCGGAACCCACCCGAGTCCTTCGCGGGCCACCTGCTCCGCCTCGACGAACCGCCCGGCCTGGTTGAGCGCCGCCGCGCGGATGCCCAGCACGGACTGCCACAACGACGAGTCGGCGCGGATACCCGCCGCGAGGGCCAGGGCGGAGTCGGCCTGGGCGACCCCGCCTCGGGCGTCCCCTGCCGCGAGCAGGGTCCGGGCGAGCGCCACGTGCGCTTGCGCCGTGTAGGGATGCTGTCTCCCGAGCGCGCGCCGCTGGATGGCGAGGGCGTCCGACTGGAGCCTCGCCGCCTCGTCGAGGTGGCTGAGGCGGTACTGGACCTCGCCGAGCAGTCCGATGGCGTGCGCCGACTCGGCGTGCAGGCGCCCGAACAGTCGCGTGTCGATATCATAGACCTCCTGGGCGAACGGCAGCGCCACGTCGGCGCGTCCGGCAGCCAGGAGGGTCGAGGCCAACTCGTACAGGGCCAACGACGTCTCCTCTTCGTCGAGCGCTCGCCCGATCTCTACGGCTCGCTCTGCGGTTCGGATGGCGCCCTGCACGTTCCCCTGTTCGCGCTGAATCCAGGCGACGTCTCGGAGGACGCGAAACCGCAGCGGCACCAGGTCGGACTCGGTGGCGAGGTCGGCGTAGACCTGTTCGAAGAGGGGGAGCGCCTCGCGGTACCGCCCCTGCGCTCCGAGCGAGCGCCCGAGGCCGTAGCGCGCCTCTGCCTGTTGCTCCACCGACCCGCCGCTGGCAGCCTGGGCGGCCTCGCGGTAGAGGTCCTCGCTCTGGCTGAACTCCCCCCACTGGTTGTGGAGATGGCCGAACATGACCAGCATTCGGCTCCGCGTTTCAGGCGTGCTCATGGTGCGCACACGGTCGAGGGCGGTACCGAGGACCTCGCGGACGGTCACGTCCTGGCCGGCGTGGTAGGGATCGGATTCCAGGAAGACATCGGAGAGCAGGGCGACCGACTCGGTGGCGCGCCGCGCCTCGGCCTCGGCCTCGGCGTGCGCGGCCCGCTCAGCGTTGAGTGAGACCAGCGAAATCACGAGCCCTCCCACGAGGAAGAGAAGTGCCAGCGCTCCGGCGGCGACGGCAGCCCGGTTGCGCCGCGCGAATCGTCCGGCGACGTACCACAGAGAGTCCGGTCGCGCCTCGACGGGGCGACCGTCCAGGTGGCGCTCCAGGTCGACCGCGAGGTCGGCTGCGCTGGGGTAGCGCCGGGCCGGGTCCGGGTGGAGCGCCTTCAGGCAGATCACATCCAGGTCGCCCCGCAGCGAGCGGGCGAGCGCCCCCGTGCTCGATGTCGGCTGCGCCCTGGCTTCGCGTACCACCTGCGACGGACGCGTCGGCTCCGTAACGGGAACGACAGGCGCGTCGCCGTGAGGGCGCGCCCCCGTCAGCAACTCGTAGAGCAGCGCACCGAGGCCGTAGACGTCGGCAGCGGCCGTGACGCCCAGCGTCGAGTCGAACAACTCGGGCGCCGCATAGGCCGGCGTGAGCATCCGCATGCCGGTGCGCGTGAGCGGGAACGCGCCCGTCCCTTCCTCGGCCTCCGCCAGCAGCTTCGCGATGCCGAAGTCGAGGACGACCGGCCGCGGCGCGCCGTCACGCTCCGTCACGAGCACGTTCGACGGTTTGAGGTCGCGGTGTACCACGAACCGACGGTGGGCATGGTCCACGGCCCGGGCCACCTCGGCCACGAGACGGACCCGGTCGCGGACGACGAGCGCGTGGGCGTCGGCCCAGGTCGTGATCGGTGCGCCGTCGACGAACTCAGTGACGAGGTAGGGCACGCCGTCGCTCGTCTCGCCGCCGTCGATGAGGCGGGCGATGCCGGGGTGATCGAGGGTGGCGAGGAAGTCGCGCTCGCACCGGAGCCGGGCGGCCACGTCGGTCCCGGCGAGCGCGAGCGACTGGCGAACCACCTTGAGGGCAACCGTCTGGTCGAAGGCACCGTCGGCACGGTGGGCGCGGTACACCCGCCCCATCCCCCCCTCCCCGATCAGGGCGTCGATGCGATAGGGTCCAACGCGGACGCCCTCTTCCACCACCGCCTCGGGTGCGCACACCAGGGGGGCGAGCATGGCCTCGGCCCGCTCCAGAAACGAGTCGGCGCGCAGCGCGTCACGGAGCAGTGGGTCCAGGGCTGCTCGTAGCGCAGGGTCGAGCGACGCGAGAAAGCCGTCCCGCTCGCTCTCGTTCATGTCGAGAGCCTGGTCGAGGGCCGCGTCGAGGGCGACCCAATCGGGACCGGTGTCGGCAGAGCGGGCGGACATCAAGCGAGAAGCGCGTGGAGGTGCGCCTTGGCCCGCGCCCACCGGCGCGCTGCGGTCCGCACGGACACCCCCTGCACCTGGGCGGCCTCCTCCACCTCCAAGCCACCGAAGAAGCGCAGTTCCACGATCTGGGCGAGATCGGCGTCCCGCTCGGCGAGACGCCCCAGCGCGAAGTCGAGGGCCAGCACCTGATCGAGGACATCGTTCTCGGCGCCGACGAGGTCGGCGTCGAGCGTGACCGGGCGGGCACCGCCGCCTCGCTTGGCCGCGCTCCGCGCCCGCGCGCGATCGATCAGGATTTCGCGCATCGCCCGCGCCGCGACCGCCAGGAAGTGAGACCGGTCGACCCAGTCGCCGCCATCGACCATCTTGACGTACGCCTCGTGGACGAGCCCGGTGGCCGAGAGCGTCACCGGGCCCCTCTGCGACGAGATGCGGCGCTGTGCGATGCGGCGCAGGTCGCCGTACACCCTCGAGAACAGGACATCTGCCGCACGGTCGTCACCGCCTCGGACGGCGTTGATCAGGGCAAGAGTGTCAGATGCGTCCACGTGGGGAGCGAATGGGGCTCAGAAAAGGTAACGGCCTCAGGTCTGGGGAGCACGTCCTGCTCGCTCCTCGCCAGGTACGGGTCGGCTCCCCCGCGAAGGAGCGCCGAGATGGACGGGGGCGCACATTTTTTTGGGCCCTGTGGCAGTCGGTACGCGACGCTGACGGATTGAGAAGCGAAGGCGGTCTTCCGCCTCCGTCAGGTGCGCCCCGGCTTCGTCCGGGATCGCCCCGTGACCTCCCGCTCACACGCTCCCCTTCCCCATCGCGATGCGTATTTCCCTACTTACTCTCCTCCTCGCGGCGGTCGCCCTCGCGGCCTCGCCTGCCTCCGCTCAGACGCGCAGCGACTGGCAGATGAACCGCGGCCAGGGGCACCTGGATGCTTCGAGCATCGCCCACGGCAACGAACACGGCAACCCTGCCTTCTACGCGCTCGCCACCATTCCAGCGGAGAGCGACCCGAACTGGGGTCCGGCCCCGAATCCGGAGACCATCGGCTTCAGTGAGAGCTCGACCGTCGCCTGCTTCCAGGCGGTGGACTTCACCTACTTCCAGACGTTCGTCGACGTCCCGGCCAACGGGCAGGTCAACACGTTCACCATCGCGTTCGACGGGATGGACGACGGGTCGCGCGTGACCGTGTTCAACGCGGACCACCCGCAGGGCATCGTGGACGAGGGCAGCTACGTGAAGCTGGGCGGCACCGGCACGGCCGACCTCGCCCGCTACCTCGCGACGGGCCGGAACCGAATCGTCGTGACGCAGATGGACGACTGCGCCAACCAGAACAACCTCCGGAGCGCCACGGTGGTCCTCAACGGATCAGTAGTCGAGACCGAGCCGACCGCCGAGGCCCCGGCCAACGCCTGCGCGGCGCTCCCGGGCGCGAACTCGTGGGGCGACGTCCACATCTCGACGCCAGACGGCACGGTCTACGATTTCCAGGCCGCGGGCGAGTTCTTGCTCCTGGCGTCCAACGACGGCGAGGTGGTGGTCCAGTCCCGTCAGCAGCCGTGGGAAAGCAACCCGCGCGTGACCGTCAACAAGGCGGTCGCGCTGAACGTCGCCGGAACGCGGGTCGGAGTTTACCTGGAGCCCGGCCCTGTCGTCTACGTCGGCGACTCCCGCGTCGAGGTCGCGTCCGGGACGCCGACCGTGCTGCCAGGTGGCGGCTCCATCTGCGAGGTCAGCGGTGGCGGGACGGCGTCGTACCGGATCACGTGGGCCAGTGGGTTCACCGTCGGCGTCCGCGCGTTCGCGGGCTCGCACATCGACGTGGGCGTGGCCCGCGGCGGCAGCGGGTCGATGGGCTTCTCGGGCCTCATCGGCGACCTCGACGGCAATGGCGCCAACGACATGCGGGTTCGCGGCGGCAGCGTCCTCACGTCACCGCTCGCCTTCGAGGCCCTGTACAGCCAGTTCGGTGACAGCTGGCGCATCACCGCCAGCGAGTCGCTCTTCCGCTACGCGGGCGGCTCCAGCACCGCGACCTACAACCAGAACGGGACGTCCACCGAACCGCTCCTGCTGACGGACCTCAACCCGACCCAGCGCGACCGCGCGCGGGCCGCGTGTGTCGCAGCGGGGGTCACCACGCCTGCGCTCCTCGGCGGCTGCACGCTCGACGTCGCCGGGACCGGGAGCGCGGCGTTCACCGCCAGCGCCGTCTCTGCCGAGGTGACGGTCCAGACGGCTGGGGCGACCGTCGAGGGCGGCATGGTCGGCGGCGGCGCGACGATGTTTCCGCTCCTGGCCGGCACGGATCTCGTCCGGGGCCAGCGGTACTACAACGAGTCGTGGACGCACTACATGATCTTCCAGGACGACGGCAACGTCGTCGTCTACACGGCTGACAACGGGTACGTCTGGGGACTCGAGTCCGTGACCTCCAGCTACAGCCAGATCACGAGCGTCTCCGTGACGTCCGACGGCAACTTCGTGGCCTACGGTTCGGGAGGAAACGTGATCTGGTCGGCGCTGACCAGCGGCGGGGGCGCTCGGACACGACTCGGCCTGACCCGCCGGGGTGTTCTCCAACTCCGCTCGCAGCGCGACGGCCTCTGGTCCAACGTCGGTGGTACGTCGGAGACGATCGAGGTCGACGGGACGGTGATCCTGACCGGTGACGTTCAGGTCACGCTCCAGTGGAGCACGCCGGTGGACCTCGACCTGTACGTAACGGACCCCGCCGGCGACGAAGTCTCCTACCAGAACACCAGCGTGCCCTCGGGCGGAGTCCTCGACGTCGACGCCCGGCGGTCCTGCCAGGCCACGCCCGAGACGGTCGAGAACATCGTCTGGACCGGGACGGCGCCGCAGGGCGACTACGGCATCCGAGTCAACTACTACACGGCGTGCGACCAGGGCCCCGCGGACTACACGGTGACGCTCCGGCGCGGCGGCGAGGTGGTCGAGACGTGGACCGGAACGCTCAGCTACTCGGAGTCGGTCACGTATCCGTTCAGCAACTAGCGTCCAGACGCGACGCGGACGTCCCGAATCGCGTCCTGCAGACTGACCCACAGCGGCCCCGCCTCTCCTCGGAGGGGCGGGGCCGCTCGCGTTGCGGTCAGCTGCCTCGGTGCTCCGGTGGGGCGACCGAGGCGGAGCGCCT
Source organism: Rubrivirga sp. SAORIC476 (assembly GCF_002283555.1). Classification (NCBI taxonomy): domain Bacteria; kingdom Pseudomonadati; phylum Rhodothermota; class Rhodothermia; order Rhodothermales; family Rubricoccaceae; genus Rubrivirga; species Rubrivirga sp. SAORIC476. Next base: position 38,684 of record NZ_MVOI01000004.1, on the reverse strand, counting down.
GGATCTACCGGCGGAGGTTCTCGAAGACCGCCGAGGCCCCCATGCCGCCGCCGATGCACATCGTCACGATGCCATAGCGGGAGCCGCGGCGCCCCATCTCGTGGAGGAGCGTCGCCGTCAGCTTGGCGCCAGTGCAACCGAGCGGGTGGCCCAGCGCGATGGCGCCGCCGTTGACGTTGACCTTGTCCTGGCTGATGTTTAGCTCGCGCAAGATGGCCAGCGACTGGCTCGCGAACGCCTCGTTGAGCTCGATCAGGTCGATGTCGTCCAGGCTCATGCCGACCTGCTTGAGCACCTTCGGGATCGACTCCATCGGCCCGATGCCCATGAGCTCCGGCGCGACGCCGGCGACGGCGAAGCCGAGCATCTTGGCCATCGGCTCAACCTCCAACTCGTCGACGCGCGCCTTCGACATCAGGATGGTCGCCGCGGCGCCGTCGTTCATCTGCGAGGCGTTGCCAGCCGTGACGCTGCCGCCGTTCTTGAACACCGGCCGCAAGCGGGCGAGCGCTTCCACTGACGTGTCCGGGCGCGGCCCCTCGTCGGTGTCGTGCGTGAACGTGCGCGTGACGGCCTCCTTCGTCTCCGGGTCGTAGACGGTCTCCTCGACCTCGACCGGAACCAGTTCGTCGTCGAACCGGCCGTTGGCGATGGCGTCGGCCGCGCGCTGGTGGCTCTGGACCGCGAACGCGTCCTGATCCTCCCGGCTGACGTTGTACTTGTCGGCCACGTTCTCGGCCGTGATGCCCATCGAGGTGTAGAACTCGGGGTCGTCGGCCGTGAGCGCGGGGTCCGGGGCGAAGTAGAAGCCGCCCATCGGGACGGACGACATCGACTCGACGCCGCCGGCCACGATCACGTCGGCCTGGCCCATCGCGATGGAATTGTAGGCCTGCGCAATGGTCTGCACGCCGGAGGAGCAGAACCGGTTGACGGTCACGCCGGGCACCGAGTCCGGCATCTTGGCGATCTGGGCGATGGCGCGGGCCATGTTGTTGCCCTGCGGCCCCTCGGGGTATGCGCAGCCGATGACGACGTCGTCGATCATGGCATGCTCCAACCCGGGCACCCGGGCCATGGCGCCGTTGATGGCCGCCGCGCCGAGGTGCTCGGGGCGGACGTCCTTCAGGGCGCCCTTTTTCGCCTTCCCGACCGGCGTGCGGACGGAGGCGACGAGATATGCTTCGTTGATTTGCATGGTTCGTAGTGCGTGGTTCGTGGTGCGTAGGGGGAGCAGGGCACAGTCATCGGTCAACGATCTCTGCCCACGCTCCACGTCCCACGTCCTAGTTCCGGAGAGGCTTGTTGGTCGTGAGGATGCTCTGGATGCGCGCCTGGGTCTTCTCCTCGCCCAGGAGCGACAGGAAGACCTCGCGCTCGAGCTCCAGGAGGTAGTCCTCGTGCACCTCGGCGGGGGCCGAGAGGTCGCCACCAGTCATCACCCAGGCGAGGCGCTGGGCCAGGAAGCGGTCGTACTCGGAGATGTAGTTGCCCTTGACGAACTGCTCCAGCGCGACGTCGAACTGGGCCCGGCCCGGCGCGCCGAGCACCATGATGTTGGAGCGAACGGCCGGCGGCAGGTAGCCCTGCTCGCTGAGCCGCAGCACCTCCTGCTTGGCGACGTGGAAGCGCCGCGCGTCGTTCATCACGATGATCGCGTCCTCGCCGACGAAGTTCATCGCCCGCGCCTGCCCGGCGCTCTCGGCCACCTTCGCCATCGCGATCTGCTCGAAGTGCTGACGCAGCCACGGCTGCACCTCGGACGGGAAGCTCGCGTCGGTCGCCAGTTCGGCGGCCCGCGCGGTCATCATGGTGGTGCCGCCGCCGGCCGGGATCAGGCCGACGCCCAGCTCGACGAGGCCCATGTAGGTCTCGGCCGCGAGCACGGGGTTCGGGCACGCCATCGTCATCTCGCAGCCGCCGCCCAGCACGCGCTGATGCGTGGTCACGACGACCGGCTTGGTGGCGTAGCGGATCTTGAAGACGGCCTTCTGGAACGCCTCGATGAACGGCCCGAGCTCGTCGAGCTGGCCCATCATCACCGCCATCGCGACCTCGCCGAGGTTGGCGCCGACGGAGAAGTTGGAGCCCTCGTTGCCGATGATCATGCCGCGCAGGTCGCGGTCGTTCTCGACCTTGTCGATGGCCTCCATCACGCCCGTGATGACCTCCTGGCCGAGGCTGTTGGACTTCGAGCGGAACTCGAACACGGCCACGCCATCGCCCACGTCGAGGAGCGCCGCGTCGTCGTTCTGCCACAGCGTGTTGGCCTCGTCCTGCTTGAGGAACGTCAGGCCCCACTCGTCGGCCGGGCGCGGGTCGTCGGCCACCTCGCCGGTGCCGGGCATCCAGACCTGCGGCATGCCCGCCTCGGTCTCGCGGTAGAAGCCCTCGGCAGGCACGTCCGCGACCCAGTCCGGGACGGCGATGTCGTGCTCCGCGAGTGCGTCGCGGACCGTGTCGATGCCGAGCACGTCCCACATCTCATAGGGCCCCATCTCCCAGCCGAAGCCCCACTGGAGCGCGCGGTCGATGTTGGCAGGCGAGTCCGAGATCTCGGGCGTCCGACGGGCGGTGTAGCCGATCAGGTCGAGCGTGGTCGTACGGAAGAACTGGCCCGCGCGACCGTCGTCGGCCCACAGGTTGCGGAGCGTCTCGGCGAGCGAGCCGCCACGGAACGACTTGGCGTCAAAGCCGACCTCCTTCGGGTCGGCGTACTCGCCGGTGGCCGGGTCGAACGACTTGATGACCTTGCCCTCCTTCTTGTAGAAGCCCGCCTTCGACTTGGCGCCGAGGTACTTCAGGTCGACCAGCCGCTGGAGCACGTCCGGGACCAGGAAACGGTCGCGCGACTCGTCGTCCGGGATGGCGTCGTAGAGGTTGGCCGTGACGTGGCGGAGTGTGTCCAGTCCGACCACGTCGGCCGTGCGGAAGGTGGCGCTCTTGGCGTGGCCGATCAACTGACCCGTCAGCGCGTCAATCTCCTCGATCGAGTAGTCGCCGGACTCGAACTGCTCGACGGCGCCCAGCATGGCGTACGTGCCGATGCGGTTGCCGATGAAGTTGGGCGTGTCCTTGGCGATGACGATGCCCTTGCCGAGGTGGACGCGGGCGAACGCCGCGACGCGGTCCAGCACGGCCGGGTCGGTGTCCGGCGTCGGGATGACCTCGAACAGCTTGAGGTAGCGCGGCGGGTTGAAGAAGTGGGTGCCCAGGAAACGCGCCTTGAACGCGTCCGAGCGGCCCTCCGCGATCTCCCCGATGGGCAGGCCCGACGTATTGGTCGAGATGACCGCCGTGTCGCTGGCGGCCTTCTCGATGCGCGCCATCACCTGCTGCTTGATGTCCATCCGCTCGACGACCACCTCGATCACCCAGTCGGCCTCGCCGATCTTGTCGAAGTCGTCGTCGAAGTTGCCGAGCGTGATCCGCTTCTGGGCCTCAGCGGTGAAAAACGGGTCGGGCTTCATCTTGGTGGCCGCCTTGAAGGCGCCCTCCACCAGGCTGTTCTTGGGGCCCTCCTTCCCGATGGACTCGGGGGTGACGTCCAGCAGGAGGACGTGGAGGCCAGCGTTGGCGAGGTGGGCGGCGATCTGGCTGCCCATGACGCCGGCGCCGAGCACGGCGGCGGTGCGGAACGGCTTCAGCGCCCAGGCGGGCGTCGTGCCGGAGGAGGTCAGGGTCGGGGTTTCCATGCTTCGAGGGGTCAGGGTTGGCTGCGCCGTCGCTGGCGCGGTCGGGGTTCAGGGTTCGCAGGGCCGGAGCACAGAGCCATGGGCGACGAGCCCCGAACCCTGAACCCCGAACCGAATCAGACAAAGGCGCCGAGGCCGGTGACGTGGCGGCCGACGATGAGGGAGTTGATCTCGTTGGTGCCCTCGTACGAGTAGATGGCCTCCGTGTCGGCGAAGGCGCGGGCGACGTGGTTCTCGATCAGGATGCCGTTGCCGCCGTGGAGGTCACGGGCCAGCGCGACGACCTCGCGGCACCGAGCGGCGGTGAACACCTTGGCGAGCGACGCCTGGGCGTCATTCATCTCGCCGGCGTCCTGAAGCTGGCTCAGGCGCAAGCACATCGTCTGCATGGCCGTCACGCTGCCCAGCATGTGGACCAGCTTGTCCTGGATGAGCTGGAAGCGGGCGATCGGGCGGCCGAACTGCATCCGGGTGGTCGCGTAGCGCTGGCTCCGCTCGTAGGCGCCCATCGCGCAGCCGACAGCCTGCCACGCGACGCCCGCCCGCGTCAGCTTGAGCACCTCGGCGACGTCCGCGAACCCGTCGCACTTCTGCAGGCGGTCCGACTCCGGGACGTGGCAGTCGGTGAGCGTGATGAGCCCGTTCTCGACGGCCCGCAGGGCGATCTTGCCTCGGATCTTCTCAACCGCGTAGCCGGGGTTGTTCTTGGGGCGGACGATGAAGCCCTTGACCTGATTGTCGGCCTCATCACGCGCCCAGATGATGACGAGGTCGGCGAAGGTGGCGTTGCCGATCCACTTCTTCTGACCGTTGAGGACCCAGGTGTCGCCCTCGCGGCGGGCCGTCGTGGTAACGCCGCCCGCGATGGCGCTGCCCACCTCGGGCTCGGTCAGGCCGAACGCGCCGATCTGGTCCCAAGCGCGCATGGCCGGCAGCCACTCGGCCTTCTGCTCGTCGCTGCCACAGACCAGCAGCGACTGCATCGCGAGGCCCGAGTGGACACCAAAGAAGGTCGCCGTCGACACGTCGACGCGCGCGATCTCCATCGTCAGCAGGCCCTCCATGACCGAGCCATTGGCCTCGCGGGTTTCGAGGTCCTCGCCGTAGATCGCGGTCAGCAGGTCCAGCTTGCGGAAGCCGGGCACGAGCACCTCCAGGGGCGTCCGGTCGCCGAGCCACGCCTCGTTGATGACGGGCTCGACCTCCGTCTCCATGAACGTGCGCAGTTCGGACATCTTCTGGCGCTGGGCGTCCGAGATGAGGCCGTCGATGTCGAAGAAGTCACCGTTGGGCGCGGGCGGCTCGGCGGCCGCGACCGGACGGGAGGCGCGCTCCAGCCCCTTCATCGAGGCGGCGACCGTCGCTTCGTCCATCTGGCCGAAGGCGGCGGCGAGGCGGTCGAGGTCGACGCCCTTCTCGGCGAGCGCGGAGAGGGCGTCGGGCGCGACGGCGGTGCCGTTCGGGGCGGAGTCGATCGTGGGGAGGGCCATGCGTTTCGGGGTCGGGTCGAGAGGTTAACACTGTTAAGCCGACGAGGTTCACGCCGCCACGCACGCTCTCCTCGGGGGCGATTGGATGCTCAGCCGTCGCCGCCGTTCCGACGCGCCTCCCCGAAGGGCGAGGACCGGAAGAGCCAAGACGGGCCCCGGAGCAGCGTCGCCCCGAGGCCCACCGGCTCGCTACGCGACCGCGGCGACGTGCTTGCTCGTGTCGACCGACGCCGTGTACATCGTGTCGATGGAGTCGGTGTAGGCCTTGTTGACGGCCCCGCGCTTGACCTTCATGGTCGGCGTGAGCAGTTCGTTCTCGACCGTCATCAGCTCGGGGACGAGGCGGAAGCGCTGGACCTGGCTCCAGTGGTCCATGCCCTGGTTCGCCTCGGCGACGAGCCGCTCGAACTCGGCCTGGACGGCCGGGTCCTTGAGGAGCGCCTCCCCGGTCTTCGTGACGCCGTGGTTGCTGGCCCAGATCGGCAGTTGCTCCATGTTCGGGAAGATGAGCGCCGTGCAGAACTTCTGGCTGTTGCCCACCACGACCGCCTGCTCGATGAGCGCGCTCTCGGTGAGCGCGTTCTCGATGGGCTGCGGGATCACGTACTTGCCCGTCGAGAGCTTGAAGAGCGCCTTCTTGCGGTCGGTGATCTTGAGGAAGCCGTCCGGCGTGAACTCGCCGATGTCGCCGGTGTGGAACCAGCCGTCGCTATCGATCACCTCGTCGGTCTTGTCCTGCGCCTTGTAGTAGCCCACCATGATGTTGGGCCCGCGGGACAGGATCTCGCCGTCCTCCGCGATGGCGACCTCGACGCCCGCGATGGGCTGGCCGACCGTCCCGGCGCGGTTCTCCGTCGGCGTGTTCATCGTGATGATCGGGCTCGTCTCGGTGAGCCCGTACCCCTGCACGATGGGGACGCCGAAGGCGGTGAACGACTGCGCGAGGTCAGCCCGGAGCGCGGCGCCGCCGGTGGCGACGGTCTTGACGCGCGTCAGGCCGAGCTTCTCGCGGAGCTTGGAGTAGACCAGCTTGTCGGCCAGGGCATGTTGCCAGCCGGAGACGCCGCCGTCCATCTTGGCGAGGTCCCACTGCTTCGCGAGGGCCAGCGCCCAGGTACCGATCTTGTGCTTGAGGCCGCTCGCCTCGGCGACGCCGAGGGAGACCTTGTCGTAGACCTTCTCCAGCACGCGCGGCACCGTCGAGAACATCGTCGGCTGAACCTCGGCGAGGTGGGCGACGAGGCGGTCGGGGTCGGTGAAGTAGAGCGACTGGCCCCAGGCGACGTGGCCGATGGTGAGCGTCCGCGCAAAGATGTGCGTCATCGGGAGGAACGTCAGGATCGACTCCTCCTGGTTCTTGAGCGCGCCCAGCGTGGGGAGCCCAGCGAGCACGTTCGAGGAGATGTTCTGGTGCGTCAGCATGACGCCCTTCGGCTGGCCCGTCGTGCCGGACGTGTAGATGAGCGTCGCGAGGTCGGTCGCCTCGATCTGGTCCCGGAGTTCGTCGGGGCGGTTGGGCGCCTCGTCGCGTGCCGCGCGTCCCTGCTGCCGAAGCTCGTCGAGCGTCATCAGGCGGACGTGATCGGGGAGGGTGACGCCGTCGCCCGAGCCCTCGGCCAGGATCGCCAGCGTCACGTCGGGCAGGTCGCCCGCCCAGGTGGCGAAGTTGGCCAGCATCTCGGGGTTCGACACGAACATGGCCTTGGCCTCGCCGTGGGTCGCCACGAAGACGAGGTTGTCGGGCGCGTACGTGGTGTACAACGGCACGTTCACGATTCCGGCGACCAGCGTCCCCAGGTCCGCCAGGACGAAGTACATGTCGCTGTTCATGAAGAAGGCGACGTGGTCGCCTCGCTCCAGCCCGTTGGCGAGCAGCCCGAGGGCGACCTCGTCGGCGGCGTCCTGCATCTCGGCGTTGGACCACGTCACCCAGGACCCATCCGGCTGCGGCTGGTTGAAGGCGCGCGGGTTGGGATACTGCTCGACGGCGGTGTCCAGCAACTGGGGGATCGTTTTGCCGAGGACGACCTCGCCCGTGGTGGTGGGCGGAGCGGTGTGGATCTGGAGGGCCATAGGTGGGGGGCGAGCCGGTGGAACGGAAGGGCTTCCGCGGGACAGAGACCTATTGTCAAGGGGCCGCGAAGGTTCCACGCGCGCCCCAGGATCGCGCCGTCAGGTCGCGTGGACGAACGGCGCGAGCGACTGGCGGACGGCCGCATCGACGAACTCGTCGCCCGCGAGCCGGACGTCCACGCGGGAGGCGAGGTGCAGCGACACGAGGCCGTGCAGGGCCGTCCACAGCACTGCCGAGGCGACATCGGGCGGGTTCGGCGAGGTCAGCGACCCGTCGGCGAGGCCGTCGGCGATGGTCTCGCCGAAGCGCTCGATGTTGCGCCGCGCGCGGCGGTACTCCTCGGCGGGATAGCGCGCCATCCGCTCGGGGTGGAGTTGGAACATGACCTCGTAGTACTCGGGGTTGTCGAGGCCGAAGCGAACGTAGGTCTGCGAGAGGGCGAGGAGTCGGTCCGCGGGCGCGGACACCCCCTCGGTGGCGGCCTGGAGGGCGTCGTACAGGAGGGCCATCCCCTCGGAGATGAGCGCGTGCGTGAGCGCGTCTTTGTTGTCGAAGTGGAGGTAGATGCTGGTGGCGCTGCACCCGACAGACCCCGCGATCTTGCGCATCGAGAGCGCATCGTACCCGTCGGCGACGAGGAGGTGGCGGGCGTGGTCGAGGATGACGCGCCGAAGGTCGGCGTCGGTCTCGGCGCGACGGGCAGGAACGGAGGCGGAGGCGGCCACGAGGTCAGGAGAACGAGAGGAGCAAGGTAGCCCGGTCCAGAGACGTCCCCGAAGACGATTCCCCGGCTCGGGGGATAGCGTCGGACACGTCTTGCCGGTAGGCTGTTGTCTCGTCCTCCGATGCGCGATGCTCCGTCTCGTTCTCCGCTGGCCACTCGCCCTCGTCCTCCTCTCGCTCTCAGGCTGCGACCTGTTCGATGGCTCTCCACTGCTCGACGGTCCCCCGCTCGAGGTCGAGGAGGGTGCCGCGCTCGGCGTGGCGTTCGGCCCAGCGGGCAACCTCCGCTTCTCGGTTCCGGAGGATCTCTATGAGGCGCCGTTCGACGGCTACCGGGCGACCGTGGTCGTTGAGACGGCCCGGCTGCCGAACCAGACCCATGCCGAGCAGAGGACGCTCTGGCAACTCAACTGCGACCAGATGACGGCGCTCCCACGATCGCTCGAGTATGGATTCGTCCCGAACGGATGCCAGGAGACCACCCGGGCCGACGGGATTTTGCCGGGGCGGCAGATGTCTGCCTACGTGGTGGCAGCGAACGTCCAGGCGACGGGCAACACGATCCGTCGCTTGCGGTCCGCGACGTTCCAGGTCAACGAGCCAGAGGCCGTCGTCCGCGTCGAGCGCTCGGGCGACGCGGTCACCTTCTCCTGGCCCCAGAGTGTCGTAGAGACGTTCGGTGGCGTGTACGAGGTCGAGATCTACGAGATGGCGGAGACCGCAAACCGTGCCGCCGCCACTGGCCGTCGGATCTGGCGAATGGTGTGCCGAGGAGTCACGACGCCATCCCCAAGGCTGACCTCGCTGACGCCCGGACCGGGACCCGAGGGGCCGGCCGAGGAGTGCTTCGTGGAGTCATTCACGGCGCCTGAGTTCGAGCCCGCTCGGTACGCCGTGATCCTCCGACTCCGGGAGGACATCTACGACTCCCAGGCGGCCTTCGCGTCCGTCTTCGAGTGGGACTGAGCCTCGTGCAGGTGGACTCAGAACACGCTGGTGGCGGACGAGGCGCCACGTAGCTTGACCCGCACCACCCTGCGCCCCATGACGTCCCCCCTGCCCTGGCGCGATGCCGCCCTCCCCCCCGTCGCCGAGCGGTTCTGCCGGTACGCCGAGGTGTACACGACCTCTGACCCGTCCGCCTCGGCCTTCCCGTCGACGGAGCGGCAGAAGGACCTGAGCCGCCTGCTCGTGGACGAGTTGACCGCGCTCGGCGTCGAGGCCGAGATGGACGAGTGGGGCTACGTGTTCGCGACGCTCCCCTCCCCCCTGCCCAGCGAGCAGGCCGCAGCCTTGCCGGTCGTCGCCCTGGTGGCCCACGTCGACACGTCGCCGGACGCGCCAGGCGAGCACGTCCGCCCGCAGATCCACCCGAACTACGACGGGTCCGCGGTCACCTTCCCCGCCGACGCCTCGCTCGTCCTCGACGCCGACCGCCAGCCCGCGCTCGCTGCGCACGTCGGGCACGACCTCATCACGAGCGATGGTACGACCCTGCTGGGTTCGGACGACAAGGCCGGGGTGGCGGCCATCATGCAACTCGCCCACGACCTCGTCGCGGCCGAGGCGGACGCCGTCGCGCGGGGTGAGCGCCCCGCCCCGCGCCCCACCCTCCGGCTGCTGTTCACACCCGACGAGGAGATCGGCAAGGGGACCGACGAGTTGGACCTGGAGCGGCTCGGCGCCGACATCGCCTACACGCTCGATGGCTCGGGCACGGACCGCCTCAACGTGGAGACGTTCAACGCGGCCGAGGCGGTGCTGACGGTCGAGGGCGTCGGCGTCCACCCCGGCTATGCGAAGGACGTGCTGGTCAACGCGGCCCGCGTCGCCGCAGCCTTCGTGGACGGGCTGACGGACCCGGCGCCCGAGACGACCGACGGCCGGGAGGGCTATCTCCATCCCCACACGATCACCGGGACCGCCGAGCACGCGACCGTTCGTGTCCTCCTGCGCGACTTCGACGACGCGGGGATGGAGGCCAAACGGGCTCGCGTCCGTGCCCTCGCCAACACGGTGGCGACGCGCTTTCCTGGCGCGACCGTGGACCTGGCGGTCACGGAGAGCTACCGCAACATGCGGAGCTACATCGAGGCCGTCGACCCGCGTGCGATCTCGGTGGCGCTCGACGCCGGGCGGGCGATGGGCATCGACCTGGAACTGGAGCCGGTCCGCGGCGGCACCGACGGGGCGCGGCTCAGCGAAAAGGGGCTCCCCTGCCCCAACGTGTTCACGGGGGGCTACGACTTCCACAGCCGCTTCGAGTGGAACACGGTCCAGAACCTGGAGCGGACGCTCGCCTACACGCACGCGCTAGTGGCTCGCTGGGGGACCGAGGCGGGATGACGCAGAGCAGTCGGGCAGGTCGGCCTCGGCCACCGTGCGGAAGCGAGCGCGGGCGTACGCGTTCTCGCGCCGTCCGGCCGTCCCCGCCTATACGGCTCGGACCACTCTTCGTACCCTTTGCCCCAGCCGCTGAGCGGCATCTTGTCTCGTAGCTGACCTTTGAAGTCACTTTTCCTCTTCGTCCTCTTGATCGCATCGGTCCCCGCAGCGGCCGCTTGCTCGTGTGGAGGGGCAACGATAGAGGAAGGCTTCGAAAACGCAGACCTCGTGTTTGTCGGCACCGCCCTTGACATCGCCCCACCGGACGTGTGGCTCGTTCCCGGCTGGCGGTTGCGGACGACCACTTTCGAGGTGGAAGAGACGTTCAAGAGCGCGCTGAGGTCTTGGGACGCCGGGCGAGTCACGCTCGCCCACAGCGAGGACAACTGCGACGCCGCATTCGAGCCCGGCGTCCGCTACCTCGTCTTCGCCTGGTGGACGGACGACCAGCTCGCAAGGTCAGGCTACTGCGCCCCGAATGAAGTCCTCAGCCCCGACTCGGAGGCCGTCGCCCGGGTTCGTGCCGTAGCGGACACCGCGACGTTCCGCCCCCCCCTGCGCGACCCGAGTAGCCAGCGGACTGGCGAAGTGGCAGCGGAGGAGGGCATGGAAGGCCGGGCGTCCTGGTGGAGCCTCGGTCTCAACGTGGTCCTCGGAGTGGCCCTCCTGCTCTTGCTGGCCCACCGGCGCGCCCGGGCCAGCCAACCCACGCCTGCAGGCCGACCGGGAGGGCATTCTGTCTGAGCGGCACCGCCAGTCATAGCTTCGTCCTACTGCCATGACCGCACCGCTCGCCCACACCCACTAGGACCCATGGACCCGAAGCCCATCGCCAGTCGCCCCAGCTTCGCGTTTCTCCTGGCCGGATTCGCGGCCGTGATGGCTGTTCTCGGGTTCCTGAGCGCTCAGGACGAGGGCGGCGGCGCGAGTCTGTACCTCGCCGAAGTGGGTCTGCCGGCTCTGATCGCTGCCGGACTGCTGTGGCATGGGTTCGCGCTGAAGCGCTAGAACGACCGCGCGGCATACTCCGCCGCCGGAGGCCACCCCGGAGCGTGAGCGCTCTCGCTTCGACCAGGCTCCGGCGCCTACGTCGCTCGCCCGAACCCTTCTGGCCAGTCGCCCTCGTCGGCTGAGCGGGCCCTGTTCCACCGCCTTCGACCTCTGCCCGATGGATAGTCAAGTCATTGAGTTGCTCGGCCGACATCGACTGGCTGACGAGTTGCTGATGGCAGGGCTCGAAGTCGCCTACCCCGCCCGCGATCGCGGCGTCGACGTCATCGCCTACGCCGACCTCGACGAGCAAGCCGGTCAGTTCGTGGCCTGCCCGATCCAGATGAAGGCCGCTTCGGGCAGGCGGTTCGGAGTCCACCAGAAGTACGCCAAGTTCCCCGGTCTCCTCCTCGCATACGTCTGGAACCTCCGCTCGCCCGACGAGGCGGAGACGTTCGCCCTGACGTACCCCGAGGCGGTCAGGGTCGCAGAGGCGATGGGGTGGACCGAAACGTCGTCGTGGACGGAGAAAGGCGGGTACTCCTCGAAGCTGAGTGTCCGGCTGGCGGAGCTACTGGAGCCCTATCGAATGACACCGGATCGGTGGTACGAGAAAGTCCTCACCCTGACCGGCCGGGCGGTGTGACCCGCGATGGCAGGTCGCCTCTGACCCCCAGCGTTCTCCGCCTCTCTCGATGATGCCTCCACCCTGTCGTCCGGGAGGTCGTCGTGCCCTGAGCGGACGAGCCGCCCACCCTTCTGCAGCCTCGTAGCATCCACGAACGGCAAAGCGAGACACGAGCGTATGGCTACGGCGCGCCGTCCCCTCCCGGCGCCGCCGAGGCCAGAGGGAGGCGTGCGTGGAACGTGGCCCCGCGGCCGGGTCCGTCGCTCTCCGCCCAGAGGCGCCCGCCGTGCTGGATCAGGATCGCCCGCGCGACCGTCAGCCCGACCCCCAGGCCCTCGTGGTCGCGGTGGTCGGGGTCCGAGACCTGCACGTAGGCCTCGAAGATGCGCTCCAGGTCACCGGTCGAGAGGCCGCGCCCCTCGTCCTCGATGTCGAACAGCACCTCGCCGTGGAGCACGCGCGCCTGCACGCGGACCGGTCCGCCCGGATCGGAAAACTGCATGGCGTTGCGGACGAGGTTGCGGACGGCGAGCCGCAACCGCCGCGCATCGCCCTCAACGAGCAGTGGTCCCGGCGGGAGCGTCACCTCGGCGTGGGGAGCCTCCTCCCCCGCCACGTCCGAGAGGATCGCGGCCAGCGAGATCAGCGAGCCCGGATGGATGCCCAGGTCGCCCCGCGCCTCGGCCATCACGTCGATCGTTTCCACGACATCCATCATGCGGGCCCCCGCCGACACGACGGCGTCGGCGAACGTGTGGAGGTCGCCACGGACCTCCTCGGCGAGGATCTGGCCGAAGCCCTGGACCGCCGTGATGGGCGTCCGGAGCTCGTGGGAGGCGATGGACAGGAAGTTGGTCTTGAGCCGGTCGAGTTCCGCGAGGCGGTCGTTGGCGCGTCGGAGCGCCTCTTCGTGCCGGGCGTTGCGGATGGCGACCGCCGCCTGCGCCGCGATGATGAGCAGCGCCTCGGCGTCGGCGCGGTCGAAGGCGTCGCGGGTGGGGTTGAGGGCCTGGAGCACGCCGACCGGCTGGCCGTCGATGCGCATGGGGACGCCGACGAGCGAGCGCGTCACGAATCCGGTCCGCTCGTCACTCTCGCGATGGCGACGGGCGTCCACCTCGGCGTCGGCCGCGTGGAGGATGCGGTTGTCCCGGAAGGTGGTCCCGGCGAGGCTGCCCACCAGCGGCACCTCCGAGCCGACGAGCGAGGCGCCGGCGTCGCCCGTGGCCGCCTCGAAGCGGAGCGCGCCCGTCACCTCGTCGAACAAGAGGATCGAGGCGGCCTCACAGGCGAGCACCTCGGTCGTCGTGCGCGCGATGTAGTCGAGCAGGCGGCGGGTGTCGCCGAACGCGTTGAGTGCGACGCTTACGTCGAGCAGCCGGCGGAGGCGAGTGAGGGTGACCTCGGGCGCCTCGGCGGGGCGCCCGAGCGGCCGGGTCTCGGTGAGGACCATCGGGAAGAGAGAGACGTCCCCGGTGTATCGGCCGATCGGTTGTCACCTGAAGGCGACAGGATCCCGCAGCAGAGCGCCGCCCCACGGCGTCAGCCCCCGAGCGCCTTGAGTTGCTTCTTGAAGCCGACCGCGGCGTTGGTGTAGCCGCCTCCCGCGCCGTCGACGAAGTGGACCTGCTGGCCCATGCGCTCGTAGACGAGACACGTGAGCACGGCGCGGTCGGAGACGTGGAGGCCGTAGGCGAGGCGCCGGTCCTGGTGGAGGTCCTCCAGGAGAGACTCGAGCGCTGCGCGCTCCGCAGTCCCGCCCGCGAGCACCATCCGGAGGACGCCGTCGAACTTGCGGTAGTCGGTCGACGCCCGGAAGAGGACCGGGTAGCGCTCCCAGTCGGTCTGGGAGGTCTCGATGCCGAACCGGATGAGGACGCGCCCGATCACGTTGAGCGCCCAGAGCGTCGCCCGCTGGCGGAGTCGGCGCTCGGGATGGCGGAGGCGCACCTCGGGGCTGAACTTGCCGGGCGACAACGCGAGCCGGAGCCGGTCGAGGGCCACCGGGTGGGCCTCGTCGTCGTGGTAGATCTCGCCGATGGCCGCGAGCACCTGCCGGTAGGTCGCGTCGCGGTCCTCGCCGACGGCCTCGACGAGCAGCGACACCGTCTCGCCGCGTGGGCTCCGCACGTCCTGCCAGCGGCACTCCAGCCCCGCGTAGGGGTCATCGGCGTCGGTCGGGGACGCGTGGCTGGCGAACCGGTCGGCGGTGGCGGGGTCCTTGACCTGGTGCTCGGCCCACGCCAGGCCCGTGCCCTGGAAGAGCGCCTGCGCGTACGTGTCGGAGGCCTGGTACCGGGCCACGGCCACCTCGTGCCCGGCGGCGCGGACCTCGGCGAGCGGCACCGCGCCCACCCGGAGCGGCAGCCCGAGGCGGGTGCGGGCGTGCTCCTGCAGGGCGGCCAGCGACGACAGCGCGGCATCCAGCACGCCGGGCGGGACCACCAGCGTGGCGCCGTCGCCGCCGAACACGAACGGCAGGTCGGCCCGGTCGGCGGCGTTGAGGACGGCCGCGATGGAGGCCGCGCCGACGTAGTTCACGTCCCGGTAGCGCCCCGCCTTCACGGCCTCCGTGGAGCCGATCACGTCCGTCAGCACGACCGTCCAGTCGCCGGGCAGCGGCGTGTAGGCGTCGTCGTCGACGAGCCGGTCGAAGCGGGCGACGGTGGGGAGGGACGCGTAGAAGTCGGCGGACATGCCTCCCGAACGCGCCCTGCCCGGCGTCGGTGCCCTACCCCGCCTCGGGGTCGCGGTGGACGGAGTCCGGCGAGAAGGCGGGCGTGCAGACCGCCCAGTACTCGCACTCGTCGTCAGCCGACGGGTTGAGGTAGCGGACCCGCTCGCCCGCCTCGCAGAGCACGGTCTCGCCCGCCCCCACGTCGAGGTGGCCGCCCGCGTGCTCGACGCGCATCGTCCCGCGCAGGACGATGGTCACCTCGTCGAAGGCGGGCTGTTGGGCGGGCTCCTCCCATCCCGGCGGCGCGATCATGTGGGCGACCGACAGGCTCGCGGTCCCGGTGTTGACGAGGCCGACGTGCTCTTCGATGGTCTTGCCGCCCGGGCCGGGAATGCGGGTCGGGGCCGTGATGTGACGAGGCACAGGGTCAGGAGGCGAGGACGATGTGGTAGGAGTCGTTCCGGTCGCTGATCGTGTCCGTGTTCATCGGGGACAGCGTCAGGGTGTACGTCGGCGGATCCCCGTTCGGATCCCAGGGCTTGTCGAGGGCCAGGGCGAAGGTCTTCGGGACGACCGCGCGGTGCGTGCTCGGGCCGTTCGAGAAGATCGTGGCCGCTCCTAGCGCGGTCCCTTCCCACGTCACCTCGATCCCGATCTGCACGCTGGTCGCCGCGCTCCAGACCGACCCCGACACGGTCAGGAACGCCATGCTGTTGGACTCAGGCGTGAGGTCAATCGTGATGGGCAACGGGCCGTCGAGATTGCCGGAGTAGTAGGGCATCGGGGTGCGGGGAGGAGACGGCCAGGATACCGCGCGCCACGTCCGCGACGCCGCCCGGGCGTCGAAGCGAGCACCGGCCGCGCCCCCTCTGAGACGGTTCGGGCAGAGGGGACGACCATCCGCCCAACCTGTTGTGACTTCTGCAACATCGGGCGCGTCTTTACGAATGTCCACCTGTCCCTGTCCACCAGCCGCCGCACGCCATGGTTCTTGCGCTACAGCTCGCAGTGCCGGCGGCTCTCCTCGCCCTTCTCCTCCTGGCGGCCCGCCCCGAGCGGTCCAAGACCCGGAGCTGATCCGAGAGCGCCCCGGCCGACGCCTCGCGTCCCCCCTGCCCCGCCCGGCTTCGGCCCGGCGGGGCTTTTTTTTGTCGGGCCGACCGCGCACCGGATGCGCACCTGCGCACGGCGGACGCGCCCACGGGTCCACGAACAGGCCCAAACGGGTCCCAATGAGGGAGGTCGAGTGTGGCACCGGTCTTGGAAGGGAGGGATCGTCTCGCCCTTTTCTCCCACGCCCTCCTTCCCATGCCGCTCTCGCTACGCCTTCTGCCTACCCTGGCTCTGCTCGTCGTCGCCGCCGCGCCGGCGTTCGCCCTCGGCGACGTCGAGGCCGCCGGTCCCATCACGGCGCTGTCCGACGCCTCGGTCTCGGTGGACGGCCTCACCTTCGTGCTCACCGCGGACACCGAAGTCCGGGACGACGACGGAGACACGACGGTCGGCGCACTCGCGGTCGGGCTCACCGTCGAGATCCGCGGGGACGCCGACGCGGAGGGCACGCTGACGGCGACCCGCATCGAGATCCAAGACGACGGCAGCGACGAGGTCCGCCTCGAAGGCCCCATCACCGAGCGCGGCGACAGCGCGGTGCGCGTCGGGGCCGTGTGGGTCCTCGTCACCGACGCGACCCGGATCCGCGACGACGAGGGCACGGCGTCGTTCGACGACCTGCTCGTCGGCCTCCACGTCGAGGTGCGCGGCACGGTCGACAGCACCGGGCAGGTGGTCGCCGACCGCGTCGAGATCGACGAGCGGGACGACGACGACAGCGACGATGAGGACGCCGAGGTCAAAGGCCCCATCGAGGACCTCGGCCCGGCCTCACTGACCGTCCTCGGCCGGACGTTCGCCGTCACCGAGGCGACACGCATCCACGACGGCGCGACCGAGGTCGCCTTCGAGTCGCTCATCGTCGGGCAGCTGGTCGAAGTCCACGGGGCCTACGCCGCCGACGGGTCGCTGGTCGCCACCCGAATCGAGGTCGAGGACTTCGCGGACGACGAGGTCGAGCTGACGGGCGCCATCGAGGCGCTGGAGGCCGACGCGCTCACGGTCGCAGGGCTCCGCTTCGAGGTGACCGCCGCGACGATCGTGCTGGACGACGCTCGCCTCCCGATCCCGTTCGCCTCGCTCGTCGTCGGCCAGTTCGTCGAGATCCGCGCCGACGTGGTCGCCTCGGGCGTCCGCCGCGCGACGCACATCAAGGTCGAGGACGTTCTGGACGACGAGGTCGAGGTGACCGCCGTCCTCGATGCCGTCGGCGACGGCGTGGTGGTGCTCCTCGGACGCGCCTTCGCGACCGACTCGACGACCGTGATGCCTGCGGGTCTCGCAGCGGGCGACGTAGTCGAGCTCCACGCCGTCATCGCGCCCGGTGGGGCCCTGCGCGCGACCCGAATCGAGCGGGAGGACCGCTCCGCGACGCGAGTCGAGCTGCGCGGCCCCGTCACCGGCGTCGGCACCGACTCGCTCGCCGTGATCGAGGTGCCCTTCGCCGTCGACGCTGCCACGGTCATCGTTGGCCGTGACGGCACGCCGACGACGCTCGACGCCATCTCGCCCGGCGCCTCGGTCGAGGTGTGGGCCGACGTGACCGACCTCGGGTGGCTCGCCACGCGGATCGAGGTCCGCGCGACCGCCCGCGCCACCGGCCTGGCGACCGGCGTGACGCCCACTGGCTTCCGCGTCGGCGGCGTGACGGTGCACGTGACGCCCGCCACGCGCATCGTGTCCGCCTCGGGCGCGCCGCGGACCGCCATCGCGTCCGGCGAGACGGTCGCCGCGAACGGGACCAGCGGGGCCGACGGCGTGCTGGCGACCCGCGTCGTCGTGCTCTCGGAGGCGACCGCCGTCGCGACCGAGACCGGACGCGAGGCGACCGTGACGGCGCTGGCGGTCGCCCCGAACCCCCTGGCGGGGATCGGCCGCCTGCGGTACGACCTCGCGACGGCCGCGGAGGTCGAGATCGTGGTGTTCAGCACGCTGGGCCGCGAGGTCACCCGCCTCGGCGCGGCCATGCAGTCGGCGGGCTCCCACACGACAACGCTGGACCTGAGCGGCCTCCCGAGCGGGGTCTACCTCGTCCGCATGGTCGTCGACGGTCGCGCGGCAGGAGGGCCCCTGGCGCTGACCGTCGCACGCTGAAGCCACGCACGGCGGCACGCCGCGGCGGGGACTCCTCCGGGGAGTTCCCGCCGTTGGCCGTTGGCCCGACCCCCGCTGCATCGGCTCTACCTTTCTCTCCCCCACGCCGTGCCCTTTGTGACTCGTCTCGCCATCTGCGTCGTCGTCGCGGTCGGGCTCGCCGGGTGCCTGGGCGACGCCCCGCACAGCAACCCGCTCGACCCCCTGTCGGACGCGCCCGTGACGGCGGGCGAGGTGTCGGGGCGGGTGACGGGCATCTACCCACCGTTCGACGGCCGGGGAGGCGTCCGCGTGCGCGTGATGCCGCAGGGGGGCGGGACCGAGCGGGTCACGACGACGGCGACGGATGGCACGTTCACGCTCGACGGCATCCCGGGCGGGCGGATTCTGGTCGTCGCCGAGGCGGACGGGCTGGCCGAGGCGTCCGTCGAGACCGACGTGGTGGCGGGGTCCACGTCCGAGGTGCTCCTCCAGCTGAACGCGCTGCCGGTCGTGACGGCGCAGGCCGCGCGGACGGTCCACATCGAACGTTGGTTTCCCGACGCGCCCGTGTTCCGCCTCGAAGTGGAGGCGGACGTGACCGACCCCGACCGGCCGTCGGACGTGGACGCGGTCGCGCTCGTCGTCGAGTCGCTCGGCTTCCGAGCCCCCCTCACGGAGGTCGGTCCCGGGCGCTACGAGGCCGCGCTCGACGCGGCTGCGTTGCCTGGCGGGCAGGTCCAGTCGCTGCTGGGCCAGGCGCTCCGCATCGAGGTCACCGACGTCGCGGGTGCCGTCGCCCTCGGCCCGCCGCTCGCGCTCGTCCGCGTGATCGAGCAGACGCCGCTCACGGCCAGTCCGCAGGGCCTGGTGACGCTCGCCGCCAACCCGCCCGTGCTGGAGTGGCGTCCGGCCGCGCTCCCGTTCGCGTTCACCTACCGCGCCGACGTGTTCCTGATCGACGGCGCCGGTATTCCCAACCTGATCCAGTCCGCGGACGGCCTCTCCCCTGCCACGACGGCCCTGCCGCTGGCCTCCGCGCTCGCGCCTGGCGACTACTACTGGACGATCTGGGTGACCGATGCAGCGGGAAACCGGAGCCGTTCGAAGGAGGCCGGGTTCCGCGTGCCCTGACGAAGGCCGCTGGCGTGACCGCCCGAGGCGGACGCCCCCTGACCGGCGTGCGGTCTCTCACTGATCTCCTCGTCCCCACGAGACGCCCACCGTCCCCTCCTGATGCCCGCCCCTCCTCCCCACGACGCCTCCGCCGCCCTCGCGGCCCTCTCCGAGATCGCGGCCGCCCTCAACTCGGCGCGCGAGCCCGAGGCCGTCCTCGACGCCGTCCTCGACGCCACGCTCGACGCGCTCGGGGCCGAGCGCGGCTTCGTCCTGCTGGAAGGCGACGGAGGCCGCGACGCCCCGTTCGAGGTCCGCGCCAGCCGCAACTTCTCGGGCGACGACCTCGCGGGCGTCCGCCCCCTGTCCACGAGCGTCGTCCAGGAGGTCCTGCGGACGGGCGAGCCGGTGCTGGTCTACGAGGCCGAGGCCGACGAGCGCTACGGCGGCGTCGAGAGCGTCGTGCTGCAGCACATCCAGTCCATCGCGTGCGTGCCGCTGCGGCTGCGCGCTCGGCAGGTCGGCGCGGTGTACCTGGACGCGGTCCGCACGCGGGGGCGATTCACGCGGGACCACCTGCCGTTCCTGCGCGCCGTGGCCGACCAGGCCGCCATCGCACTCGACGCCGCCCGCCGCGAGACCGCGCTCCGCGACGAGAACCGCCGCCTGCTCGCCGAGGCGCGCGACCGCCACGGGTTCGCCGAGATCCTGGGCACCAGCCCGGCCATGGAAGGCCTGTTCGAGACCCTGCGCCGCGTGCTCGACACGGACGCGACCATCCTGGTCGAGGGCGAGACGGGGACCGGCAAGGAACTCGTCGCCCGCGCGCTCCACTACGAGGGGCCGCGCGCCGCCCAGCCGTTCGTCGCGCTGTTCTGCGGCTCCCTCCCCGACGAGCTGCTGGAGAGCGAGCTGTTCGGCCACCGCAAAGGGGCCTTCACTGGCGCGGCGACCGACAAGAAAGGTCTGTTCGAGGCCGCCGACGGCGGGACCGTCTTCCTCGACGAGGTCGGCGACCTGAGCCCGAAGCTGCAGACGGCGCTCCTGCGCGTCCTCCAGACGGGCGAGGTGCGGCGCGTGGGGGACACCGTCTCGCGCCGCGTCAACGTGCGCGTGGTCTCGGCCACCAACCGACCCCTGGCGGACCTCGTCGAGGACGGCACGTTCCGGGAGGACCTGCTCTACCGTCTCAACACGATCCGAGTCGAGATGCCGCCCCTGCGGCACCGTGGCACCGATGCGATGCTGCTCGCGACGCACTTCCTGGACCGCTTCGCGACGGGCTCGCGGGCCCACGTGGACGGGTTCTCGGCGGCGGCCCTGGACGCCATCCGCCGGTACCGCTGGCCCGGCAACGTGCGTGAGCTGGAGGGCGCCGTCGAGCGCGCCGTCGTGCTCACGCGCGGCTCCACAGTGCAGGCCGAGGACCTCCGCCTGCCCGACCTCCCCGCCGACGACGCGCTCGACCTGACGCCGGGCATGACGATGAAGGAGGTCGAGCGACTTGCGGTGGAGCGGACGCTGGCCGCCTGCGACGGCAACATCTCCGCGACCGCGCGGACGCTCGGCGTCTCGCGCCGCTGGATCCAGTACCGGCTCAAGGAATGGGACGGCGGGGAGCGCGCCCCGGAGACCGCGTAGGTTGCCCTCGCCCGCTCCCCCGACGTCGTCATCGTCCCCTCGTCCTCCGACATCCGGCCGTTCGCCGAGATCGCGCGCGGCCCCGTCGCCACCGTCTTCAAGGCCGTGGACGGGCGCACCGGCGAGGTCGTCCTGCTGAAGACGCTGAGCGGCCACGACCCGGAGCGGAGCCGCCGGTTCGCCGACGAGGCCCGCCTCGCGGCCCAGGTGGACCACCCCAACGTGGTCCGCGTGCTGGATGCCTGGGAGGGGTCGATGGTCGCCGAGTGGGTCGAGGGCTCCGACCTGGCGAGCATCCTCGCCGAGGCGGGCGCGCTGCCCCCCGTACTGGCGGCCTTCGTCGCCCGTGAGGCCGCGCGGGGCCTCGCCGCCGTCCACGCCGCGGGCATCCTGCACCGCGACGTCTCGGCGGCCAACCTCCTCCTCGGCGCCGACGGCGTCGTCAAGCTGGCCGATTTCGGACTGGCATCCCTCTCCGACGCCACCGACGCCGAGGTCCGGGGCACGCTCGGCACGCTGGCCCCCGAGGTCGTCCGCGGGGAGGCCGCGACGGCCCGGTCCGACCTGTTCTCGCTGGGTGCCGTCCTCGCCCACGCCCTGAGCGGGCGCCCGGCCTTCGGCGGCGGCGCGCCGTCGGCGACCCTCGACGCCGTCCTCCACGACGACCCCGCCGCCGCGCTCGCCGCTGACCCCCGGATTCCGCCCGCGCTGGTCGAGGTGGTCGCCACGCTGCTCGCCAAAGACCCCGCCGACCGCCCCGAGGACGCTGAGGCCGTCGCCCGGCGGTTCACGGCGGTCCTCGGTCCGTACGGACCCATCGACGCTGATGACCTCGCCGCCTTCCTCGACGACCCGGCGGCGTACCGCCCCCCGGAGCCGACGGCTGTCCCCCCCTCCGCGCCCACCACGCCACAACGACGCGTCCGGTGGCGCGCGGCGGGTCTGGCGCTGGGTCTGGCCCTGGTCGTGGTCACCGCCATCGTCGCGCTCCGCGGCCCCACCTCCGATCCCGCCCCGGCCCAGCCCGCCGACGAGCCCCGGTCGGCTCCCGCCGTGGCCATCGCCGACCGCCGCGCGCCGACCGCCTCGGTCGAGGCACCTCCCGAGGCGGCCACTCCCGACATTTTCCTAGCCCCGCCGCAGCGCCTCGACCCAGCCTTCGAGGCGCGTCCGCCTCTTCTCCGCGAGCCCTCTGCGTCGCCGCCCGAGTCACCGGCCGTGTCGTCTCCCGGACCGACGCCCGCGCCGGTCCCCCCGCCGTCGGCCCCGGCTCCGGGGCGGCTGGCCCTCGCCGTAGAGCCCTGGGCGCGCGTCCAGATCGACGGCCGCGACGTGGGCACGACCCCCCTCCAGAGCGTCGCGCTCCCGGCAGGCGAGCACGTCCTCACCCTCACCAACCCCGACTTCCCGCCGCACACGGTCCGCGTCCAGGTCGAGCCCGGCCGTGAGGCGAGGCAGGTGATCTCGCTGTGGGACACCGTCGGGCGCATCCAGATCGAGGTCAGCCCGTGGGCCCGCGTGTCGGTGGACGGCGAGCTGTGGGACACGATCCCGCCGCAGGCCCGACCGCTGATCCTGATCCCCGGCGACCACCGGCTCGGCTTCGAGCACCCCACGTTCGGGGCCCGAGAGGTTCGCCTCCGCGTCGCCGCGGGCGAGCAGCGGACCGTCCGCGTGCGGATGGACGGGCCGGAGTAGCCGCGTGGATGTCCGACGCAGGGTCGCCACGGCACGGCTCTTGTCTATCGGGTCGATACCCGCCAGTATCCTGTCTCCGATGCGCACCGTCTGCACAGTCCTCTTCCTCGCCCTCACGGCCGGCGTCCACGCCCAGACGTGGATGGCCGCCCCGTCCATGGGGACGGCCCGGACGGGCGCCGCCGCGGTCGTCCTCGACGGCCGCCTCGTGGTGATGGGTGGCCGCGACGCCGCCGGAACGCCCCTCGCCACCGCCGAGGCGTTCGACCCCGCCTCGGGCTGGACGCCGATGCCTGCCCTGCGCCGCGCCCGCACCGACGCCGCCGCGGCCGTGCTCGACGGCCGGATCGTGCTCTCCGGCGGCCGCGACGACGACGGCGAGCCCACCGACGACATCGAGGTCTACGACCCCGAGGCCGACCGCTGGGAGTCCTTCGACGGACTGGAGACCGAGCGGGAGGGCCACGGGCTCGCGACGCTGGGCGGAACCCTGATCGCTCTCGGCGGGGCCGACGAGGAGGGGTCGCTGCTCGCGACCTCGGAGAGCTACACCGGCGACTGGGGGCCCTACAGCTGGACCCTCGACCCGGCGAGGGCGCGCTTCGGGATGGTGACCGTCGGTGACGACGTGGTCGTCGTCGGCGGCTTCAGCGCGTTCGGGCCCCTTCAGCGGGTCGACCGCTTCACCACGGACGGCGCCTCCTCCTCCGCGCTGTCCCCACTGCCGACCGCTCGGGGGGGCCTCGCGGTTGCCACCGACGGAGCTGCGCTCTTCGCCGTCGGCGGCCGCGACGCCAGCGACGGCGTCGTGACGACGGTCGACCGCCTCGGCCAGGTCGGCGGTGGATGGACGACGCTCCCCTCGCTCCCCGTGGCGCGCGAGGGGGCCGTGGCCGCCGTCATCGGAACCGAGTTGATCGTGGCGGGCGGCTCGGACGCGTTCGGCGGTGTCCTCGCGTCGGTGGTACGCCTCCCGATCGACGGCGTCGCCATCGGCCTGCCCCCGCACGCCACGAGCGGGGCGCTGACGCTCGCAGGCCCCAATCCCACGTCCGGCCCGACGACGGTGATGCTACGGCTGACCGCTCCAGGCCCCGCCCGCGTGCGCGTGCTGGATGCCCTCGGCCGAGAGGTCGCGGTGCTGTGGGACGGCATCGCCAGCCCCGCCCCCCTCCGCCTCGGGTGGCGTGCCGACGTTCCCGCCGGCGTGTACGGGGTCTGGCTGGAGGCTCCCGGCGTCTCCGAGACGCTCCTGGTCACGGTGGCCCGATGAGAGCGGTCTGGCTCAGCGCCCTTCTCGCCGTCGGCGCGGTCGCCCAGCCGACGACCGAGGCCGCGGACCTGCTGCGCGCCATGACAGACGCCGTGGCCCGCCTCGACTACGAGGCCGCGGAGGCCCGGGCGCGCGAGGCGCTGGGCCGCTTCGAAACGCTCACGCCGGACCAACTCGTCACGGTCCACTCGACGCTCGGCATCCTGCTCCACACCCAGAACCAACCCGTGGAGGCGCGGCGGCAGTTCGAGGCTGCGTTGTCCATCGACCGCGGCCTCCGCCTCGACTCGGTGCTCGTGTCGCCCAAGACGGTCGAGTTCTTCGACACCCTCCGCGCCGAGGCGGGACCCACCGAGCGGCCCGCGACGCCGTCAGAAATCCGCTACGTGGTGCTCGACGATCCGCGCCCGGCGGCGGCGCTGCGATCGCTGGCCATGCCTGGCTGGGGCCAGTTCTACAAGGGCGATCGGGCCAAAGGATGGGTGTTCGCGCTCGCCGCCGGGACGGCCGTCCTCGGCACGGCGTCGGCGACGCTCGCCCGGGACGCGGCCCGGGAGGACTACCTCGCCGCGACGACTCCCGACGAGGCCGTGGCCCGCTACCCGGCCTACAATCGGTGGCAGCGGGCCCAGGCGGCGTTCCGCATCGGAGCGGCCGCCGTGTGGACCGCGGCGACGCTGGATGCCCTCGTGTCGGGGGGGCCGACGGTGCCCGAAACGCGTCTGCGGACGCGGCCGAGCGGGGGTGTCTCGCTCGGGCTCACCCCGACGGGCGTCCGCGTTCGAGCGCGCTGGTAGCCCCCTGCGCACGGGCTGCGCACCCGCGCACGCTGTGCCGCTCTCCTCGACGCCCACGGTCCATTCCCGAGCTAGAGAGGTCGTTCTGGAGGGTGGCACGCGGATTGGAAAGGGATGAACACCTTCCACGTTCCTCTCTCCGCCATGCGCCTCCTCCTCTCCCTGTTCCTCGTCGCCCTCCTGGCAGGCTGCGACGCCTCGGCACCCGCCTCGAATGCCCTCGCGGTCCGCTTCCTCGTCGACGGTCAGGCGAACGTCACCTATCAGGCTGCGGACGACGTCTCGACCGCCCGCGCGGACGGGCGCTGGGAGACCCGGCTGACGGCGGGGCCCGACGACGTGCTGTCGCTCGACGCCGTCTCGACCGACGGGCAGCCCGTGACCACCACCATCGAGATCGACGGCAGGGTGGTGGCGACGCACCAGGGGCTCCGCGCGCGAAGCGACTCGCGACCGAGTGAGCGGAGCCAGAACGAAGTCGAAGTCAAGGGCGCCATTGAGGCCCTGAGCGCCGACCGCGTGCGCGTCCAGGGACGCGTGTTCCGGATCGACGCGTCGACACGCTTCCTCGGCCGCGACAACGAACCGATCTCCTTCGAGACGTTCGCCGTCGGCACCGTCGTCGAGGCCGAGGGCCACCTCCAGTCCGACGGCACGGTACGCGCCAAGAAGCTCAAGCTCGAAGACCTGGACGACGACGCCGGCGACGAGCACGAGGTCGAGGTCGAGGGCACCATCGACGCGGTCTCGCCCACCTCGATCACCGTCTCCGGAACCGTGTTCGCCACGACCGCCGCGACCCGCTGGCTGGACGACGACAACCTCCCGATCTCGCGCGACGCGTTCGCCCCCGGCCTGCGCGCCGAGGCCGAGGGCTGGGTCCGGGACGGCGTCCTTACCGCCGAGAAGGTGAAGCTCGACGAGGACTGAGACGCCGAGACCCGAGGCGTCCACCACCGCTCCGCGTCCGCGACTGCCCCGCCCGGCTTCCGCCGGGCGGGGTTTTTTCGGAGCCACGTCGGTCTACCGCGGGAGGCGCTTGCGCCATCGGTCCGGCGGTGCGGACCTTAACGGCCCGTTCACTTCTGGACGCTCCTCCCCTCCCCGCTCTCCCATGCGCGTCGTCTCGACCAACGTCTACGTCGGTCCCAACCCGTACGCCCACTTCCCGGTCATCCGGCACACCATCGACCTCGGCCCGCTGGAGGACTACCCGACGGCGAAGCTGGACGGGTTCGCCGAGCGACTCGTGGAGGCGCTGCCGGGGCTCCAGGAGCACGGCTGCTCGTACCGCACGCCCGGCGGCTTCATCCGGCGGATGGTCGAGGACGAGGGGACGTGGCTCGGCCACGTCTGGGAGCACGTCGCCCTGGAGTTGCAGAGCATCGCGGGCCACGAGGTCACGTTCGGCAAGACGCGCTCGACCGGCCGCGCCGTCGGCGAGTACGACATGGTGTTCCAGTACCAGCAGAAGGACGTGGGGCTGGAGGCCTCCGAGCTGGCCCGCCGCCTCATCCTGCGCCTGCTGCCGGACGACGTACAGGCCCGCATCGACGAGGAGAAGGAGGCCGACTACGACTGGGAGGAGGAGCGCGACGCGTTCATCAAGCGCGCCCAGCGCATCGCCTTCGGACCGAGCACGCAGTCGATCATCGACGCGGCCGTCGAGCGCGACATCCCCTGGATCCGCCTGAACCAGTACTCGCTCGTCCAGCTCGGCCACGGCAAGTACCAGCAGCGCATCCAGGCGACCGTCACGGGCCAGACGAAGCACATCGCGGTCGAGATCGCGAGCGACAAGGAGGACACGCGGACGCTGCTGGAGTCGCTCGGCCTGCCGGTCCCGCAGCAGCGGCTGGTGTACGGCCCCCAGAGCGCCGTCCGCGCCGCGCGCAGCATCGGCTACCCGGTAGTGACGAAGCCGCTCAACGCCAACCACGGCCGCGGGGTCTCGATCCGCCTGACGTCCGACGAGCAGGTGGTGACCGGCTTCGAGCACGCCCAGGCGCACGGCTCCGGCAAGAGCGTCCTCGTGGAGAGCTTCGTGACCGGGTTCGACCACCGGATGCTGGTCGTCGACGGGCACCTCGTGGCGGTCGCCAAGCGCGTGCCCGGCCACGTCGTGGGCGACGGCGAGCACACGATCGAGGAGCTGGTCGAGATCGTCAACGAGGACCCTCGGCGCGGCGTCGGCCACGAGAAGGTGCTCACGCGGCTCCAGTTCGACGCCCAGGCCGAGCGCCTCCTCGCCGAGGCAGGCCACTCCGCCGAGACGGTCCTGCCCGAGGGCGAAGTCTTCTACCTCCGCTCGACCGCCAACCTGTCGACCGGCGGCACGGCCATCGACCTGACCGACGTGGTCCACCCGGACAACCGCGACATGGCGGTCCGCGCCGTGCGCGCGGTCGGCCTCGACGTGGGCGGGGTCGACTTCCTGTCGGACGACGTGACGCAGTCGTGGCGCGACGTGGGCGGGGCCATCGTGGAGGTCAACGCCGCGCCGGGCTTCCGCATGCACGTGGCGCCGTCGGAGGGTACGCCGCGCGACGTGGCCCGGCCCGTGATCGACATGCTGTTCCCGCCCGGCTCGCCCGGCCGGATCCCGGTCGCCATCGTGACCGGCACCAACGGCAAGACGACGACCACGCGGATGGTGTCCCACATCCTCCAGATGGCGGCCTTCGTGCCCGGCATGACGTCCACCGACGGCGTGTTCGTGGACGGGCGGCTGACCGTCAAGGGCGACATGACCGGCCCGATGGGCGCACGCACCGTCCTCCGCGACCCGATGGTGGACGCCGCCGTGCTGGAGGTCGCCCGCGGCGGGCTCGTCCGCGCCGGGCTCGGCGTCAACCGCTGCGACGTGGCCGCGTGCCTCAACGTCTCCGCCGACCACCTCGGCCTGGGCCGCATCGACACGCTGGAGCAGCTCGCCGAGATCAAGCGCATCCCGATCGAGGTCGCCGAGGACACCGTCGTGCTCAACGCCGACGACCCGCTGGTGCTGGCGATGGCCGAGCACGCCAAGGCCAAGCACATCTGCTACGTGACGATGGACGGCGAGCACGCGCTCGTCCGCGAGCACGTCCGCGAGGGCGGGCGGGCGGTCGTGCTGGAGCGCGGCGTCGCGGGCGAGATGATCACGATCCACGACGGCGGGCGCCACCTGCCGCTCATCTGGACCCACCTGATCCCGGCCACCATCGACGGCAAGGCGCGCCACAACGTCCAGAACGCGATGTTCGCGGCGGGCATCGCCTACGCGCTCGGCAACGGGCCCGTCGAGCTGACGCTCGACCAGATCCGCCACGGCCTGCAGACCTTCTCGACGAGCTTCTACGAGGCCCCCGGCCGCCTCAACGTGTTCGACGGGCACCCCTTCCGCGTCATCCTCGACTACGCCCACAACCCGGCCGCCGTCGAGGCCATGGCCGACCTCGTGGACCGGCTGGAGGTGCAGGGGCGCCGCATCCTGGCACTGGCCGCCCCCGGCGACCGCCGCGACGAGGACATCGACGCCATCGCGCGCGCCGCCGCGGGCCACTTCGACCACTTCGTCTGCAAGCGCGACGACCGACTCCGCGGGCGCGGCGAGACGGAGGTCCCGGAGATGCTGCGGGCCACGCTCCTCGCGGCGGGCGTCGCCGACGGGGCCATCGAGCTGGTCCCGGACGAGACCGAGGCGGTCGCCCACGCGCTGTCGCTGGCCGAGCCCGGCGACCTCGTGGTCGTCTTTGGCGACCAGATCTCGCGGTGCTGGGAGCAGATCATCCACCACGGCGAGGCCGGGGGCGACGGGCAGGCGATGCTGACCCCGCACCACCCGACCGCGATGGCGCCGTCCACTCCCGCGACCCCGGTCGTCTCCCCTATCGACGACGACGAGGACGACGCGCCGCGCGTGGTCGAGCTCCCGGACGGCCAGCGTCTCGTGCGCGACAGCCGCGGCGTCCACCTGGCCTCGGACGAGGAGGCGGATTAGCGTCGGACGGCGGGGCGCGGACCGTGGGCTCGGCCCCACCTCCCTGCCCCGGCCGATCCCACGTTTCACGGACCACGCCCTACGCTCTTGCTCTCCTCTCCCCACGACAGCCGCCGCCAGACCGGCGCCGGGTCCCTCCTCGACGGCCCCGGCGCGGCGCTGGAGGTGCACGTCCCCGAGCCTCTCCGCGAGGCCGCGGCCGACGCCTGGCGCCGCCACGCGCGGACGCTCTGCGACGCGCTCGGCTGGACCGACGCCCCGCTCACGGTCCGCCCGTTCCCACGCGGGCTGTCGCTCGCGCTCGGCTCGCCAGTCGATCTGCTCTACACGGCCACCGAGGTCAACGAGGCCGCGTGGGCCCGCGCGCGCGCCGAGGTGGAGGGGAACGACCTGCCCGACCTCGGGGAGACCGTCGAGCGGCTGACGCGTGAGGCCGCAGAGGAGGCCGACCCGCCGTTGAAGGCGCTGCTCGCCGCCGCCGAGGCGCGCGGGATGCCCGTCGTCTGGGACGACGACGCCGTCACGGTAGGCCTCGGGAGCCGTGGGAAGACATTCGCGCCCGATGCCCTCCCCGACCCGGACGCCTTCGACTGGGACGCCGTCGGCCCGATTCCGACGGCGCTGGTGACCGGCACCAACGGCAAGTCGACCACGGTGCGGATGCTGGCCGGGATGGCGCGGGCGGCCGGCCACACGGTCGGCTTCTCGACCACCGACGCCGTCACCGTAGGCGACGAGGTGGTCGACCGGGGTGACTTCTCGGGTCCCCTCGGCGCCCGCGCCGTGATGCGCGACGAGCGCGTGACGCTGGCCGTCTGCGAAAGCGCCCGCGGCGGGCTGCTCCGGCGCGGCGTGCCGGTCCCGCTCGTGACCGCCGCCGCGCTCACCAACGTCGCCGCCGACCACCTGGGCGACTACGGCGTCGAGACCGTGCCGGCCCTCGCCGACGCCAAGCTGGTCGTCGCCAAGGCGCTCGGGCCGGGCGGCGTGCTGGTCGCCCCGACCGACGAGCCAGAGGCCACCGCCGCCGTCCGGCGCCAGGCCGACGCGCTGGCCGCCCGCGGTGTCGCCATCCGCTGGACCGCCCTCGACCCCACGGACGCCGTCGCCGGTCCCCTCGCCGCCTCGGTCGTGGACGGCGCGATCTCGTTGCAGACCGACGGCGGCTGGCGCCCTCTCTGCCGCGTCGAGGAGATCCCCGCCGCGCTGGGCGGGGCCGCGCGCCACGTCGTCCGCAACGCCCTCACGGCGTCCGCGCTCGGCGAGGCGCTGGGACTCCGCGACGACGCCATCGCGGCCGGGCTCCGCGCCTTCCGCAGCGACGAGACCGACAACCCCGGCCGCGCCAACCAGTTCGACGTGGACGGAGCGCGCGTGGTGATCGACTACGCCCACAACGCGCACGGGCTGAGCGCCCTCGCCGACCTCGCGACCACCTGGGACGCGCGCCGCCGCTTGGTGCTGTTCGGCAGCGCGGGCGATCGGTCGGATGCCGACCTCGCGGCCATGTGCGACGTGCTGGCCCGCCTCCAAGCTGACCGCTACGTGCTGGTCGAGATCCCGGGCTACCTCCGGGGCCGCGAGGCAGGCGCCGTGCCGGCCCTGCTCGAACGCCTCCTGCGTGAGCGCGGCGTCCCCTCGGACGCCTTCGTCCAGCGCGCCGACCCCGCCTCCGGCACCGCGTTCGCCCTCGATTGGGCCGAGGCGGGCGACCTCGTGATCCTGCTCGCGCTCACCCAGCGTGACGAGGTGCTGCAGCTGGTGAAGGACGCAGGCGGCTGAGCCACCGGTCCGACCTCACCGGGCCTTCGGACGCACGACGGTGTGCGCTCGGTAGCTTGCGCCACCCTCCCGGACCCTCCGTGCTGGCCTCGCTGCCCCCTCGGCTGACCCTGCTCCTGAACGCCGACGTGTACGCGCCCGCGGCCCTCGGGCGGCGCCACGTGCTCGTCGCGGGAGACCGCGTCGCTGCACTGCTGGAAGCCAGGCCCGAAATCGCGGGGGTCCCCCTCGACGTGATCGACCTGGAGGGCCGGCGCCTGATCCCCGGTCTGGTGGACGCACACGTCCACGTCACCGGCGGCGGCGGCGAGGCGGGGCCCGAGACGGCCGCCCCGGCGCCCGCGCTGACAGCCTACACGCGGGCGGGCGTCACGTCGGTGGTGGGCCTCCTCGGCACCGACGACACGACCCGGACCACGGCAGGCCTCCTCCGGCAGGTCTACGGCCTTCGCCGCGAGGGCCTGAGCGCCTGGGCGTGGACGGGCGGCTACCACCTCCCCCCCACTACCCTTACGGGGTCGGTCCGCACCGACCTCGCCACCGTCGAGCCCCTGATTGGGTTCGGCGAGCTGGCGCTCTCCGACCACCGCTCGTCCCAGCCCACGTTCGAGGAGGTTGCTCGCGTCGCGGCCGACTGCCACGTCGCGGGGCTGATGACGGGCAAGGCGGGCGTCCTCCACTGCCACCTCGGCGACGGCGCGCGCGGCCTCGATCTGCTGCGCCGGATCCTGGCCGAGACCGAGATCCCGGCGCGGACCCTCCACCCGACCCACGTCAACCGCCGCACCGGTCTGCTGGACGAGGCCTTCGACCTGGCCGCCGCGGGCGTCACCATCGACGTGACCGCGTTCCCGCCCGACTTCGCCGAGTCGGACGAGGTGACCGCGGCCGACGCCATCGTCCGCTTCCTCTACAGCGGCCTCGACCCGGCGCGGCTGACCGTCTCGTCCGACGGCGGTGGGTGCCTGCCGCACTTCCGCGACGGCGAGCTGGTCCGGATGGACTTCGCCACCTCGGGCGCCCTGGCCGACCTGCTGGCGGACCTCCTCGCCCGCGAGGTCCCGCTGGAGAACGCCCTCCCTCCCTTCACCGCCACCCCGGCGGCGCACCTCCGCCTGCCCGGCGTCGGCCACCTCGCCGAGGGCTTCCAGGCCGACCTCGTCGTCCTCGGCGACGACGGCCGTCCGTCCGACGTGATGGCGCGGGGGCGCTGGCACGTCCGCGACGGCCAGCCGGTCGCCTGGGGCACGTTCGAATCTCCCGCCTGACCTTCTCTTTCCGTATGCCTTCCCCCACGACCGACACTCCGCGCGGCGCCATCGTCCCCATCGGCGGGGCTGAGGCGAAGACCGGCACGCGCGACGTGCTGCGCCGCGTGCTCGCGCTGGCCGGCGGCCCGGACGCCCGGATCGTCGTCATCCCGACCGCCTCGGAGCTGCCCGACACGGGCGACCGCTACGCGACGCTCTTCAAGGACCTCGGCGCGGCCGAGGTGCGCGTGCTGGAGATCGCCGAGCGAGCCCATGCCCGGGTGCCCGGCGCCGTCGATGCCGTCGAGCGGTCCACGGGCATCTTCATGACAGGCGGCAACCAGCTCCGGCTCTCGACCATCCTGGGCGGGACCGAGCTGGCGCGGGCGATCCGGCGCCGCAACGCCTCCGGCGCCGTCGTCGCGGGCACGTCGGCGGGGGCGGCCGTCATCCCGGAGCACATGATCGCGTCCGGCAGCACCGGCCCCACGCCCACCACCGAGAGCGTCACGCTGGCACCAGGCATGGGGCTGACAAACCGCCTGATCATTGACCAGCACTTCCGCCAGCGCGACCGCCTCGGGCGCCTGCTGACGGCCGTCTCGTTCAACCCGTTCGCGACCGGCGTCGGCATCGACGAGGACACCGCGCTCGTGCTCCATCCGGACAACGTGTTCGAGGTCATCGGGAGCGGCACGGTGACCGTCGTGGACCCGTCGGACCTGATCTACTCGTCGATGGACTCGGCGCGGCGCGGCGAGCCGGTCTCGCTGATCGGCCTGAGCGTCCACGTGCTGGCGGCAGGCTGCACCTACGACACAGAGTCGAGGATGGCCTCTGCCCCGCCCCGCGTGCCGTACCTCGACGAAGACGAGGACCCGGTCCCCGACGAGAGCTGACCGCCATGTCGCCCAGCGTTCTCGTCGCCTCGATCCTCGGAGGCGTGATGGTGGTCCTCGCCCTCCTCCTCGGCTGGGTCGTTTTTCGCGGCGGCCCGAGGCCGTAGCCGACGGCCGGACCGTCTCGCACCGCTTTTCCCGCCGACCATGCGCCTCGTCCTCCTCGCCCTCGTCCTGTCCGCCTCGGCCGTCCAGGCCCAGATCTCGCTGCCCGAGGTGCTGCCGATGCGCGAGCGCGCGGAGGTCCAGGACCGGTGGCTGGCGGACCGCCTGGAGACCGTCGTCCCGGCGCTGATGCGGCGCGAGGGCATCGACCTGTGGATCGTGTCGGCGCGCGAGTACGACGAGGACCCGGTCATCGAGACGATGCTGCCCGCGACCTGGCTCGCCGCGCGTCGCCGGACCACGCTCGTGTTCTGGGACGATGGCGACACGGTAGAGCGCCTGGCGGTCGCCCGCTACGACGTGGGGCCGTTCCCACGGGCCTGGGACCCCGAGACGCAGCCGGACCAGTGGGCGCGCGTCGCCGAGATCGTGGCCGAGCGCGATCCGCAGCGCATCGGCGTCGACCGGTCCGAAACCTTCGCGACGGCCGACGGGCTGTCCAGCACCGAGTACGAGGCACTGTGGGCCGCGCTTCCCGAGACGTACCGCGACCGGCTGGTGTCCGCCGAACGTCTCGCCGTCGGCTGGCTGGAGACCCGTACCGAGGCCGAGCTGGCGACGTACCCCACCATCGTCCGCCTGGCGCGGGGCATCCTGCACGAGGGGCTGTCCGGGGCCGCGATCACGCCCGGCGTCACCACCACCGACGACCTGTCGTGGTGGTACCGGGACCGCGTCCGGTCGCTCGGGCTGACCGCGTGGTTCCACCCCAGCGTCTCCATCCAACGCGCCGACGCGCCGGGCACCGACGGCGACTTCTCGGGCCGCCCCGACGCGGGCACCATCCTGCCGGGCGACCTCCTCTGGGTCGACTTCGGGATCTCGTACCTCGGCCTCCAGACCGACACCCAGCAGATGGCCTACGTCCTCCGCCCGGGCGAGCGCGAGGCCCCGGCCGGGCTCGTCGCCGGGCTGGCCGCCGCCAACCGGCTCCAGGACCTGCTGACGGATCAGTTCGCGACCGGGCGCACGGGCAACGCCATCCTGGCCGCAGCGCTCGACGCGGCTCGCGCCGAAGGCCTCGCGGCGACCATCTACACGCACCCGATCGGCTTCCACGGGCACGGGGCGGGCCCGACCATCGGCCTGTGGGACCAGCAGGGCGGCGTCCCCGGCCGGGGCGACTACCCGCTCTTCCCCAACACGGCCCACTCCATCGAGCTCAACGTGGCCGCCTCGGTGCCCGAGTGGGGCGACCGGGTGGTCCGCTTCATGCTGGAGGAGGATGCGGTGTTCGACGGCGAGACGGTCCGCTACCTGGACCCGCGCCAGGAGGCGCTGCTGCTGATCCCGCGGCCGTAGCCGTCACGCCACGCGCAGGGCGTCGCGGTGGCGCCACTCCAGCGCCGCCAGCCCGCCGACGACGGCCGCCTCGGCACCGAGGTGGAGCAGGCCGAGCCCGCCGCCCCTCCCGGCATACGCCCACACGAGGGCGAGGCAGACGACGGCCCACGCGGCGTTGGCGACGACCAGCGCCACGATCCCGGCACGGGGCCGCACCGCGCGCACGGCCAGCGAGCCCGAGTATGCCGCGTAGAGGACGTTCGCCGCGCCGGTGACCAGCAGGAGGCCGCGCGGCAGACCGTACCAGCCGCTCAGCTCCTCACTCGCCAGCAGCACGACGGTGCCGACGAGGGCGCCCGCGGCGCTGTCGATCCAGAGCAGGTGGCGCATCATCGGGAAGCCTGAGCGTGCTCTGGAGATACGGCGAAGATGGGCTCGTGGGGGGCTGAATCGACGGTCGCCGGTGCCCGATCCCGGATGTCCGCTGCGGGAGTGCGGGGAGCCGGTGAAGCCGGTGCACGGAGGCGTCTGAGGGGGGTCTGGAGCCGGTCGGCGACGCCCGGCGGCGGTATCTTCGCTGAGATCCCCCGACCTCGTTTTTCGTCCCCCACCGGCCCCCATGGCAGAGATCCCCGACAGCGCTTCCCGGATCATCCCGATCAACATCGAGGAGGAGATGAAGTCCTCCTACATCGACTACTCGATGTCGGTGATCGTGAGCCGGGCGCTGCCCGACGTGCGCGACGGCCTGAAGCCGGTGCAGCGCCGCGTGCTCTACGGGATGCAAGAGCTGGGGCTGGCCGCGGGCCGGGCCCACAAGAAGTCCGCCCGCATCGTGGGCGAGGTCCTCGGCAAGTACCACCCGCACGGCGACCAGTCGGTGTACGACGCGCTCGTGCGCATGGCGCAGGACTTCGCCGTCCGGGGGCCGCTGGTGGACGGGCAGGGCAACTTCGGCTCGGTCGACGGCGACTCGGCGGCGGCGATGCGGTACACGGAGGCGCGCCTGACGCGGCTGGCGGAGGAGCTGCTGCGCGACCTCGACAAGGAGACGGTCGACTACACGCCCAACTTCGACGGGTCGCTGAACGAGCCGAGCGTGCTGCCGGCGGCGTTGCCGAACCTGCTGATGAACGGCGCGAGCGGCATCGCGGTCGGCATGGCGACCAACATCCCGCCGCACAACCTCGGCGAGCTGGTCGAGGGCATCGTGGCGACCATCGAGGACCCGGAGATCGAGCTGGACGCGCTGATGGAGCACATCCCGGCGCCCGACTTCCCGACCGGCGGCGTCATCTTCGGGGTCGGGGGCGTGCGCGAGGCGTACCGCACGGGCCGGGGGCGCGTGGTGATGCGCGCGAAGATGCACGAGGAGGAGATCAAGCGGCGCGGCGGCGACGGCGTCGGGCGCGAGGCGCTCGTCGTGACCGAGATCCCGTACCAGGTCAACAAGTCGACGCTGATCGAGAAGATCGCGCATGCGGTGCGCGACAAGAAGATCGAGGGCATCGCGGACCTGCGCGACGAGTCCGACCGCGACGGCATGCGGATCGTGCTGGAGCTGCGCCGCGACGCGGTCGTGGAGGTGACGAAGAACCAGCTCTTCAAGTACACCCAGCTCCAGCAGACCTTCGGCATGAACATGATCGCCCTGGTGGGCGGCCGGCCGAAGACCCTGGGCCTGAAGGACATGATCCGCCACTACGTGGACCACCGCCACGAGATCGTGGTGCGGCGGACGGAGTTCGAGCTGCGCAAGGCGGAGGAGCGGGCGCACATCCTGGAGGGCCTGACGCTGGCGCTGGACCACCTGGACGCCATCATCGCGATCATCCGCCAGTCGGAGGACACGGACGCGGCGAAGGTGAACCTGATGCGGGGCGTCTACCCGCAGCGCCTGACGGCGGAGCAGAAGGCCCGCCTCGGGCTTCCCGAGGCGGACCCGGTGGCGATCACGGGCGAGCGCGAGGCGACCGGCTACGCGATGACGCGGGAGGACTTCACGCCGCAGCCCTGGCTCTCGGCGGCGCAGGCGGAGGCCATCCTGGCGCTGCGGCTCTCGCGCCTGACGGGCCTGGAGCGCGACAAGATCGCGGCCGAGTACGCGGACATCCTGAAGGAGGTCGAGCGGCTCCAGTCGATCCTCAACTCCCGCGACCTGCGGATGCAGATCATCGCGGAGGAGCTGCGCGAGGTGGCCGAGAAGTACGCCGACCCGCGCCGGACGGAGATCGACATCATGGGCGGCGGCGACATCGACCTGGAGGACCTGATCGAGGACGAGCACGTGGTGGTCACCATCACGCACCAGGGGCTGGTGAAGCGGACGTCCATCGACGAGTACCGCGCGCAGCACCGGGGCGGGACGGGCCACCGGGGCACGGGCACGCGCGATGAGGACTTCGTGGAGCACCTCTTCACGGCCTCGGCCCACGACTACCTGCTCTTCTTCACCGACCACGGGCAGTGCTACTGGCTCCGGGTGTACAACGTGCCGGAGGGCTCGCGGACGGCGAAGGGTCGCTCCGTGCGCAACCTCGTCCGCATCGACGCGGAGGACCGGGTCCGGGCGGTGCTGGCGATCAAGAAGGAGGACTTCCGCGACGACGCGTTCCTGGAGACCCACTTCGTGCTGATGGCGACGAAGCGCGGGCTGGTGAAGAAGTCGGCGCTGGCGGCGTTCAAGCGGCCGCTGGTGACGGGCATCATCGCGATCGACATCGTGGACGGGGACCAGCTGCTGGAGGCGAAGCTGACGGACGGTGACACGGAGGTGCTGCTGGGGTCGTCGGGGGGCCGGGCGATCCGGTTCCACGAGTCGGACGTGCGCTCGATGGGGCGCAAGAGCCGCGGCGTGCGCGGGATGAAGCTGCCGGACGGCGAGCAGGTGGTGGGCATGATCGCGGTGCAGCGCGACGGCGCGCAGGTGCTGACGATCTCGGAGAACGGCTACGGCAAGCGGAGCCCGGTCGAGCGGCTGGACGACGACGGCGAGCCGATCTCGAACTACACGTTCCGGCTGCAGTCGCGCGGCGGCCAGGGCGTGATCGCGCACCAGACGACGTCCAAGACGGGCGCGCTGGTGGCGCTGAAGAGCGTGCTGCCGGACGACCAGCTGATGATCGCGACGGAGGCGGGCATCATGATCCGGATGGCGGTGGACGCGATCTCGGAGTACGGCCGCAACACGCAGGGCGTGCGGGTGATCAACCTGAAGAACAACGACGCGATCGCGGACGTGGCGCGGGTGGTGATCGAGGACGAGGAGGCGCCCCTCTCCCCTGCTCCGGATGGGGAGACGCCGGCCGAGGCGGTGCCCTCTCCGGACCCGGCGACGCCTGACGCGGCGGAGGCGGCGCCCGAGGCGGGCTGACCTGGATCCGCCCGCCTCGGGAGGTCCGGGGCGGGCGGTGGCGCGGGTGCGGTCGCCGCGACGCCTTCCGGTCGTGGCCCCGCCTCGACGGGTCGTGGGAGCCGTGCATCACGCCGTGATCCCGAGACTCTCGTTCGTGAGAACAGCCCTACAGACCGTGAGAGCGCAGCGTCTGAAGGTTTGAAAGCGGCTTCGGGTCGTGAGATCGACCGTCCAGGCTGTGGGAGCGGCGCTCTAGCCCGTGAGAACGGCGCTCTAGCCCGTGAGAACGGCGCTCTAGCCTGTGAGAACGGCGCTCAAGGTGGTGGAACGAGGGATACCAGCGACTCCTCAGCGAACAGCAGCGGACCCGACCGCCAGCCCATCGAGAGGACTGACGACGCCCCGCACCCCGCGATTCAGGACGTGCGTGTAGATCTCGGTGGTGCGCACGTCCTTATGGCCCAGCAGCTCCTGCACGGTGCGGATGTCGGCGCCACGTTCGAGCATGTGGGTGGCGAAGGAGTGTCGGAAGGCGTGGGGGCTGACTGGCTTCTCGATCCCCGCTGCCCGCGAGGCCTTGCGGACGGCCCGCTGAACGGGGGACTCGGTCCGGTGGTGACGACGGCGCTCGCCTGTGCGCGGGTCGACGGAGAGGGACGCGGCCGGGAAGACGTACTGCCACCCGACCTCGGTGGCGGCGCCGGGGTACTTGTGGTCGAGTGCCGAGGGCAGGTACACCGATCCGAATCCGGCGGCCCGGTCCCGGGCGTGGCGGGCCCGGACGACATCCAACTGGGCACGGAGGGGGACCTCGACAGCCGACGGGATCATGGTGATTCGGTCCCGGTCGCCTTTCCCCTCTCGCACGACGAGGCGTCCAGCATCGAGTTCGACATCTTTGACCCGGAGGCGGAGCCCTTCGAGCAGCCGCAGCCCGGACCCGTAGAGCAGGGAGACGATCAGGCGGTCGACGCCCCCGAGGCGGGCCAGGACCGCCTCGACCTCGGCACGGGTCAAGACGACGGGCAACCGGCGGGGTCGCTTGGCGCGCGGGAACTCGCGCACGTCGCCGAGGGGCTGCTCCAGGACCGCGTCGTAGAGGAAGAGGATGGCGGCGAGGGCCTGGTTCTGGGTCGACGCGGCCACGTTGCGATCTTCGGCGAGATACGCGAGGAAGGCCACGACCTCAGGTTCGGCGAGCATCTTGGGGTGGCGGGGCCTGCCCTCGTCGTCGCGGTGGAAGAGACAGAAGCGCTTGACCCAGGAGACGTAGGCGCTCTCGGTGCGGATGGAGTAATGCCGGATGCGGCAGGCGGTACGCACCGCGTCGAGCAAGGGGGAGCGGGTCGATGTGGCCATAGGGATTCTGCGGCTCGCTGGCGGATAAACACGCGCCTGGAACGTAAGTCATTGACGCGCAACGGCCGCCATCGTAGTCTGTGCGCGTTATGCGACATGGCGCTCCGGTTTTATCCGGCCCCGCGCCGCCCAATACTTGTTATTCGTACATCGCGGAAACGCACCCTGTGATGCACGTCTAAACACCTTTCCGACCGACCGGCAGCATCGTAGCGTATCGGGCCCGCCCGCCCGC
>NZ_MVOI01000003.1:2104834-2163850 GCF_002283555.1 Rubrivirga sp. SAORIC476 | reverse complement strand
CGTCGCGCGGACGCTGGAGGCGTTCACCGACGTGATCCCGTCGAGCGACTTTGCCGACGGCGCGAACGCGACCGACCGGTTCGTGCTGCGGATCGGCACCTCGGCCTCGGCTGAGGCGGCGATCACGGAGGTCGAGCTGACAGCGATCGCGCCGAACCCGTCGACGGGCTCGGCGCGGGTGTCGTTCGCGCTGCCGGAGGCCGGCACAGCGCGCGTGACGGTGTACGACGTGCGCGGCCGGTCGGTGGCGACGCTGGTGGACGGTCCGCTGAGCGCGGGTCGTCACGAGGCGACGCTGGACAGCGGCTCGCTGGCGGCGGGCGTCTACGTAGTCCGCCTGGAGGCGGCCGGCTCGGTCGTCACCCGTCAGGCTGTCGTCGTCCGCTAAGGACACCGCCGGTCGGGGCCTCCGGGCACCGGCCGGCATCCTGACAAGAACTAGCGGCGGCGGCCGCTCCCTCCGGGGGGCGGCCGCCGCTGCGTTGATGCCCCATCGCAACGAGGCCGAACGCGAGGACGACTGTAGGTTCAGAGACTCCTTCCCGGACTCGTCCATGCCCGCTCCGTCCTTTCGCTCCCGCGTCCGCGGCTGTCTGCTCGGGGGAGCCCTCGGCGATGCCCTCGGAGCCGACATCGAGTTTCTGAGCCACGACGAGATCGTCGCCCGCCACGGCCCCGACGGGCCAGACCACCTCGGCAGCGGCTACGGCGTCCTCGGGGCGATCACAGACGACACCCAGATGACGCTGTGGACGGCCGAGGGCTCACTCCGAGCCTACCGTCGTGGGGCGAGCCGCGGCATCGTGTCCGTCCCCGGCGTCGTGCTGCGCGCGTATTTCCGCTGGCTGGGCACTCAGGGGGAGGACCCCGACAAGCTCGCGGCGCGGACCAGCTGGCTCTACGCCATCGAGGCCCTCCACGCACGACGCGCACCGGGCATGACGTGTCTGGGCGCCCTCCGTGCCTGGAGCCAGAAGGGACCGAACGATCCGGAGCCGACCAACACCTCCAAGGGCTGCGGCGGGGTCATGCGAATGGCACCCGTCGGGCTGCTGAGCGACCGCCCCGGAGTCGCGTTCGACCTGGGGTGCAAAATCGCGAAGCTGACCCACGGGCACCCCACTGGAATCATTGCGTCGGGCGCGTTTGCCGTCGCCATCTGGCACCTCGCCGAGGGAGCCGACCTCGGGACGGCGTTGGCCCATGCTCGCCAGTCGGCCGCCGAGGCAGAGGGGGGCGAGGAGACCGTCGACGCCCTGGACCGGGCTCAGAGCCTGGCGACCGGCACACTCTCCGATGTCGACGCCGTCCACGCGCTCGGCACCGTGACGCCGGACGCCGGGCCTGGCTGGGTGGCGGAGGAGGCGCTCGCCGTCGCCGCACTGTGCGCGCGACGCTACCCGAGCAATCCGGAGCGGGCGCTGCGGATGGCCGTGACTCACACGGGCGACAGCGACTCGACGGGCGCCATCTGCGGAAACCTGCTCGGGGCCGCGCTCGGCGTCGACGCGCTGCCCGCACGGTGGGTCGGCGCCGTCGAGCTCCGCGACGCGATCCTCCAGATCGCCGACGACCTCCACGATGCACGGACCGTCCAGGTGGACTGGTACTACGGACCGAAAGGGCCGGGCTGGTACGACCGCTACCCCCCTGGCTAAGCTGTTCTGGAGGGCAGTGGAACCGCTTTCACTCGTCAGTTACCTTCACGGGTCCTCCATCCCCGCTCATGCCTGACTTCGCCCTCACTACGCTCGACATCTCGGCTGTCGTCCTCTACGCCCTCGTGATCTTCGGGATCGGGCTCTACTTCTCGCGCAAGACGGAAGACGGAGAGGACTACTTCCTCGCGGGGCGCTCGCTGAGTTGGGGCCTGATCGGCATCAGCCTGCTCGCGTCCAACCTGTCGTCGTCGTCGATGATCGGCATGGCAGGCGAGGCGTACGGCGGCATCGGGCTGGCCGTGTTCAACTACGAGTGGATGGCGGCGATGGTGCTCGTCGTCTTCGTGCTGTTCTTCCTGCCGTTCTACATCAAGACGGGCATCTACACGATGCCGGAGTTCCTGGAGAAGCGGTTCGACGGGCGCAGCAGGGTGTACTTCTCTGCGATGAGCATCTTCCTCTCGGTCGTGGTGGACACGGCCGCGGCACTGTTCGCGGGTGCGCTGGTGGTCCAGCTCGTCTACCCGGACTTCCCCATGTGGATCACGATGGCGATCCTGGCGCTGGTGGCCGGGGCCTATACCATCGCAGGCGGCCTGAAGGCGGT
Organism: Rubrivirga sp. SAORIC476; assembly: GCF_002283555.1. Classification (NCBI taxonomy): domain Bacteria; kingdom Pseudomonadati; phylum Rhodothermota; class Rhodothermia; order Rhodothermales; family Rubricoccaceae; genus Rubrivirga; species Rubrivirga sp. SAORIC476. Next base: position 2,161,582 of record NZ_MVOI01000003.1, on the reverse strand, counting down.
CGTCTACACGGACGCCATCCAGGGCACGCTGCTCTTGCTGGGCGCGGGCGCCGTGTCCGTGATGGCCTGGAACGCCGTCGGTGGCTGGGATGCCGTGACTGCCGTGACCCCGCCCGACCGGCTCGACCTGATCCAGCCCATCGACGTGGAGAACGGGATGCCGTGGCCGGGGCTCATCACAGGCGTGTTCCTGCTGGGCTTCTATTTCTGGACCACCAACCAGTTCATGGTCCAGCGCGTGCTGGGTGCCAAGAACCTCGACCACGGGCGCTGGGGCGCGCTCTTCGGCGGCCTGCTGAAGCTGCCCGTCCTCTTCCTGATGGTGATGCCGGGCACGTTCGCCCGCGTCCTCTACCCCAACCTGGAGCGCGCCGACCAGGTCTTCCCGACGCTCCTCTTCGACCTTCTCCCGGACGGCTTCCGCGCGCTCGTGCTGACGGCCATGCTGGCCGCCATCATGTCGTCGGTGGACTCGACGCTCAACGCTGCCTCGACGCTGGTCTCGATGGACTTCATCAAGCGAAAGAACCCCAGCATCTCTCCGAAGGCGCTCGTCCGTGTGGGGCGGATGGTGACGGCGGCGTGCATGATCTTCGCCATCGCGTGGAGCCCCGTCATCGTCGGCTTCGACACGCTGTGGAGCTACCTCCAGACGACCCTGGCGTACGTGGCGCCGCCCGCCCTGGCCCTGTTCTTCCTGGGTGTCTTCTGGAAGCGCGCCAACGCGACGGGCGCCATCGCAGGCATGGCTGCCGGTCACCTCGCCGCGGTCGGGTTCCTGATCCTGAGCATCACCGACACGTTCCAGATCAACTTCCTCTACCTCGCCCCCATCCTCCTGGTGATCGCAATGGCCGTGATGGTGGTCGTGAGCCTGCAGGGCGAGGCGCCGCCAGAGGACAAGACGGCGGACACGACCTGGACGCCCGCCTTCTTCAAGGCCGAGAGCGCTGAGTTGGCCAACGTCGCGTGGTGGAAGAACTACCGCATCCAGTCGGCCATCCTGGTGACGCTGACGGCGATTCTGGTGGGCTTCTTCTGGTAGCGCCATGCGCCCGCCCGCCTCGGTCCCGGGGCGGCCGGAGCCGACACCATGGGCGGCTTCGGGTCGGCGGGCGCGGAACCATTCCGCGGGACGGTCGAACCTGCCCTCCCTCGCCACCGGACCCCTGACCTACCTCCAGTTCCACCTCGCGTTCACGTTGCCGGTGCTCGTCGCGCTGGCTCTCCTCCAACGACGGACGCGCGAGCCGTGGTGGCCGCTCGGGGTGCTCGTCGGCGTGGCGTTCGTCTACACGACCCCGTGGGACAACTACCTCGTCGCGCGCGCCATCTGGACGTACCCGCCCGAGGCGGTCATGGCGACGGTCGGCTACGTGCCGGTCGAGGAGTACGCCTTCTTCGTCATCCAGACGGTCATCACGGGTCTGTGGACGCGTCTTCTGCAGGCGCGCTGGCCGGTCCGCGTGCAGCCCGAGGCGGACCTGCGCGTGCGGGCGATCGGGGCGAGCGTGTTCGGCGTGCTGGCGCTCCTCGGCGTCGCCTGCCTCGTCGCGGCCGGGCACTGGCTGTACCTCGGGCTGATCGTCGCCTGGGCGTTCCCCGTGCTCGCGGGCATGTGGTGGCTGGGCGGTCACCTGATCTGGGCCCGCCGCCGCCTCGTCGCCTGGGCCGTCGTCCCGATCACGCTCTACCTCTGGGTCGCCGACCGGATCGCCATCGGGCTCGGCATCTGGGACATCACCGACGCGACGCGGACAGGCTGGGAGATCCTCGGCCTGCCCGTCGAGGAGGCGCTGTTCTTCCTGGTCACCAACCTGCTCGTCGCCCAGGGGCTGGTGATGCTGGAGAGAGTCCGGAGAGACGGGTGAAGGGCTTCCCCCTCGCCTCTCGGCCATCCTCGCGAGCCCCCTGTCCCCTCACCGTTTCCCTTCACCCGTGACAGCCCTCGACCTCCTCCGCGACTCGCTGACCGAGGCGGGCTTCCTGGCGTCGCCCACCGACCGCACCAACTACCGGCGCGTCTGGGCGCGCGACGGCGTCATCTGCGGCCTCGCCGGGCTCGCCTCTGGCGACGACGACCTGGCGGAAGGGCTGCGCCGAACCGTAGAAACACTCTTCGCGCACGTCGGGCCTCAGGGGCAGGTGCCGTCCAACGTCGCCATCGGCGCCGACGGGCGGACGAAGGCGGTCAGCTACGGCGGGCTGGCCGGGCGCGTCGACGCCGGACCGTGGGCGGTGCTCGGCGCGGCGGTGTGGGCCCGGCACGCGGGCGACACCGCCTGGGCGGCACACCACGCGACGCGGGTCGACGGCGTCCTCAGACTGCTCGACGCCTGGGAGTTCAACGGCCGCGGTCTCGTCTACGTCCCCCAGTCGGGCGACTGGGCCGACGAGTACGACCTCCATGGGTACCTGCTCTTCGACCAGGTGCTCCGGCTGCTGGCGCTCCGGGCGTGGGCGCCGTTCGCCCCATCGCCCGCCTCGGTGACCGAGCGAGCCCACCACCTCCACGCCCTCATCGAAGCCACGTTCTGGCCGAGCGCCGACGGAGACGCCGCGGGCGCCTACCACCCCGCCGCGTTCGAGCAGGCGCAGGCCGACCCGTCCCCGTTCCCCTTCGCCGCGCTGACGCCCGGGGGGTACGCGCGCCGCTTCGACGCGCTCGGCAGCGCCCTCGCCGTCCTCGCCGACCTCTGGCCCGACCGACGCGACGCGCTCCTCGACCACGGGCTCACGCTGGCGGGGCAGACCGCTCCGGGCCTCGTCCCTGCCTTCGCCCCGACCGTCCGCGAGGGGGACGACGGGTGGGCGACGCTCCGCGGCAACACGCGCGACCACTTCTCGAACCGCCCCGGGCACTACCACAACGGCGGGTGCTGGCCGATGGTCAACGGCTGGTGGGTCGCCGCCCTCGCCCACGCCGACCGCACCTCCGACGCCGAGGCGCTCCTCGCGCGCACCGAGGCCGCCAACGCCGGGGTCTTCCCCGAGTACCTCGACGCGGAGCAGGGCGAGCGGCTGGGCACGACGCCGCTGGCCTGGAGCGCCGCTGGCGTCGTGCTCGGCCGCGCGGCGCTCCAGGGCGCGGGCCTCTCGGAGTGGACGGCCCCCGAGCCCCCCTCCGACTCGGCCCATGAGATCGACGGCCCGCCGAGCGTCGTCGTCGCGGGCGAGGTGCTGGTCGACTTCATCACCACCGAGACCGTCGACGACCTGGGGGCGGCGGCGCAGTTCGAGCGCCACGCAGGCGGGAGCCCCGCCAACCTGGCCACCAACCTCGCCCGCCTCGGCGTCCCCGTGACCCTGGTCGCGACCGTCGGCGACGACAGCCTGGGGCGCTTCGTGACGCGCGAGGTCGAGCGCACCGGCGTCGCGGCCCGCATGGGGACCCGCGTCGAGGACCCGACGAGCGTCGTCACGGTGGCACGGTCTGCCGGGACGCCCGACTTCGCCGTCTACCGGACCGCGGACCGCTACCTCACGCCCGACCAGTTGCCGGACCGCCTGCTGCGGCAAGCGGGCGTCTTCCACACGTCCGGCTTCGCGCTCAGCCGCGAGCCCGCCCGCGCGACCCTGTTAGATGCCGCCCGCCGGGCCGCCCGCCTCGGGGTGACGATCTCCATCGACATCAACTTCGCCCCCCGCTCGGAGGCCAGGAGGCTCGAGAAGCAGGACGCCGCCCGCCAGATCCTGGCCCTCGGCCCGCTCGTCAAGTGCAGCCACGACGACCTCGCCCGCCTGTGGGGCGCGGACGCCGCCAGCGACGACGCGGCGGCCGACCGCCTCGTGGACCTCGGCGCCTCGCTCGTCTGCCTGACCCGTGGGCCGGACGGTGCCCTCGTCGTGTGGGACGGCGGCCGCGCCGAGGTCGACGCCGAGCCGGTCGACGCCGTCGACGCGACGGGCGCGGGCGACGCCTTCTGGTCCGGCTTCCTGGCCGCGTGGCTCGGTGGGCAGACGCCCCCCGACTGTGCCCGCGCGGGCGCTCGCATGGCGGCCCTCAAGCTGGCCCGCGTCGGTCCTCTGCCGGACCGCGTCGACGCGGCCGCCGTGCTCGGGACGGGGTGACCGGCGCGCACTGACGACGCCGCGGACGGGAGGCGGCCGAAGGGCCCGCCAGTCGGGAGTTCAGCGAAAGGCCACGGCGGGCGGCCCCGCTGTGCCGACCTTGCGCGCATGACCGAGACCCCCAGACCGGAGGCGCTGAGCGTCTTCGACATGCTCAAGATCGGCGTCGGCCCGTCGTCGTCCCACACGCTGGGCCCGTGGCGGGCCGTGCAGCGCTGGCTCGGGGCGCTCGACGAGGCGGGCCTGGCCGGCCGCGTCGAGGCCGTGCAGATCCACCTCTACGGCTCACTCGCGCTCACCGGCCGCGGGCACTGCACCGACCAAGCCGTCATGCTGGCGCTCCTCGGGCACGACCCCGTGACCGTCGACGTGGACCGGATCGCGGCGTACATCGCCGACCTCCGCCTCGACCGGACCGTCGAGGTGGGCGGCCGGGCAGTGTCCTTCGATCCCGCAGCCGACATCGTCTTTCACCCGTCTGAGCGGCTGCCGGGCCACGCGAACGGAATGGCGTGCGAGGCCGTGATCGACGGCGAGAGGCAGCGGTCGGTCTACTACTCTGTCGGCGGGGGCTTCGTGGTGGCCGAGGGCGAGGCCCGGGCACAGGCCGAGGGCGTCCGCCTGCCGCGGCCTGCGCAGGTCCCGGCCGAGATGCTGGCCCACTGCCGCGACGCCGACTGCCGCATCGCCGACAGCGTCTGGGCCAACGAGCGGGCGTGGCGCACAGACGCTGAAATCCGCGCGGGCGTGCTCGCGCTGTGGGACGTGATGCGGGAAGGCGTCTTCCGCGGCTGTCACACCGACGGCGTGCTGCCGGGCGGCCTGGGCGTCGAGCGCCGCGCCGCCGCCCTCGCCCGCCGCCTCCTGCCCGACGACGACGCGACCACCGCGCACGAATGGATCTCCGCGATCCGCACGCAGACGTACCGCTTTCCACAGATCCTGCAGTGGGTGAGCGCCTTCGCGCTGGCGGTCAACGAGGAGAACGCGAACCTGGGGCGCGTGGTGACGGCGCCCACGAACGGCGCCGCGGGTGTCATCCCGGCCGTCCTGTTCTACCACGTCTGCTTCTCCGAGGAGCCCGTGACCGAGGACGAGATCGTCGACTTCCTGCTGGTGGCGGGCGAGGTGGGGACCTTCTTCAAGAAGGGGGCGACCATCTCGGCAGCGATGGGCGGCTGCCAGGCCGAGGTGGGCGTGTCGAGCGCGATGGCGGCGGCGGCGCTCTGCGAGGCCGAGGGCGGCACCCCCGCGCAGGCCTTCCAGGCGGCCGAGATCGCCATGGAGCACCACCTCGGCATGACGTGCGATCCCATCGGCGGGCTCGTCCAGATCCCCTGCATCGAGCGCAACACGATGGGCGCGGTCAAGGCCATCAACGCGGCGCAGCTCGCCCACGCCGGGATGCCGGAGCAGGCGCGCGTCTCGCTCGACGCCGTCATCCAGACGCTCCGCCAGACGGCCGAGGACATGTCCGACAAGTACAAGGAGACCAGCCAGGGCGGACTGGCGACCAACGTGTCGGTTCGCTTCACAGAATGCTAACGGAGCGCGAGCCGTCTGCCTGACAGCCGTTCGGGCGCTTCGCGGTAGAGTGGGGTAGACCTTACCCCTATCCCATGACACGGATTGCTCCCCTCCTGCTCGCCCTCACCCTTACGCTGGGCGCGTGCGACACGGCCGCCCCCTCCTCCGAGGCGGACGCCACCGCTGCCCCCGCCCCCATGGCCAACGCCAAGTCGGACGCCGTCCACCGCATCACCGAGGCCGTCAGCGTCTTCGTCGAAGGTGACCGCGTCTTGCTGGAGGTCGAGGGCCGGGTGGTCGACCTCGGCGCGGGCGAGGCCTACCTGATCGGCCAGACGCTCGCGCGCGTCGGCTACGAGACGCTCTCGCCTGAGATGGCCGAGGTGTTTCCCCGCGGTCCGCGCGGTGGCGACAAGTGCGAGCCCCCGCCGCCGGGCGCGGCTGTGCTGGCCGTCGGCGGGTCGGTCTTCGCCGGTGGTGGCGGGGGGTGCCCGCCGCCGCCGCCGCCGTTCGCCCTCCAGAAGGTCGAAGTCCTCTCGCAGTTCCTCGGCGGAGCGCCGGTCGAGATCGTCGGGGCCCCCGAGGGAGCGGAGTGGATGTCGATCCCGGGTGGCTTCACGGCGCCCTACTGATCCTCCCGCCGTCCGACTCTTGCGGGGTCGAGCCTACGACGGGCTCGGCCCCGCGTCGCGTTTGAGACCGTCGATCTGGCGCCGGACGCCGTCGGCGGCTCGCGCCTGCCCGCTGGCGTCGAGCGCCTGGGCGAGCTTCTCCAGCACACTGAGGCGGAGCCCGCCGGTCGGCTCTACCTGAGCCAACTCCGCGTCGAGCCGGCGAAGCATCGCGAGGCCCTCCGAGGCCCGGCCGGTTTGGGCGAGCGCGAGGGCACGCTGGGCGCGAGCCGCCTGCGTGCGGGGGTCGTCGGCCCCGAGATCTTCCGCGAATGTGGCGGCGCCGGTCGTCAGCAGGGGGAGCGCCTCGGTGGGCCGGTCGGTACTCAGCAAAAGGGCGCCCAGCCCGACGCGGGCGTACTCGCGCCAGAGGTGGTCGCCGTCCAGCGTCGACGCCTCGTAGGCGGTGAGGGCGTCGCGGTAGTAGCGCTCGGCGGCGGCCGGGTCGGCGGCGTGGTTGAGGACGGCGAGCGTGTAGAGGCTCCGCCCGGTGCGGTAGTCGCCGCGCCCGTAGGCGCGCTCGTACACTGCGAGCGCCTGCGCGTGCAGTTGCGACGCCTCCTCGGTGTCACCTGCGGTCTGGACGGCGTTGGCGCGGTCGTAGAGCGCATCGGCTGTGCGGGGGTCCGTCGGGCCGAAGGCCCGCACCGCAAGGCCGGTGGCCTGCCGGAACAGGGGAAGCGCAGCGTCGAGGCTGTCGCTGTCGGTGAGCTGGATGGCGAGTCCGGTGAGGGCCTCGACGCGGAGCGCAGGTTTCCGTGCATGGCGCACGGCGGACCGCATGAGCGCCGTCGCCGCCTCCGTGTCGCCGCGCCGCTCGCGGACGGTCCCGAGCACGACCTGCGCCTCGGCGAGCGCATCGGGGTCGCGCCCCTCGGCCAGCAAGCGGACGGCCTCCTCGCCCGCCTCGATGGCTTCGTCGTACCGGCGCTCGGCGATGCGCGAGCGGGCGAGGAGCGTCAGCGGGGCGGCGAGCTCGGCGTGGTCCGCCCCCTGCACGCGTCGGCGCACGTCGACGGCGCGCGACAGCACCGAGTCGGCGGTGGCGAACAGGCCCAGCCCGACGCCCAGGCGGCCCAGGCCTTCCAGCAGCGACGCCTGCACGAGCGGCTGGTCGTCCAGCGCGGCGGCCTGCCGCAGGCCCGGCGCCAGCAGGTCGGCCGGGCGGAGCTGCCCGCCCTCCAACTCGACCGGGTCGACGGCCTCGAACATGCCCAGCACGTAGTCGAGTGTGGCGTTCGCGCGGGCGGCCTCGCGCGCCGTCTCGCGCGCCTGCCACAGCACCGCCGCCGTGCCGCCCACGAGCGCGAGCGCGAGCGCGGCGGTGACCGAGACGGCCAGCGCGTGGCGGCGGACGAACCGGTTCGCGCGGTAGCCCCACCCGTCCCCCCGGGCCCGGACGGGGCGGCCCTCAACGTGGCGGCGGAGGTCGACCGCCAGTTCCGCGGCCGTCGCGTAGCGGCGCTCGGGCTCCTTGCGGAGCGCCTGCAGCACGATCGCGTCGAGGTCGCCCCGCAGGCGCTTCGGCGGCGCGGCCCAACGGTCCGGGTCCCCCCCGCGAGCGGGATTCTCGGCCTTGGGCGCGTCGGCGGGCAGAGGGGCGGCCGTGCGCGTCGTCGTGCGGACCGCCTCGCTGGGGCGCGTCGGCTGGGCCTCGCGGACGACGCGGGCGACCTCGGCCGGGGCGCGGCTCGCGAACCCGTACGGCCGCTTGCCGACGAGCAGTTCGTAGGCCATCACCCCGAGCGCGTACACGTCCGTGGCCGCGGTGACGGGCTCGCCCGCGACCTGCTCCGGCGCGGCGTAGGCCGGCGTGAGCGCGCCGCCGCCCGTCTGCGTGAGCAGTTCCTCGTCGTCCTCGTCGAGCGCCTTGGCGATGCCGAAGTCGAGCAGCTTGACCTGCGGGGCGCCGGTCTCGTCCTCGGCCACGAACACATTGGACGGCTTGAGGTCACGGTGGACGATCAGCAGCCGGTGCGCGTGGGCGACGGCGTCGCAGACGTCCAGCAGAAGCGCGAGGCGGGCGTCGGTGTCGAGGTCGTGCGCCGCGGCGTAGGCCGTCAGCGGGACGCCGTCGACGCGCTCCATGATGAAGTACGGGCGGCCGTCGGGCGTGACGCCGCCGTCGAGCAGCCGCGCGATGCCGGGGTGGTCCAACCGCGCCAGCACGCGGCGCTCCCGGGCGAACCGCCGCGCCGCGTCCGCGGTCGCCTTGCCGTGCTGGACCAGCTTCAGCGCGACCGTCTTCTCGAACGTCCCGTCGACCCGCTCGGCGGCGTAGACGATGCCCATCCCACCGCGCCCCAGCTCCCCCACCACGCGGTACCCGCCGACGCCCTCGACCGGCGGCGGCGCGAACAGCTCCTCCAAGCCCCCATCCAGCAGCGTGTGGGACTCCGCGTCGAACGCCATCAGGTCGTCGACGGCCTGGCGGAGCGCGGTGTCCTCGCCGCACGCCTCGTCGAGGAACGCCTCGCGGTCAACGGTCGGCACGTCGTAGGCCTCGCCCGCGATATCGAGCGAGCGGCGCAGGCGGTCGGAGGTCGGGTCGCGCTCGGCGACGGAGTCGTCGTCGGAGGCCATGGGGAGGACAAACCAGGGAGGCGCAGTATCGGGACGGACCGATCCCCGGACAACCGGCCGCCCCGCGGCGGAACGCGCCGCGCCGTCTCGTCGTGGAGGCGGGCCCCGCGACACCGCCATGCCAGACCCGCTCTACACCGCCCGCATCCCCGTCCGCTGGGGCGACCAGGACGCCCTCGGCCACGTCAACAACACCGTCTACCTGCGCTACGTCGAGCAGGCGCGCATCGAGTTCCTGGAGTCGCTGGCCGACGAGGGCTGGCCGGGCGCGCCGGACACAGGCCCGATCCTGGCCGCCGCCGAGTTGCAGTTTCGGCGCCCCATCCACTACCCGGCGACGGTGGTCGTGAACGTCTTCAGCGCCGGCCCCGGGCGCACGTCGTTCCCGCTCGACAGCGTCCTCACGGTCGAGGGTGACGAGGAGACGGTCTACGCCGACGTCAAGGCGACACTCGTCTGGGTCGACAGCCGGACGGGCCGGCCGACGCCGCTCCCCGACGTGATCCGGGACGCGCTAGACGGCCAGTAGCCAGCGGGGCCGGGCCAGTGGCAGACAAACGCCGCCGGCTCTGCCACTCCCCACTGCCCACCCTCCACTGCCCACTCCCTACTGGCCTCCTCCCGATGTTCGGCTTCCTCCGCGCCCTCGACCCCGTCGCCCGCGCCGTCGACAAGGCGCGCCGCGACGCCCGCGCCGCGGCCGGGCTGGAGCGCCGCGCCGTCCGCCTCGGCGACGGCCGCGAGGTGGTGTACCTCGACCAGGGCGGCGACCGTCCGCCGCTCGTGCTGCTCCACGGCATCGGCGCGAGCAAGGACCACTGGCCACGCCTGGCCAAGCGGATGCGGGAGCGCGTCCGCGTGATCGCGCCCGACCTGCCGGGCTTCGGCGAGAGCGACTTGACCGGCGACCTGTCGATGGCCGGCCAGGGCGAGGCCGTCGTCGCGTTCTTGGACGCGCTCGGGCTGGACCGCGTCCACCTCGCGGGCTCGTCGATGGGCGGGCGCATCGCCGCCGAGGTGGCCCACCGCCACGCCGACCGCCTGCGGTCGCTCTGGCTCTTGGCTCCGGCAGGTGCCGAGGGCGAGCGGCCGAGCGAGATGATCGAGGGCTTCTTCGCGGGCGAGGGCGTGCCCCTCTTCGCGCGGACGCCCGCCGAGTACACGGCGTCGATCCAGTTCACGATGCGCCGCCCGCCCGCCATCCCGAAGCCCGCGCTCCGCGTCCTCGCCGCCGAGAGCGCCGCCGCCTACGACCACACCGTCCAGGTCTTCGTCGACATGACGTACGAGTTCGCGACCGGGGCCACGACGGAGGAGTTGCTGGACGGCCTCCCCATCCCGACGCTCCTGACATGGGGCGACGCCGACCGCGTCCTCCACCCGTCCGGCGCCGACTCGATCGCGGCCGTCCTCCCCGATGCCACGGTCCACCTCATGCCCGAGGTGGGCCACCTGCCGATGATGGAGGACCCGACCGCGACCGCCCGCGACGGGCTGGCGTTTCTGGACCGGGTCGGTGCCTGAGGTCAGCCCGTCTGGACCGCCGTGGCGACCGCTCGTTCGGACTCGGTGGGGCGCTCGAACCGGCTCTCCATGAAGTCGAACATCTCGGGCGTGACCTCGAACGCAAAGGTGTCGCCCCTGGTAGCGTTTCGGTCGAGCACGCGCCTCCTGCGAAGATCGTGGGGCGCCTCGACGATGTGCAGCCGGACCGGGAGCGCGGCGGCGCGGGTCCGCTCTGCGAACTCCGTGCGGCTGGCGACGGTCGTGAACCCCAGGTCCAGCACCACGTCGCCCCCGGCCGTCGCGCACGCGGAGGCGGTCGCCCAGATACGCTGCTCGCACCGCCGGACCCTCTCCATGATCCACGCGAAGTCGAGCGGTCGCGGAAGGTCCGGTCCGTAGAGCTGGTGCATCCACTCGTCGATCGAGAAGCGGACCCCGCCGGTCTCATCGGCGAGGCGGCGCGCGTACGTCGACTTGCCAGCACCCTGCGGCCCGATGATGAGGTGGACGGTTCCCATAGGAGTCTGGGGAGTTGGCCGTCCACTCTCCGCCTCGGGGACGCCACCGAGGCGGGCGCGGGCTACTCGGTGCCCGCCGGGATCGGAAAGCCGCGGTCGCGCATGAGCGGCGCGATGTCGGCGTCGCGGCCGCGGAACAGGCGGTAGGCCTCGGCCGGGTCGATGGCGTTGCGCGGCGCGAAGAGGTACTGCACCAGCCGCTGGGCGACCTCGGCGTCGTAGAAGCCGCCCGGCGCCTCGGCGAAGGCCTCCGCGGCGTCGGAGGTGAGCACGTCGGCCCACAGGTAGCCGTAGTAGCCGGTCGCGTAGCCCTCGCCCGAGAAGACGTGCCCGAAGTGGGGCGTCCGGTGGCGCATGACCAGCTCGGACGGCATGCCCAGCTCGGCCAGCGTCTCGCGCTCGAACGCGTCCGGGTCCACCTCGGACGGGTCGTCCAAGGTGTGGAGCTTCATGTCGATCAGCGACGAGGCCAGGTACTCGGTCGTCGCGAAGCCCTGGTTGAAGGTGCCTGCCCGGCGGATCTTCTCGACCAGCTCGGCTGGCATCCGCTCGCCCGTGTCCACGTGGACCAGGAAGCGGTCGATCACCTCGTCCGTCAGCAGCCAGCGCTCCAGCAGCTGGCTCTGGAACTCGGTGTAGTCGCGCACCCCGCCGTCGAGCCCGGGGTAGGCCACGTTCGAGGCCAGGAAGTGCAGCGCGTGGCCGAACTCGTGGAACAGCGTCTCGGCGTCGTCCAGCGAGATCAGCGACGGCTCGCCGGGCGCGCCGGGGACGAAGTTGGAGTTGTTGGACGCCAGCACCGTCTTCGGGCCGTCGAACGTCGTGTGGCTGCGGTAGGTCGTCGCCCAGGCGCCGGAGCGCTTGCCGGGCCGCGCGAACGGGTCGAGGTACCACAGCCCGACCAGCGCGCCGGTGTCGCGGTTGGTGACCTCGAACACCGTCACGTCCGGGTGGAAGACGGGCACCGAGCCGTCGGTGACAGGCGTGAACGCGAACCCGAACAGCTCGCCCGCCACGTAGAACATCGCCTCGTTGAGCCGGTCGAGCTGGAGGTACTGCTTGACCTCGTCCGAGTCCAGCGCGTAACGCTCCTGGCGCACCTTCTCGGCGTAGTAGCGGTAGTCCCACGGCTCGATGGTGATGTCTGCCCCCTCGGTATCCGCGACCGCCTGCATGTCGGCCACCTCCTCGCGGACGCGGGCGACGGCGGCGGGCCAGACGGCCAGCAGCAGGTCCATCGCCCGCTCGGGCGTTTGCGCCATCCGGTTCTCCAGACGCCACGCGGCGAAGGTTTCGTAGCCCAGCAGCCCGACGCGCTCGTCGCGGAGCGCCAGGATCTCAGTGATGAGCGCGTTGTTGTCGTTCTCGTCGCCGTTGTCGCCGCGGCTGTAGTAGGTCCGCCAGACGGTCTCGCGGAGGTCGCGCTCGTCGGAGTACGTCAGGAAGGGGTCCATCGAGGACCGCGTGTTGGTGATGGCGTACTCCCCGGCGCGTCCGCGCGACTCGGCCGCCGCCGCCGCCGCCGCGACCACCGAGGCGGGCAGGCCCGAGAGTTGATCGGCGGAGAGGTAGGTCACGTAGCCCTCCTCGTCGGCCAGGACGTGGTTGCCGAACGCCGTGTACAGCTCCGAGAGCCGCTGGTCGATGGCGGCGTAGCGCGCCTTCGCCTCGGCGTCGAGCGTGGCGCCGTTGCGCGCGAAGCCGTCGTAGGTCAGCTCCACGAGCCGGACCTGATCCGGCCGCAGGCCCAGCGTCTCGCGGGCGTCGTACACGGCGCGGACGCGGTCGAACAGCGCCGCGTTCTGCGTGATCTGGGTGCCGTAGTCCGAGAGACGTGGTGCCATCCGGCCCTGGATCTCGCGGAACTCCGGGCTGGAGAGGTTGGACGACCAGATGCCGTAGTACGTGAACGCCCGCTCGATGGGCTTGCCCGCCCGCTCCATCGCCACGATGGTGTTCTCGAACGTCGGCGGCGCCGGGTTCTGCGCGATGGCGTCGATCTCGGCGAGGTGGGCGGCCATGCCCGCCTCCAGCGCGGGCTCGAGGTCGTCGAGGTCCATCGCGTCGAACGCCGGGACGCCGCCATACGGGCCGGTCCACTCGGCGAGGAGCGGGTTCGAGAGGTCGGTCGGCATGGTGTCGGGGGCCTCGGTCGGCATCTCGGCAGGGCCGGCGCAGCCGGTGGCGAGGAGAGTCAGGGCGGCGAGGAGGGTCGGGCGCATCGAGACGATGAGGTGAGGGAGGACTACTCAATGTCGAGGATGGTCACCTCAAAGGTCAGCGTCGCGTTCGGCGGAATGCCACTGCCTGGAGGCGGGTTGGCCCCGTAGGCCTGGTCCGGGGGAATGTCGAACGTCTTCGTCTCGCCGACGGCCATTCCGAGAAGGCCCGCCTGGAAGCCTGGGATAAACCCTCTGATGTCAGAGCGATACCCTGGGCTGGCACTAAACACCGTGCCATCGGCAAGGCGGCCCTCGTAGGCGATCGTGACGGTGCTGTCAGCTTCGACGAAGCCGGAGCCGCCCGAATCGCAGGCGGTGACGAAGAGGGCGAGCAAAAGGAACGGGGCGACGCGGCGCCCGGCGAGCGAGATCATGGACAAAAGAGGTGGATGGAACCCAGGACCGGGAAACTACCGAGGCGGGCCAACGGAGACGCTCCCCCCGGCGGTGCCCTCCGGCGTAGGTTTGACGCGCTCCACCCCGAGCACCGGAGAGGTGGCAGAGTGGTCGAATGCGCCGGTCTTGAAAACCGGAGTGCCTTCACGGGTACCGTGGGTTCGAATCCCACCCTCTCCGCACGCGCACCGGACGCAACCCGCCGCCGGGTCGTCCGTCAACGGGCACGCCCCCCGCTCCCGACCGATGCTGCCATTCCCGCCCGCGGGTCGTCTCGCCGTCCTCCTCGTCGTCGCCCTGGCCGCGCCCGTCCAGGCCCAGGACTCGACCACGGTCACGCTCGCCGAGGCGGTCGCGCGGGCCGTCGAGCAAAGCCCCGAGGTGCGCCGCGCCGAGATCGCCGACCGCGGGCAGGCGCTGGCCGTCCGCGTGGCGCGTGCCGGGCGCCTGCCGACGCTCGACCTCCAGGTGTCGCCCCAGCAGCGCTACGGCCTCGGCTTCGACCAGACGACCGGCGAGGTGGTCTCGCAAACCGTCGAGAGCCTCTCTGCGGGCGCCTTCGCGTCGGTGCCCCTCTACGACGGCGGGCGGACGCGCGCGGCGGTCCGGGAGGCGCAGTTCTCGCGTGACGCGGCCTCGGCGGGACTGGCACGCACGCGCCAGCAGGTCGCGCTCGACGTGGCCCAGCAGTTCCTGACGCTCCTCCTCGACCGCGAGATCGCGGGCATCGAGGCGGGCAGCCTCGCCGACGCGCAGGCCCAGCGCGCCCGCGTCGCCGAGCTGGTCGACGCCGGAGCGCGGCCTCGCGGCGACCTCCTCGCCCAGGATGCCGTCGTCGCCGAGCGCCAGACGGCGGTCATCGTGGCGCGCGGCGCCGTCGAGCGCGACGAAGTGATCCTGGTCCAGCTCATCGGCCTCGACCCGCTCACGCCGTACCGGTTCGTCGGTCCCGACCTCGCGCGGCTGGAGGCCTCGGGTCTCCTCGACGCGCCGACGGCACCGCTCGCCGAGTTGCTCGCCGCCGCCCGCGAGGCCCGCGCCGACCGCCGTTCGCAGGTGCTCGCCATCGAGGCCGCCGAGGCCGCCATCGGCGGCGCCCGCGCGGCAGGACGCCCGAGCGTCTCGCTGAGCGCCAACGTCGGCACGGGGTATTCCAGCCTCCAGCAGCGCGTCGTCGGCGCGACGCCGAGCCTGCCGGTGACCCTGGACGACGGCACGCCGGTGCTCGTTGGCGGCGCCCCGCTCACGTTCCCGGGCACGTCCACCTTCGAGACGACGCCGCCCTTCACCCAGCTCAGCGACAACCGCAGCGGCGCCCTCGGCCTGACGGTCAACGTGCCGCTGTTCGACCGCTACCAGTCCCGCCGCGGCGTCGTGGAGGCCCAGATCCGCGCCGACGACGCCCGCCTCCAACTCGACGCACTCGACCGGCAGGTGGCCTCCGAAGTGCAGCAGGCGGTCGTGGAGGCCCGGACGGCGCGGGCCCGCCTCGACGCCGCCGAGGCTCAGGTCGAGGCCGCGACGGCGGCCGTCCGCGTTGAGCAGGACCGCTACCGCCTCGGCGCGGGCACGCTGTACGACGTGGCGTCCGCCCAGACCCGGCTGGCCGAGTCGCTCGCCGGTCGCGCCCAGGCTGCCTACGGCCTCGCCTTCCGCCGCGTGCTCGTCCGCCTCGCCGTCGGCGACGTGGACCCGGGCGCGCTGGCAGGGATGCTGGAGTGACCCCCCGCTGCCCGTCCCCGGATCGTCTCCCCCACACGGTCGCCGCGTAACCTCCTCCAGGCTCACTCGTCCACCCGGACATTCGCTCACCCGTCTCGCCCCTCGATGTCCCCAACCAAAAAGATTCTAATCGGCCTCGGCGTTCTGCTGGTCGTCCTCGTCGGCGTGGCGCTGACGCTCGGTGGCGGCGAGGAGGGCATCGAGGTGGAGACGGCCGAGGCGCGCGTACGGACGATCACCCAGACCGTGAGCGCGTCCGGGACGGTCGCGAGCGAGGTCGAGGTCGCCATCTCGTCCGACGTGTCGGGCGAGATCATCTTCCTGGCCGTCGAGGAGGGCGACCGCGTCCAGCAGGGCGACCTGCTGCTGCGCGTCCGGCCCGACTTCTACGCGACCGAGGCCGAGCGCGCCCGCGCCCAGGTGGCGACGGCTCAGAGCGGCGTCGGGGAGGCGCAGAACGCGGTCACCGAGGCGCAGCAGGCCGTCGAGCAGGCCCGTGCCGACCTCGCGCGGGCGACCGCCGAGCGCGAGCGCACCGAGCGCGCACTGACCCGCCAGCAGGACCTCTTCGACCGCGACGTGGCCCCGGCGATGGACCTGGAGGCCGCTCGCGGCGCCTTCGAAGTCGCCCGCGCCGCCGAGGCGTCGGCCCGGCAGGCCGTGGACGGCGCGCAGGCGCGCGTCGCGAGCGCGCAGGGCCGCGTCCGGAGCGCCCAAACGCAAGTGCAGGGCGCCCGCGCCGGGGCCCGCCAGGCCGGGCAGCAACTCGCCCAGACCGCCATCTACGCCCCCATGTCCGGCACCGTGAGCCAGCTCAACGTCGAGCTCGGCGAGCGCGTCGTCGGGACGGCGACCATGAGCGGCACCGAGCTGATGCGCATCGCGCGGCTGGACGCCATGACGATGGAGATCGACGTCAACGAGAACGACGTGGTGAACGTCGAGCTGGGCGACTCGGCGCGCGTCGAGGTGGACGCGTACCCGAGCGAGGCGCTGCGCGGGGCGGTCGTCGAGATTGCCAACTCGGCGCGCATCCAGAACGCCGGCACGTCGCAGGCGGTGACCAACTTCCCGGTGGTCGTCCGGCTGGCCGCCGCGGGCGACGACGTGACCGACGCCGAGCGGGCGCCCGAGGAGGGCGTCCCGGCCGCGCCTGGCCCCACCCTTCGCCCCGGCATGAGCGGCACCGTGGACATCTACACCCGCTCGGTGCCCGAGGCGGTCGTGGTGCCCATCCAGGCCGTCACCGCACGCGACTTCAACGAGGTCGAGCGCGAGCGCCGCCGCCGCGCCGAGGCCCTCGGCGAGGACGTGCCGGACACCGACATCCCCGAGGGCGAGGACATCCGCCGCGTCGTGTTCGTCGTGGTGGACGGCAAGGCGGAGATGCGCGAGGTCACGACCGGCATCACCGACGACACGCACATCGAGATCCGCGAGGGGCTGACCGGCGGCGAGACCGTCATCACGGGTCCCTTCCGCCTCCTCCGCACCGAGCTCGCCGAGGGCGACGCGGTCAAGACCGACGACTAGGGACGCCCGAGCTGCCCTTCCCCGCCCTCGCCTGCCCCCCGCATTCGCATGGTCATCGACATCGCCGACGTCTGGAAGACCTACCGGATGGGCACCCAGGAGGTGCACGCGCTCCGGGGCTGCTCGCTGGGCATCGAAGCCGGCGAGTACGTCGCCATCATGGGGCCGTCGGGCTCGGGCAAGAGCACGCTGATGAACGTCATCGGCTGCCTCGACGTGCCGACCTCGGGCACGTACCGGCTCGACGGGCGCGACGTGGGGCGCCTCACCGACGACCAGTTGGCGGAGGTCCGCAACAGCCAGATCGGGTTCGTCTTCCAGACGTTCAACCTCCTGCCGCGGCAGGACTGCCTGCAGAACGTGGAGTTGCCGCTCGTGTACGCGGGCGTCGGCCGGGCAGAGCGCAAGGCCCGCGCCGCCGAGGCGCTGACGCGCGTGGGGCTGGGCGACCGGATGGACCACAAGCCGAACGAGCTCTCGGGCGGCCAGCGCCAGCGCGTGGCCGTGGCGCGGGCCCTCGTGAACCGCCCCGCCATCCTCCTGGCCGACGAGCCGACGGGCAACCTGGACTCGGTGACCTCGGACGAGATCATGCGCCTCTTCGAGCAGCTCTACCGCCAGGGCAACACCCTCATCGTGGTCACCCACGAGGACGACATCGCCGACCATGCGCGCCGCGTGGTGCGCCTGAGAGACGGTGCGGTGGAGTCCGACACCGCGGTCGTCTCCCCCCGCCTCGGCGCGCTCACCGAGGCGGAGTTGGAGGCGGCGGAGGCAGCGGCCTGAGCCCCGGCACCAGGCATCTTTCGAGCGCACCGTCGGCGCGGCGTGGGCGGCGCCTACCTTGACCGGTGTCATGGTTCGAATCACATTTCTACGAGGACTCCGTCATGGGTGACAAATCCCCCAAGTCGACCAGCAAGAAGGCCGGGCAGAAGCAGGCGAAGGTGACCAACGACGCGCGCCTGAAGCGAGCCGCCGAGGACGCGAAGCACATCTTCCTGCCCAAGAAGAAGTAGGCGGCGGTGAGGGAGAGGGCGGCTCCCCACGGGGCATGCGGCCGGGACCGGGTGGAGACGGGCCGATCGGGGAGCGCGCGTGAACGCCCGGTAAGAGTTTGACGCGGCGCGGCATGGCGCGAAACATCCGGGCCGGGTGGGCGATACTCGCGCGCCTCATTCCCCTTGCCGCGCACCGTCGCGCGTCTGCCCGTGCCTGATTTCGTGACCGCCCTCATCGCGGCGTTCCTCCCGCTCTTCGTCGCCATCAACATCCCCGGCATCCTGCCGCTCTACATCGGGATGACGGAGACGTTCTCCGCGGACAACCGGCGCCAGTTGCTCGTCCGCGCGCTGCTGGCGGCGGCCGTGCTCGCCGTGCTGATGCTGTTCGCGGGGCAGGTCATCTTCGACACGCTCGGCATCACGCTCAACGACCTGCGCGTCGGTGGCGGCCTCATCCTGCTGGTGATCGCTGTGACGGACCTCGCCTTCGGCGACGTCAAGGAGCGACGTGGCGGCGGCAAGAAGGCCCGCGCCAAGCTCAAGGACCACCCCGTCGACGAGCCCGTGGACCTGCCGGTGGTCCCGCTCGGCATCCCACTCATCATCGGGCCGGGCGCCATCACGACCATCCTGATCACGGACGGCCAGTACGGCTGGATCGTGACGCTGGCGGCCATCGTGATCAACATGGCGCTGGTGTTCGTGTCGTTCACGTTCGGCCCGGCGATCCTGAAGCTGGCCGGCCGCGGCACCTCGAAGGCCGTCGCGAAGGTGGCGAGCCTGTTCCTGGCCGCCATCTCGGTGGCCATGATCCGGGCGGGCATCCTGGGCATGGTGGCGGCGGTCTAGGCGGCGCCGGGAATCAGGAATCCGGCGGCGGGCGTCTGACCGTGCCATGACCGATCTCCTCCGCACCACCGAAGTCCGCTGGTTTCTGGCGGGGCCACTCCCGCCTGCGGCGGATGCCTGGTTCGCCCGCCTCGGACCGCGCATCGAGGGGGAGACGCGAACGGACCACTACCTCGCCCCCACCGACGACGCGCTGGGGCTCAAGCTTCGCGAGGGCGCCCTCGAGCCGAAGCGGCGCGACGCCGTCGGCGGCCCGCTCACGGCTGGCCGCGCCCACGCGGCCGTGGAGACGTGGACCAAGTGGTCCTTTCCGCTCGCGGCCGACGCCGGGCCCGAGGCGGGCTGGGTCGAGGTGACGAAGACGCGCCGCCAGCGCGAGATCGTGACCGGCGCCGGTCGCTGCCGCCTCGACGTGTCGGAGGTGACCGTCGGCGGGGCCGTCTGGTGGTCGGTCTGCCTGGAGGCCGAGGGGCCGAACGACGACGCGGCCCGGTCTGCCCTCGGCGCAGGCGCGGCGCGATGGCTCGCCCGGACCGACGCGCCGGCGCTCCCGGCCGAAGCGGCGATGGGGTACCCGGCATGGCTGCGGTCGCAGGTCGGGTAGTCGCCGAGACGGGCGCACTCAGATGCGAGCGGTTCTATCCTCAGCGTCTCTCCCTTCCGTCATCCATGCGCCTCGCCCTCCTCGCTCTCGCCCTGGTGGCCGCCGTCCCCGCCGACGCCCAGCCCGCTCTGATTCCGCTCCCGGCCGAGATGGCGCTCCTGGGCGGGGCGCCGTTCGAGATGACGGGCGCCACGCCGATCCGTTTCGACGCGACCGACGCCGAGGTGGCCCGCATCGCCGCGATGCTGGACGCGCTGGTCGGCCCGTCACGCGGGGAGGTCACCAACCCACCCGGGGTCCCCGCCGATGGCCCCGACCCGCGCGCGGGCGTCGTCTCCCTGACGCTCGCCGAGCGGCCCGACCTCGGGGCCGAGGGCTACGACCTGGAGGTCACCGCCCGCGGCGTCGAGGTGGTGGCCGCCACGCCCGCGGGGCTGTTCTACGGCGTCCAGACGCTCCGCCAGCTGATGCCGCCGCGCGTCGAGTACGGCGCGGCCCTGCCGCGCGGCTTCGAGGTCCCGGCCGTCCGCATCCGCGACCGGCCCCGGTTCGCGTGGCGCGGCATGATGCTCGACGTGAGCCGCCACTTCTTCGGGGTCGAGGACGTGGAGCGGGTGCTCG
The DNA here is from genome assembly GCF_002283555.1 of Rubrivirga sp. SAORIC476. Lineage (NCBI taxonomy): Bacteria > Pseudomonadati > Rhodothermota > Rhodothermia > Rhodothermales > Rubricoccaceae > Rubrivirga > Rubrivirga sp. SAORIC476. The sequence goes on along the minus strand of NZ_MVOI01000003.1, from coordinate 2,141,755 downwards.
ACCTGATGGCGCTCCACAAGCTGAACCGGCTCCATCTCCACCTGTCCGACGACCAGGGCTGGCGCGTCTCCGTGCCGAACCGTCCGCGCCTCACGTCCATCGGCGGGCTGTCGGCCGTGGGCGGCGGGCCGGGCGGATTCTACACGGTCGCCGACATGGAGCGGATCGTGGCGTACGCGGCCGAGCGGTTCATCACGGTCATCCCGGAGATCGACCTGCCGGGCCACACGAACGCGGCGCTGACCTCCATCGCCGAGATCAACTGCGACGGCCGGGCGCGGGCGCCGTACACCGGCACGCGCGTCGGCTTCAGCTCGGTGTGCGTCGAGAAGGAAGAGACGTACGCGTTCGTCGAGGACGTGGTGGACGCGCTGGCGATGCAGGTGCCGGCCGAGGTGGTCCACCTCGGCGGCGACGAGGTGCAGCGGCTCTCGGGCGCGCAGTACGCCGCGTTCATGGCGCGCGCCCAAGAGATTGTGGCCGCCCGCGGCAAGACGTTCATGGGCTGGGACGAGATCGCCGAGGCCGACCTCGACCTGATCCCGGGCAGCATCGTCCAGGTCTGGCGCCCGCAGTCGCCGGAACGCGCCCGTCACGTCGCGGACGCCGTGGCCGCGGGCGCGCGCCTGGTCCTCTCCCCCGCCGACCGCATCTACCTCGACATCAAGTACGACGCCTCGACTGTCCTGGGGCTGACGTGGCCGGGCCTCAACGGCGTCCGCGACGCGTACGAGTGGGACCCCGGCACGCTGGTCCCCGGCGTGCCCGAGGCGGCCGTGCTCGGCGTGGAGGCGCCGCTGTGGTCGGAGACGCTGTCGACCGTCCGCGACATCGAGTTCATGGCGTTCCCGCGGCTGGCGGGCGTCGCGGAGCTCGGGTGGACGCCGCAGGCCGAGCGCTCGTGGACCGGCTACCGTGCCCGCCTCGGCGCCTTCGGCCCGCGCTGGGACGCCCTCGGCGTCGCCTTCTTCCGCTCGCCGGAGGTGGACTGGACGCTCGGCGGGGTAGAGTAAGCCCCTGGGGAGACGCGGCGCAGACTGGGGCTGGCCCCGGGATCGCGAGACGGACGCCGAAAGCGCTTGCGATCGAGGCTGCAGACGGCGACCATCGGAGAGAGCCCTCTCCAGATCCCGATGCGATCCCCTCTTCTCGTTCTCCTCGCTCTCCTCGTCGCCGGGGCGGCGTCCGCCCAGTCCGAGCTGTTCGAGCGGCTGGAGCGGACCTCCAACGGCGTCACGATCAAGTACGGCCTGTACGTGCCGGCCGACTACGACCCGGAGGTGGCCTACCCGCTCGTGATGGCGCTCCACGGGGCGGGCGAGCGCGGCTCCGACTACCGCAACCTCACCGTCGGCGACGCCGCGTCGAACGGGCTCACGACCTGGGCCACGCCGCAGGTCCAGACCGAGCACCCGGCGTTCGTGCTCGCCCCGCAGGTCCCGTCCGGCCTCCGCTGGAGCGCCGAGACGGACCCCACCAGCTCCGACTTCACGCCCGTCCAGCGGACGACGCTGGAGATCCTGGCGTCCGTCGAGGCCGAGTACACCATCGACCCCGACCGGATCTACGTGGTCGGCCTATCGATGGGGGGCCACGGAACCTGGGACTTCGCGTCGCGGCTGCCGGGCCGGTTCGCGGCGGCCGTCCCGATGAGCGGCGAGGGCTTCCCGTCGCAGGCCGAGGACCTGCTCCCCCTCCCGATCTGGGCGTTCACCGGCGAGGCGGACGGCGTCGTGCCGGCGGGCGAGACGCGCCGCGTGATCCAGCGGCTCGAAGACCTCGGCCGCGACGTGATCTACACGCATTGCCAACGCTCGCCCATCGGCGCCAGCGCCTTCGACTGCCCGGGATACATCGGCAGCGACTCGCTCGCGGCGGCTCTCGACGCCAACGCCGACCTGATCTACTGGAGCGAGCCGACGGTCGGGCACGGACCGTGGGGGCCGTGGTTCCGGAACGGGCTGATGCAGGACTGGCTGTTCTCGAAGGTCCGCCAGGACCCGGACGCCGTCGCGATCACCGCGCCCGCCTCGGGCGACCGCTGGACGGGCGCCGAGACCGTCACCTGGACCACGACGCGGACCGCCGAGGACACCGTCGAGGTCTGGATCAACCCGACTGACGACCCGACGGGGTGGAAGAAGGTGGGTGAGGCCGGAGCGACCGTCGGCGCGCTGGCCGTCGACACCGAGGCGATCGCCGACGCGGGGCTGGCGCGCGTCCGCCTGTACGTGCGCACGCCCGCGGACCGCATCGTGGGGCGCACCACCAGCGCGCCGTTCGCGCTCGACAATGCGGGCGACGCCGCGCCCGACCTCCGGCTGGATACGGAGGCCCTCCGCTTCGACCCGCGCCTCCCGGCCGCCACCTACGACCTGACGTTCATCGCTGCCGACGCCGAGGGCGACGCCCTCACCGCCGAGGCCTTCTACAGCGTCGATGGAGGCGCCACCTACGTGTCGCTCGGCGCGACGGCCATCCTCGGGAGCGCCGAGCCGCAAACGATCTCGCTCGACATGGCCGCGCTGCCGAACTCGCGCACGGCCCGCCTCCGCCTCGACCTGAGCGACGGCACGTCGACCGTCTCTGACGAGACGGTCTCGTTCCTGAAGCAGACCCCGCGCGACGTCAACACGTTCGTGCAGCAGGTCCAGGGCGAGGGCGAGGGGTCGGTGGAGCTCCACTTCGTGGACGAGGGCGCGCTCACGAACCACCGCTACCGCATCACGCTCGACACGTCCGGCGAGGCGAAGACGTACTCGGTGACCGACCTCGACGAGGGCACGCAGGTGCTCACCGGCATCCCGCTCTCGGACGGCATCCAGGAAAGCCCCGTGTTCGACGGCATCGCGCTGGTCGTGACCGACCTGGAGGAGGGCCGCGCCGACGCCGACGCGACGGGCTGGGTCGTGGGCGACACCGACCTGGCCGTGGCTGTCTCGGGCGGCACGACGCGCATCTCGATCCTGACCATCCAGCTTCTGGCGACCGAGACGGACTACGAGATCGAGATCGCCGACGACGTGGTCGGCCAGTCGATCCGGCTCTACAACATCCCGGTCACAGACCTCCGCTTCACCGTCACCGGCGGCGACGGCCAGCCGCGCGACGTGGTGTTCGTAGACGGCAACGATGATGGCCTGCCGGGCGACGGCGACAAACTCTACCTCGTCGAGCCCAACGGTGACGGCGACCCCGCGCTCGCATGGGCCCTGGAGTTCGACGCGACCACCGACACGGTGCTGCCCGAGGCGGGTGACGTGTTCCGGCTGGTGCCGGTCCGCTCGCTGAGCGGCGAGGACGTGTTCGAGTTTGAGGGCCGCTTCAACACGTCGGTGCCGGTGGCACCGCGCGGCGGGCTGTCGCTCCAGACGTACCCCAACCCGTCCACCGGGCCGATCACGCTCGCCTACGAACTCACCGAGGCGGCCTCGGTGCGCCTGGAAGTGTTCGACGCACGGGGCCGCCTCGTCGCCACGCTGGCCGACGGCCCCGCCGGGCCGGGTGCGCACCGGACGACGTGGGCCGCCGAGGCGGCGAGCGGCGTGTTCCTGGTCCGCCTGAGCGCGCAATCGGCCGACGGCGTGACGGAGAGCGTCCGCCAGTCGGTCGTGCTGGTGCGGCGGTAAGCGTGAGGCGGGGGTCCCGATGTCGGAGACGCCCCGCCCCACATGCCTGCCGTGCTACCCGGCCGGGACGGCGCTGGGGTCGGACGACCGCTGGAACCGAAGGTTGAGCACGCCGGTCGGCTGCGTCTGCGCGGCTGCGTCGGCATCCTTGCCCGGCATGCCGTGGACGATGGTGGTCGCGCCGTCGACCAGCCAGAGGGCGCCGGTGACGTAGCTGGCCTCGTCGGAGGCGAGGAAGGCGTACACGTTGGCGACCTCCTCGGTGGTGGCACGGCGACCGAAGGCAGTCGAGTAGGTGACCGTCTCCTCGGCGTCGGCGTCCATCGGGCCGGTCTCCTTGTGCGTCCACGATGTGTCGATGGGGCCAGGGCAGACGCAGTTGGCGCGGACCCCGTGGCCTCCCTGCTCGCCCGCGACGCCCTTCATGAAGGCGTGCATCCAGGCCTTGGTCGGGCCATAGGGCGTGAACTGCGGCGAGCCGTTCCACCCGGCCTCGGACCCGGCCGAGACCACGTTGCCGCGCGTCTCGCGCAGGTGCGGGATGGCCGCGCGGGTCATGTAGAAGGCCGTCTTGATGTTGTTGTGGATCAGCTTGTCGAAGTCCTCCAACGGATACTCGTCGATGGGCGCCAGCTTCGGGAGCACGCCCGCGTTGTTGACGAGCACGTCGAGGCGGCCGAAGGCCTCGATGGCGGCCTCGACGCAGGAGGCCGCGGTGTCGGGGTCGCCGAGGTCCCCGGCGTAGGTGCCGACCTCGGTACCGTACTGGTCGGTGATGTCGGCGGCGACCTGATCGAGCGGGTCGCCGGGGAGGCCGGCCAGCAGGAGGCCCGCGGCGCCCTCGTAGGCGAACTTGTGGGCGATGGCCTCGCCGATACCCTCGGCGGCGCCAGTGATGAGGGCGATCTTGCCGTCCAGGCGGCCGGGACGAGTGGGGGTAGACATGAGAATGGAGGGGAAGAGAGAGGGGGTTGTTGGATCGGCCCCGCGCCGGACGCGTTCCGAGGCCGCCCCTCCTCTCCTTTCGTTCAGGCCTCTCCCCACGTGACCGTCCGCGTCCTCCTGTTCGACGTACTGCGCCGCGAGGTCGGGGCGAGCGAGGTGACAGCGGAGGTGCCCGACGGCGGGACCGGGGCCGACCTGCTCGATCAACTCGCCGAGGCGCACGCGCCCGTCGCGCGGCATCGTCCGGTGGTGCGGCTGGCGGTCAACCGCCGCTACGTGCCAGCCGAAACGCCGCTGGCGGACGGGGACGAGGTGGCGCTGATCACGCCCGTCAGCGGGGGGTGAGCGCGAGGGCGGGGCAGCCGCCTTTACCGATTGTCCCCGGAGCGACGGTTGCGCGGGGTCTGGTCGAGGCGGTATTCTGGTCTCCTGCACGGTGGTCCGCCGCCGACCCTGAGGGGCTATAGCTCAGTTGGTAGAGCGCTGCAATCGCACTGCAGAGGTCAGGAGTTCGAATCTCCTTAGCTCCACGTTTCCGGCCGTGACGCCCTGCGCGTCGCAGCCGGTCTGCGTTCGGCCGCCTCGGTCCCACCGTCGGCAGCGTCGCCGAGGCCGGGCTACTCGACCGGTGCCCCGGCGGCGACCCACGCGCGGATTGCGTCCGCGCCCGCGGCCTCGAAGCGGTAGGTCGGCGCGGTGGCCACGATGGAGGCGGCACTCGTGACCTCGCGCTCGTAGACCAGCACCGACGGGATCGCGATCTGGCGGCTCTCCAGGCCATCCGGCCGCCAGAGGTGCGTCAGCGCCGCCGCGTTCTCCCAGTTGCGCCCGATGGCGACCTCGTCGAACCGGCCCGAGCCCTGGAGGAAGGCGAAGCCCTCGGCCACGTCCCAGTCCATCGCCACGCCGACGACGGCGAACCCGCGCCCGGTGGCAGCGGCCTGCTCGGCGAGGAGACCCTTCGCGCGCTCGAGGTCGGCCTTGAAATCGGGGTCATGGCACGGCACGCACTCGGTCATGCCGAAGTAGACGAGGACGAGTTCCGGCCCCCGCCCGAGAGCCCCGCCGTGGGTCTCGTAGGCAGGCTGGTAGCTTTGGGCGAAGGCGGCAGGCGCCAGAACGAGGACGAGGAGAAGCAGGACGACGCGCATCGGACCGGAAGAGTGAGGCCGGCATCCTACCCGCGTCCGCATGGCTCCGCAAGTCCCCGAGCCGGGTCACCCGTAGAGGCCGACCAGCGCCGCGCCGAGGGTGACCAGCGCTGCGCCCGTCAGCCGGGCCCGTCCGGCTTCGCGCTCGCCGAGCCAGACCAGGCCGATCACCACCGACAGCAGGAGACTCGTCGACGCGAGTGCGATCACGTAGCCCGCCGGGGCAATCGCCAGGGCAAACTGGAGGCCGACTTGCTGGACGGCGTACAGAAGACCTGCGAGCCCGGCCCACCAGAGCCAACTGCGCCGGGTCGGCGGTCGGTCGGGGACGGTCCGCAGGGCGCGGGGCAGGAGCGGCGCGACGACGGCCAGCGCCACCGCCGAGCCGAGCGCCAGCGTCACCGCCCACGGCATCGGGCCGGACGCGGCGATGCCGATTTTGTGAAGCACGGTGGTCACGCTCCAGGCGAGGATGGAGAGGCCCGCCCAGCGTCCGGCGGGGTGCATGGCGAGGGCGCGCAGTGGCGCCCACCAGCCGCGGCCATCGCCCAGGGCAAGGACGTAGACGCCCGCAGCGACCAGCACGATGCCCGCGACGGCACCCGGCGTCGGCGTCTCACGGAGAGCCACGGCGGCGCCGAGGGTGACCGTCACGGGGAGCAACCCGAACAGCGGCTGCACGAGCGAGAGGTCGCCAGCGCGCAGCGCCAGCGTGAACGCGACCGTGCCGATGACCTCGAACGGGATCGCGAGGGCCACCGCGCCCAGGTAGCCGGGCTGCATGGGCCAGCCGAGCCCCGCGCCGACCACGAACGCCAGCAGTAGGCCGCCCCCGACCAGCCGGTACGCGACCGTCGCGCCGACCGCTCCTGCGCCGTCCAGCGCACGCTTCAGGCCGAAGCTGGTGCCGGCGCCGCCGAGGGCTGCGAGCAGGGAGAGCCAGATCCACATGGGCCGCAAGGTCCGGCGCGGGAGCCAGACGCCCCGCCTACATTGGATGGAGACCTCTCCCCTGCGGGTCCGACCGCCCTCATGCGCACGTTCATCCTCTCTCTCGTGGCCCTCACGCTCGCGTCCGCTGCCCAGGCCCAGCTTCGCCTGCCGCTCGTGCTGAGCGATGGCGCCGTGCTTCAGCGCCACCACCCGATCCCGGTGTGGGGGTGGGCCGCCCCCGACGCCGCCGTCTCCGTCCGCCTCGGGGACGCCACCGGGCAGGCGACCGCCGACGCAGAGGGACGCTGGCGCACGACCCTGCCTGCCCGGTCTGCCGGGGGGCCGGTCGATCTCATCGTCACGTCGGGCGGCGAGCGGGCCCAAGCGACCGACCTCCTGGTCGGTGACGTGTGGGTCCTCTCCGGTCAGTCCAACATGGAATGGACGCTGGCGAACGCCGATGGCGCCGAGGCTGTGGTCGCGACGGCAGACGATCCCGGCCTCCGTCACTTCCTCGTCCCCAAGTCGTTCGCCAGCATGCCGCAGGACGAGTTGGCGGGCGGATCGTGGGCGGTGGCCTCGCCCGAAACCATCGGCGGGTTCTCGGCAGTCGGGACCTTCTTCGCGCGCGACATCCGCGCCCACCACGACGTGCCCATCGGGCTGCTCCACACGTCGTGGGGCGGCAGCCGCATCGAACCGTGGATGAGCGCCGACATGCTGGGCCTCTCCACTGCCGAGGTGGACGCCCTCCGCGACCAGGAGGCCGCCCGCGTCAATGCGCTCGCCGCCCGCCTGCGCGGCCTCCTCGGCGGCGACCTGCCTACCGAGGACGCCGGGCTCGGGGACGACGGCCCCCACTGGGCCGCCCCCGACCTCGACACGTCCGACTGGGTGCGCCTGCAGGTACCAGGGCTGTGGGAGGCCCAGGGCTACGACGGATTAGACGGCGTCGCCTGGATCCGGACCTCGTTCACACTCTCCGCCGCCGAGGCCGCCGAAGGGCTGACCCTCGGCCTCGGCATGATCGATGACTCGGACGAGACGTGGGTCAACGGCGTCGCGGTCGGAGGGATGACCGACGCCTGGAATCAGGTCCGCCGCTACCCGGTCCCGGCCGAGGCGCTGCGGGTGGGCGCCAACACCCTGACGATCCGCGTGACCGACACCGGCGGCGGGGGCGGAATCGCAGGCGACGCGGACCTCGTCTACCTGGAGTGGCCGGGCGGAGGTCGCCGGTCGCTCGCAGGCGCGGGCTGGCACTTCAGGCCCGCCGTGGTCCGCCTGGACGCCGACGCGCAGAAGAACCAGGTGCCGATGGAACTCTGGAACCAGATGGTCGCGCCTCTCACCGCGCAGCCCGTCGCGGGGGTGCTGTGGTACCAGGGCGAGTCGAACGCCAACACGCCGGAGGATGCCGCGGCGTACGGCGCCCAGTTCCGCGCCCTGATCCAGGGCTGGCGCGAGGCCTGGAACCAGCCCGACCTCCCGTTCTTCTGGGCCCAGCTCGCGTCCTTCCACGCGCCGCCCACCGGCCCCGACGACACGGGCCTCTGGCCGACGCTCCGCGAGAGCCAGAGCGCGGCGCTGGCCCTCGACCGCACCGCCGAGGCGGTGCTGCTCGACGTAGGCGAATCGGACGACATCCACCCGCGCGACAAACGCTCCGTCGGCGAGCGGCTGTCGCGAGCGGCCCGCGCGATGGTCTACGGCGAAGGCGGGCTCGTCGTCTCCGGACCGCGCTACCGCCGCCACACCGTCGGCGGCGGCGAGGTGACAGTCACGTTCGGCCACGTCGGCGACGGGCTGGGGACCCGCGGCGGCGGTCCGCTGGGCGGCTTCGCCCTCCGCGGCGCCGACGGCGCGTGGCACGACGCCGAGGCGCGCATCGTAGGGCATCGGGTGGTCGTATCGAGCCCGTCGGTACCCATCCCCGTAGCGGTCCGCTACGCGTGGGCCGACAACCCGGTCGCGGCGACGCTGGTGAACGCCGAGGGCCTGCCCGCCGCACCGTTCCGGGCGGAGTGAACGGAACGCGCGACGGAGGGGCTCGCGGCGGACACCCTCACCCCATCTCCGGCCCTCCTCCCGGCGCGCGACACACCGCGACGATGGTCAGGTCGTCGGCCTCCATGTCGCCCCCCTCCGCCCAGGCGTCGACGGCGAGGACGACGCTTTCGACGAGCGCGGCGGCATCGCGGGGACCGGCTGCGAGGATGCGGTCGAGGCCGTCGGTGTCGAGTTCGGTTCCGTCGGCGTCCTGCGCCTCGGTGGCGCCGTCGGTGTAGAAGACGAGCGCGTCGCCGGTGGCGAGAACCGTGCGAGAGGCGGTGAACGTGGCGCCCGGCAGCACACCCAGCAGCGGGCCGCCCGGCGGCAGCGGCTCCACGACGCCGTCGGCCCGGAGCAGCCGCGGCGGCGGGTGCCCGGCGACGACCGACCACACCGCTCCGGTTTCGGGCTCGATGACGGCCCACGCCAGCGTCACGAACTGGTGCGCCTCGGTGCTCGCGTGGACGAGGCGGTCGAGGCGCGCCGTGGCGGCCTCCAGCGCCGCGCCCAAGTCCTCGGCGTCGAGCAGGTCGGGCTCGACCATCCGGAAGCCCGCCTGGAGCGTCGCCATCAGCAGCGACGCCCCGATGCCCTTGCCGACGACATCGGCGACGGCCACGAGCAGACGCCCGCCGAGGTCGGCGGCGTGGTACGTGTCGCCCGAGACATCCCGGCTGGGCCGCCAGCGCGCGGCTACGTCGAGGCCTGGGAGCGCGGGGAGCGTCGCCGGCAGCAGCCGCGCCTGGACCTCGCGCGCCAGACGGACTTCCTCCCGCAGCCGCTCGCGGTCGACCCGCTCCTCGACCCGATCAGCCGTCTCCAGCGCGCCGACGGCGAGTGCGGCCAGCGCGGCCGTGAAGTCCGTCGTGTCGGCATCGGGCGTCCAGTCGTCCTCGGCGAAGGCGGGGGGGCCGAGCAGAACGGCGCCGCGCGTCACGTCCCCCGCGCGGAGCGGGACCACCCACCGCCAGCCCTCGGCGCGCAGCGCGGCATCGTCCAGGGGGACGGGCGCCGTGAGGGTACAGAGGGCCAGGGGCACCTCAACCGCCTCGGCGCCGCGGGCGAGGACGAGGTCCATCGGGCCATCGGCAGACTCGCAGAGAGCGACGGCGACGCGACGGATCATGAGCTGCCCCATGAGCGCGTAGGCGAGGCGGCTGACGATGGCCTCGCGGTCGAGCGCCCGGCCGAACGCCTGTGCGAGTTCGAACAGCGTCCGGAGGGCGTGGGCGCGGGCGGCCAGGGCGCGGTGCGCCGCGGCGAGGTCGCGCGCCGAGGCGCGGGCGGCCAGCGAGGCGGCGGTCGCCCCCGCCAGCGACCGCGCCAACCCGATCTCGGCGCGGGAGTACGGCTGGCCGGTCAGCTTGGGCCCGAGCGCGACCCAGCCGACCACCTCGGGGCCGTGGCGGAGCGGGAGGCCGAGCGTCAGCCCCGCCTCGGCGAGCGCCTCGGGCAGGTCGCCCTCCCCCATCGCCAGCCGGTCGCCCGCAGACACGCCGAGGCGGCCCTTGACGACCTCGACCCGGAGCCCGTCGCCCTCGGCCACAGCGCCGACCGCGCGCGACGCCAGGAGGCGGCTCATCAGCGCGAGCACGAGCGCGCCAAGCGGGTCGGCGAGAGTGAGCGCGGCGTCGGACGGGTCGTCGACGGATCCGAGCGGGGCGGGAGCGGCCATGCGACGAAGCTAGGAACGAGAGGAGAGGACGTTTTCAGAGTTGGTCCCGGTGCCCCCCCTTTCCCCTCTCATCCCGCCTGCGGTCCCTCCTTCTCTAGGTGGATCACCTCAGCCTGGCTCATCTTCCCCTCCTCCACGGTCAGTCGCACGCACGTCTTGACCTGGTGGAACCCCTGCCGACCGGCGGCGCCGGGGTTGATGTACAGCATCCGGCGGAGCGACGGCACACGCTCGATCCGGAGGATGTGGCTGTGCCCGCAGACGAAGAGATCCGGCGGGTCGGCGCGGAGAGCGGGGCCGATGCCCTTCGCCCAGCGCGCCGGGTGCCCGCCGATGTGCGTCATCCACAGGCGCACGCCGCCGATTCGGATCTTGACGTGCTCCTTGAACCGTCCGCGCACCGGAGGCCCGTCGACGTTGCCATACACGCCGACGACCGGCGCCAGCTTCTCCAGCCGCTCCACGACCTCGACTGGCCCCACGTCGCCCGCGTGCAGGATCACGTCCACGTCCGCGAACACGTCGTCCAGTTCGGGGTGGTAGAAACCGTGGGTGTCCGAGACGATGCCGAGGCGCACGAGGAGAGGGCGAGTGATGGAGGAGCCCAGTGTACGAGCAGCCCCACTGGCTCCCTCCCGTCCCGCACCTCACCGGACGTCCAGCGTCCCGTCCACGTCTACCGGAGCGTGATCCGCAACCCGACGCGCAGCTTCTCGACGCGCGGGCCGTGACGCACCGGATCCCCCTGCACGTCGGCCAGGGTGAACAGGGGCAGGCTCACGAATGGCGCCAGCTGGTAGTAGGGGCGGCTGAATTCCATGCCCACACGCGCCCACCCGACGGCGCTGCGGACGCGGTCGGACGGTCTTTCCTCGGCAGGCCCCTCGGCATCGCCGGAGAAGGAGTCGGTCCCCTGCGCCTGGAGGATCGAGTAATCGGCCGCCTCGGCGACGAGGCCGAACGCCAGCCGACTCCCGGCCGGGTCGAACAGGACGTTGTAGCCCCACGACCCACGCACCGACTGCCCGACGATGCGCGAGCGGACGAGGCCGGTGGTGCCCACGTTGAGACGGCTGTCCGGGACGACAGGCTCGCCGTCGGTTCCGATCTCTAGCTCCGCCGGAGCGGGGTCGCTGTAGCCCGTCCGCAGGCGCCGGATGCCGATGGACAGGTCGCTGGTCACGGTCGGCGAGAGCGCCGTCGTGGAGAGGAACGCCACGTCGGTCTGGCGGAACCCGAGGCCGCCCTCACTGACCGGGTCCACGGCCACTCGGATGGCGTAGTCGGTACCCTCGTTGTTCCAGTAGGGCTTCACGACCACCCAGCTGAGACCCATGCGACCGTTCTGGGCGGCGCCGGTGAGGTCGGCCACGAGCGCGAGATCCACCTGGGGGAGCAGTGCGTAGTCGAGGCGGGCGGCGAGCGAGAGGTCGCTGGGTGCCGGAGCGCCCGTCTCGATGCGGTCGAGCAGGTCGGCGTCGCGATAAGCAGCCTCGCCCGAGACCGCGAACCCCCCGTAGAAGCCGCGCCGCGCCGTCTCGCCGCCGTACGACGGGTCGAGCGACTGGAAGGTGCCCTGCGCGGAGGCCATCGGTCCCAGGCCCAGCGCGAGAGCGACCAGCGCTCCTCGAATCGCAGCAGGGGTCATGGGCGTCGGGGCAGGTCTCGCTCTAAGTACGTGTGCAAGACCCTCCAACGCAAGGGGTCGCCCGGGAATCAGGGAGGCGCCTAGGCATCTGATGTAGCCTCCTCCTCAGCCGTTGAAGCGCCCGGCCGGGGAACGGCCTCGACGAACCGCCTCAGGCCCCGAGATCGGCCGCGCGCGTGTCGCCGTCCCCGGAGGCCGCAGGCCGGACGATCCGCCGCTGGCCGCTTCGGGGCGTCGGGCGGGGGCTCTTCGCGCGTCCCTCGCTGTGGCGCTCCTGGGAAGGCGCCGGCGTGCGGGCCGCCGGGGCCCCTGCCCCGTCGTTCCCGGGGAGATACTGACGGGGGATGCGCGGCTCCTCTGCGAAGCGGCCGCGGTCGTCGAGACGCACCCACGTCGCCGGAAGGTCATAGAGGTAGCGCCCGACGCCCCACTGCACGGCGGCGCGCTTCATCGCTCCCGAGAGCCCGCCCTTGACGGCCTCTACCTGGGAGTTGTCGGCCCCGTCCCACTTCGTGACCCACTCCGCCTCGGTCACGCCGTCGGGACGCTCGCGCTCGACGCGGACCGAGATGCCACAGAGAACGCCCCCACCGGGGCCCTCTGTGAACTCGTTGCGCCAGTCGGCCGGACCGCAGACCTCGTCGAACCGCTGCTGGACCACGCGGCTGCTGAGGTAGGCCATCGCGAGGCCCTTGGTCTTGTCACGGGTGGTGGCTCCAGGCTTCCACTCGACATCGGAGGGGGGGAAGGGAGCGGCGAGGCGGGGCAGGTCGGAGGCCTTCATGGGAGTCAGCGGCAGGTACGCGCCCAAGGTCACACACGCCAGTGACACCAGAATGACACAGCGACGCAGAGGCGGAAGCGCTCCCGTCCCGAACTCTGAGCAAGAGAAAAGCGCTACCATCTAAAAATATCAGGTCGCGAAGCTCGCGAGCCTTGACGCAGCCGACAAAGAGGAGATAGCCTCTCGGTTCCTGAGCCCCATCCCCCGCTTCGCCTAGATCCATGAGGAAGCTCCTCCCCCTCCTTCTCCTCGCCCCAGCCCTGGCCGCGGCCCAGGACGCCACGGCCGCCGACGTGCAGACCAACCTCGACTTCGTCTGGGTCGTGGTCGCGGGCGCGCTCGTCTTCCTGATGCAGGCCGGGTTCGCCCTGCTCGAGACGGGCCTGACGCGTGCCAAGAACGCGGCCAACATCATTATGAAGAACGTCATGGACGCCTCCGCCGGGGTGGTCGTGTTCTTCCTGGTCGGCTTCGGGCTGATGTTCGGCACGAGCGCCGGCGGTTGGGTCGGCACGGACGGGTTCGCGCTGCTCGGCGTCGAGGGCCAGACGCCGGAGTGGACCTACGTCTTCTTCTTCTTCCAGGCCGTCTTCGCGGCCACCGCCGCGACCATCGTCTCCGGTGCCGTCGCCGAGCGGGTCAACTTCAAGGCCTACCTCGTATTCTCCGTCGTGATCGTCGCTGTGATCTACCCCGTGTTCGGGTCATGGGCGTGGGGCGGGTTGTTCAACGGCGGAGGCTGGCTGGAAGGGCTGGGCTTCCTCGACTTCGCCGGCTCGACGGTCGTCCACTCGGTGGGCGCGTGGGCGGCGCTGGCGGGCACGTTGGTGGTCGGCCCCCGCGTGGGCAAGTTCATCGACGGCAAGCCGGTCGACATTCCGGGCCACAGCATCCCGCTGGCAGCGCTGGGCGTGTTCATCCTGTGGTTCGGCTGGTTCGGCTTCAACGCTGGCTCGACGACGGCGGGCGGACCGGGCATCGCCATCATCGCGGCCAACACGTTCCTGGCGGCCGGCGCGGGCGCGCTCGGCGCGATGGCCCTGACCTGGTTCCGTGACGGCATCCCGAGCGTCACGATGACGCTCAACGGCGTGCTGGCCGGGCTGGTGGGCATCACGGCCGGATGCGACGCCGTCCTCCCCATCGGGGCGCTGGCGATCGGCCTGCTCGCGGGCATCATCGTCGTCTTCGCGACGCTGTGGCTGGAGAAGTACATCGACGACCCGGTCGGCGCGGTCGCGGTCCACGGCGTCTGCGGCGCCTGGGGCACGCTCGCCGTGGCACTGTTCGCGGCCGACGGGTTCTCGCTGAGCCAGCTCGGCATCCAGGCCATCGGCGTCGGCGCGGCGTTCCTGTGGACCTTCCCGGTCTCGTACGCGCTCTTCAAGGCGCTCGACCTGACGATGGGCCTCCGGATCTCCGGCGAGGGCGAGTCGGCCGGCCTCGACGTGCACGAGCACGGCACGGTGGCCTACCCAGAGTTCCAGCTCATGACCGCTACCGACGTCCCCTCCGGCGACTCGGCCTACGGCATCGAGGAGGCGCCCCAGATCGAGGCTGCGCCGGCGATCTAGCCTCTCGAGGCCTTCCCCTCTCCTGCCGAGCCCGTGCCGTCCTGGCGCGGGCTCGGTGCGTTCAGGCCCGACAGACCGGCACGCAAACGCGCCAGATCGGCGGAGAACGCCGTGTGGAGGTGAGTCTCGGATGAATCGGCGTATCCTTTCCGGGCACGGAACGGTTCTGGCGCCTTTCGGGGCAGACAGAGCCCGAACGCCATGAACACACCGACTGCCCCCGCTCTCGCCAGCGTTCGCCCCCGACGGTCGGGGCGCGTGCGCGGTCTGCGCTCCCGCCTCTCGGCGGCAAAGCGGCGCGCGGCCGTCGTGACGAGTGTCGCGCTCCTGGCCGTGGGCGGCTCCGCCTGTACGTCGGCGCCCACATCGGACGCTCCGGTGCGGACGGTCGCCCTCGTGGCGGCGCCTGCCCCGCCCGCGACGTTGCTCCCGCCCCCTGCGCCTCCGACCCCGCCCGCCGTCCCGATCCACCTGACCGGCGACGTGTCCGAGACGGGCACGCCCATCGAGGGCGGACGCGCGAGCTACTACGGCCGCGAACTGGCGGGCAACCCGACCGCCTCGGGCGAGCCGTTCGACCCGTCCGCCCTGACGGCGGCGCACCGGACGCTTCCCCTCGGCACCCGGGTCCGCGTCACGCACGCGCGGACGGGCGAGAGCGTCGTCGTGCGCGTCAACGACCGCGGGCCGTTCCACGGCGACCGCGTGATCGACGTGTCGCGCGCCGCCGCCGACGCCATTGGCCTGACCCGCGCCGGGACCGCCGAGGTGGAGCTGGAGCGGTTGCCGAGAACCGGCGGCGCGCGCGGCTAGCTGCCGGCTCGGAGCCGTTCGCGGAGCATCTCCACGTCCACATTCCCCGGCGTCCCGTCCGACGTGTAGGCCGCGAGCGCGTCCGCCTCGGTGGGCACGGTGAGCGAGCCGAGGTCGGTGCCGACGGCGCGGTAGGCGTCGCGGAAGGGCGTGCCGTCGGCGACCAGACGCAGGGCCTCCGCGGTCGCGAACAGGTCGGGCGAGAGCGCCGCACGCATCCGGTCGGCCTGCCAAGTGACGCCCGGGAGCACGGCGGCGACGGCGGTCACGAGATCCTGCGACGCGAGGACGGCGCGCATCGTCGCCTCCTTGGTCAGTTGCAAATCGCGGTGGTAGCCGCCGGGCAGGTTGGCCGGCAACGTCAGCAGGACGTGCAGTTCGGCCGTCAGCCGGTGGGCCGTGGCGCGGGCCAGTTCCAGCACGTCGGGGTTGCGCTTCTGGGGCATGATCGACGAGCCCGTCGTGTGCTCGACGGGCAGCGTCACGAACCCATACTCCGAGGTCGCGAACAGCGCCAAGTCGCTCGCGAGCCGGTTCAGCGTGAGGCCGAGTTGGACGAGCGCGTGGACGACGGCGCCCTCCAGCTTGCCGCGCGAGAGCTGCACCGCCGCGATGGCCTGCGTCCGCTCGAAGCCGAGGCGCTCGGCGACCGCGTCGCGCGGCAGATCCAGGACCGGCACGCCGTAGCCCGCCGCGCTCCCCCACGGCGACGTGTTGGCCGACCGCCGGGCCGCTGCGAGCGTGGCGAGATCGTCCGCCAGCAGGTCGACGTAGCCCGCGGCCCAGACGGCGACGGTCGTCGGCATGGCGCGCTGGCCGTGCGTGTAGCCCGGCATCAGGAGCGCCTGCCCCGTCTCGGCGTGGCCGACGAGCGCCGCGCCCACCTCGGCGGCCCCGTCGGCGATGCCGGTGAGCGCGTCGCGGAGCCACAGGCGGAGCGCCGTCAGCACCTGGTCGTTGCGGCTGCGCCCGGCGTGGATCTTCTTGCCCGCGTCGCCCAAGCGAACCGTCAGCTCGCGCTCGATGACGGTGTGCATGTCCTCGTCCTCGGGGCGGACCGTGACGGCGCCCTCCTCCCATTCGCGCCGGATCGCGTCGAGCGCCTCCCCCACCTCGCCCACCTCGGCCTCGGTCAGCACGCCGACCTGGCCGAGCGCCCAGGCGTGCGCGCGCGTCCCCTCCAGGTCGTACGGCAGCAGGATCGTGTCCCACCGCCAGTCCTCGCCGACGGTGAAGCGCGTCACCCAGTCCTCGGCGGCGGTGCCCTTGTGCCAGATCGGGGTTTGGGCCTGGGGAGTCGAGTCGTGGGAGGCCATGGGGGGTTGGGTAGTGCGTGCCGGGCGCCGTGTCGCGTGCGGATCACGCACCCTGAAGGGGCGCCGCACTCAACGCGAAACAGGCTATGTGGCGAAGTAGGACCGAGCGATCTCGCTGTACACGTCCACCGCCGCTTCGAGTTGGGCGATCTCGACGTGCTCGTCGGGGGTGTGGGAGAGCTCGCTGCGACCGGGGCCGATCTTGACCGTCGGCACGTCGGCGACGAAGATCCAGTCCGACGCGGTGGGGCTGCCGAAGGGCTCGGCGTCCAGCCCCAGGCTGGACACGGCGGCGACAGCGGCCTGCGCGACCCGGCTGTCGGGGTCGGTGGAACAGGGGATGATGCGCTCGGAGTGGACCTCGACGCGGCTCTCCAGCGCCTCGCGCACGAGTGCCGTCAGTTCGGGGTGCGTAGTCGCGGGCGTCGAGCGGATGTCGAGCGTGATCCGGCACCGGTCCGGGACAACGTTCTTGGCCGTCCCGCCCTCGATCATGGTCGCCGTAATCGTCGGCGTGCCGAGCAGCGGGTCGCTCTTCTCGAACGTCATCGCGTCGATGGCGAGCAGGTCGCGGGCGGCGACGGTGAGGGCGTTCTTCCCGAGGTGGGCGCGGGCGGCGTGCGCCGTCTCGCCCTGGGCGGTCACGTTCAAGATCAGCAGGCCCTTCTGCGCGAGGCACGGCCGCAGCTCGGTCGGCTCCCCGACGAGCGCCGCCGTCGGCTCGGGCAGCGCGTCGCCGAAGACGCGGTCGCGCATCTTCTCCATGCCGTTGTTCTCGGCGCCGGTCTCCTCGCACTCCGTCAGCGCGACGACGAGCCGCCCGCCCGCCGGGGGCCGCCAGCCGGACGCCGCGAGGTCGGCGAGGGCCGTCAGCATAGCTGCGCCGCTGGCCTTGGCGTCGACCGCGCCCCGCCCGTAGACGGCGCCGTCGACGGTCGTGGGCGAGAACGGCGGGTACGGGTGGCCCTCGCTCGGCGGCACCACGTCGAGGTGCGAGCAGAGCAGCAGCACGTCGTCCGTGCCGTCCCCGAGGCTGGCCCAGACGTTCTCGTCCAGCCGCCCGACCTCCAGCCCGTCGACGCCGCGCAGGAACGCCTCGACGTGGTCGGCGGCGGGCTTCTCCTGGAAGCTCAGCGACGGGATGCGGACGAGGTCGGCGTGGAGGGAGAGGACGGACACGGAGCGGGATGCGAGAGGAAGAGGATGCGAGGCGGTCACGCGGTGACGACCGTGCCGCCGTCGCCGCCGAGGTCGGCGGGGGCACAGACGCGGACG
The DNA here is from genome assembly GCF_002283555.1 of Rubrivirga sp. SAORIC476. NCBI lineage: Bacteria > Pseudomonadati > Rhodothermota > Rhodothermia > Rhodothermales > Rubricoccaceae > Rubrivirga > Rubrivirga sp. SAORIC476. Next base: position 2,123,960 of record NZ_MVOI01000003.1, on the reverse strand, counting down.
GACGGGACGCCGCGGCGGAGCGCCGCCAGCGCCGTCTCCAGCTTGGGCCGCATGCCGCCCGCGATCCAGCCCTCGGCGACGCCCGCGGCCACCTCGGCCTCGGTCAACCGGGGGAGATGGCTGGACGGGTCGGCGGCGTCGCGGCGAACGCCCCCGGCCTCGGTGACGAGGTCGAGACGCGGCGCGCCGAGCGCCGCCGCCAGGTCGGCCGCGACGGTGTCCGCGTTGACGTTGTAGAGCGCGCCCGCGGCGTCGGCGCAGACGGTGGAGACGACCGGCACGAAGCCCGCGCCGAGCAGCGTCTGCACGAGCGTCGGGTCGACCGACTGGACGTCGCCGACGTGGCCGAAGTCGACTCGCTGCCCATCGACGTGGATGGGCGGACGCTTCGCGACCGTCACCAGCGCCCCGTCCGCCCCGCTCACGCCGACGGCGCGGAGGCCCGCCGCCCGCGCCGCGCCGACCAGCCGCGCGTTGAGCGCGCCGCGCAGCGTGTAGAGCGCCACCTCCAGGTCGAGGTCGCCCGTGACCCGGCGCCCGACGACGATCGTCGGCTCGTGGCCCAGGCGCCGCGCCAGCGCCGTCGCCTGCGGCCCACCGCCGTGGACCACGACCACCGGCTCCGCCATCACGGCGACGCCCGCCCAGACCGCCGCTGTCGCCTCGGCATCGGCGAGAATCGCCCCGCCCAGCTTGACGACGACCGGGGCGGGGGCCTGAGGAATGGACTCGTTCTGCATCTCTCTACCCCTCGGCACCCAATCCCCAGACCCACTCCAGAATCGCCTTCTGGGCGTGGAGCCGGTACTCGGCCTGGAGAAGGTGGATCGCGCGGTCGCCGTCGAGCACGTCGCCGTCCACGACCACGCCACGGCGGACGGGCAGGCAGTGCATGAAGGCGGCGCGGTCGGTCTGGACCAAGTCGTCCGACGAGAGGCGCCAGGTGTCGGCGTGGGAGGCGCGCTGTTGGGCCTCGTGGTCGGGCGAGCCGTAGACCCCGCTGCCGGCCCAGGCCTTCGCGTAGACCACGCTGGCGCCGGAGAGCGCGCCGACCCGGTCGCTCGATTCGGTAACCGACCCGCCGGACCGCCGCGCGGCGTCGCGGGCGAGGTCGAGCACGTCGGCGTCCAGGCCGAAGCCGTCGGGGCGGGCGACGATCACCTCCATGCCCAGCCGCGCGGCCATCAGCAGCGCCGAGTTGGGGACGGCGCGCGGCAGCGGCTTCGGGTGCGGCGCCCAGTGGAGCACCAGCTTCTTGCCCCGCACGTCGCCGCCCAGGTGGTCCGTGATGGTCGCGGCGTCGCCCAGTTCCTGGCACGGGTGCCACCGCGCCGACTCCAGGTTGACGACCGGCACCGTCGACGCGTCCACGACGGCGCGGAAGGCGCGGTCCTCAGCGTCGGCCTCGGGGTCCGTGAGCGTCGCGAAGGTGCGGACGCCCAGAGCGTCGACGTAGCGGCTCAGCACGCCGAACGCCTCCTTGACGTGCTCGGCGGCGAGGCCGTCCATCGTCACGCCGTCGCGCGTTTCGAGGCCCCACGTCCCGTTACCCGGGGTGAGGGTGACCGCGTGCGCGCCGAGGTGGGCGGCGGCCAGGTCCATCGACGCGCGCGTCCGCAGGGACGGGTTGAAGAAGACGAGCCCGAGCGCCTTCGCCGCGGCCGACTGGCTCCACGCGCGGTTCTGACGGTGCCAGAGCGCCCGGTCGAGGCAGGCCCGCCACGTGGCGTCGTCGAGGTCGGTCCAGGAGGTGAGGTGGTTCATGGGGGGCGTGGTGCGTGGTGCATGTCCCGCGCCGGGCGCCGCACGCGGCACGCAGCACGACACACGCGACACATCATGGACGGAGGACGGTCGCGATGCGCTGGAGGAAGTCGTCCACGTCGGCATCCGTGGTCGTGAGCGGCGGCATCAGGCGGAGCGTCTGGGCCTGGCCCGAAGTGCCGACGATGACGCCCGCCTCGCGCAACGCGCCGACGACCGGCCGCGCCTCACGGTCGAGCTGGACGCCGATCAGGCAGCCGCGCCCGCGCACCTCGACGACGCCGTCGACCGCGCGCAGGCCGTCCGCGATCCGGTCGAACAGCTCCAGCGAGCGCGCCATCAGGTTCTCGTCGGCGAGTTGGCGAAGCGTGGCGTGGACGGCCGCCATGGCCAGCATCCCGCCGCCGAACGTCGTCCCCTGGTCGCCCGCCTTGACGGTCGCCGCGATGGCGTCGCTCACGAGGACGGCGCCGACCGGGACGCCCGCGCCCAGGCTCTTCGCCAGCGTCACCAGGTCCGGCGTCACGCCGACGTGCTCGCCGTAGAGGAACGTGCCCGTCCGCCCGACGCCCGTCTGGACCTCGTCGAAGATCAAGACGGTGCCGGTCCGGTCGCAGATCTCGCGGATCGCGCGGTAGAAGTCCGGCCGCGCCTCGGTGATGCCCGCCATCGACTGCATCGGCTCCAGGATGAGCGCGGCCACGTCCTCGCTGCCGAGCGCCGCCTCGACCGCCTCGGCGTCGCCGAACGGCACCCAGGTCGTCTCGGGGAGGACGGCGCGGTAGGGCGCGTGGTACTTGTCGCCGTGCGTGGCCGCGAGCGCGCCCAGCGTCCGCCCGTGGAAGCCGTCCGAGAAGGCCACGACGCGGCTCCGCCCGGTGACGGCGCGGGCCAGCTTGAGCGCCGCCTCGTTGGCCTCCGTCCCCGAGTTGCACCAGAAAACGCGGTTCAGCGTGTCCGGCGCCAGGTCTACGAGCGCCTGCGCAGCCTCGGCGCGGACGGGGCTGTAGACGGCGTTCGAGTAGAACAGCAGTTCGCCCGCCTGCTCGCGGATGGCCTCGACCACGCGCGGCGGGCAGTGCCCCAGCAGGGCGACGCAGTGACCGCCGTAGAAGTCGAGGTACTCGCGCCCCTCGGTGTCCCACACGTGCGTCCCCTCGCCGCGGACGAGCGCGACGGGCGGCTTGCTGTAGGTCGGCAGCGTGACGGCGTCTTCGAGCGCCATCGGGTCGAGCAGGGTCTCTGTCATGGGGTGAGAGGGAATCGAGTGGGTTGCGAGTGGCGCGAGGGCCGAGCACGGGCGCGGCTCGTCATCCTGAGCAGAGCGAAGGATCTCGATGCGGACGCTCAGGACGACACGAGGCCGGAGTCGGACAGGGACGGCACCGCCACGCCGGGGAGCAGGCCCAGCGCCTCGGGCCAGCCCAGGGCGAGGTTCAGGTTCTGGACGGCCTGCGAGGCCGCGCCCTTCATCAGGTTGTCCAGCGCGAAGCCGACCACCAGGTGCCCGTCGCGAACCACCCAGCCGAGGTCGCAGAACGGCGTCCCGACCGTCGGCAGCAGCTCGGGCAGCACGCCGGGCGACAAGCGGACGAGCGGGCGCCCACCATACGCGGCCTCGAACGCCTCGGTCACCTCATCGAGGCTGATGCCCTCGGGCAGGGCGACGTGCGCCGTTCCCCAGATGCCGCGCGTGAACGGGCCGGAGACGGGGACGAAGTGGACCGTCGCGCCGTCGCCCAGCACCTCCTGCACCTCGGCGAGGTGGCGGTGCGCCAGCGGCTTGTAGGCGCGCACGTTGCCGTCGCGGCGCGGGTAGTGGGTCGTCGCCGACGGACGGGCGCCCGAGCCCGACGCGCCGGTCAGCGCGGTCACGTGCGCCTCGACCTCGCCCAGCAGGCCGACGAGCGGGTAGAGCGCCAGGCTCTGGCCCGTCGCGAAGCAGCCCGGGTTGGCGACCAGCGTCGCCCCCGCCACGGCGTCGCCGTTGACCTCGGCCAACCCGTAGACCGCCGCCCGCATGGCGTCCGGGTCCGGGTGCTCCAGGCCGTAGACCGCCTCGTAGGTCGCCAGCGAGTCCAGCCGGTGGTCGGCCGACAGGTCGACGATCAGGCCCTCGAAGCCCGACCCGCGGAGCGACTGGACCGCCGCGGCACCCTGGCCGTGCTCGGCACAGATGAACGCGACATCGGCCGCCTCGGCGTCGAGGTCGGCGGGATCCGAGTAGACGAGGTCGGACTGGCCGCGCAGGCGCGGGTGCGTCGTCCAGACCGGCTGCCCGGCCTGGCTGCGGCTGGTGACGACGACGGGGTCGACGAGCGGGTGGGCCAGCAGCAGCGCCAGCAGCTCGCCACCGGCGTAGCCGGCGCCGTGCAAGACGGCTGCGCGGAGCGGAGCGGTCGGGGAGGTCATGAGCTCGGGGTGAGGGGCCGGCGGGGACCGTTGAACGTCGGGAGCGGGCTCGGGGCCTCGTGCCACGCCTTGCGCTCCAGCACGTCCTCGGCGACGAGCGAGACGAGCGCGTCGGGCTCGGAGCGGGCGTTGAGTGCGGGGATGCCGAGCGAGGTCTGGAGGTAGCGCTTGCCCACGTCCGTGTCGGTCGCCGGGCCGACGACGACGCCGATCTCCGCGCGGTACCGATTTCGGAACAGCTGGTCGCACGCCCACGCCCCCGCGAGGTCCGTCGCCGCGAGCACGTGGACGGCCGTCAGCCGCTGCAGCTCCATGTCCTCCAGGATCTGGTCGACGCCGTACGGGCCGATCACGCCGTCGCCCAGTTCCAGCACCAGCACGTCGGCCGGGGCCCCCTGCGCCTCGGCGGCGCGGTTGAGGTGGGCGATGATGCCCTTGGCGACCGGCACCATGTCGCGGCCCGTCGTCGCGACCGCGCCGGCCTCGATGAAGCTGGCCGACGCGATCGCGCCCTGCGCCACCATCGCCCGCACGTCGCGCTGGAGCGCCGCGCCGGTCAGCTTGGCCGCGGCCACCCGGAGCCCGCGCGCCGTCAGCCCGCCGACCAGGGCGGCGGCGGCGAACGTCTTGCCGGTGTTCATGGCCGTGCCGGACACCATCACGAGGGGCGCGCTCGTGGCCAGCGTCTCGACCGGCTCGATGGCGGTGTCCTGGATGCGCGCGTGGCGCGGCGGCTCGCCCGTCAGCACGGCGCCCAGCACCTCGACGCGGAGCGCAGGCCCCAGGTCGGGGTGCGGCGCAGCCACCTTGCCCAGGATGCCACCCATGTTCTGGATGTGGAGCTCATCGCCCACCGACACGTGCCGCGGGATCCGCCCCGAATACCCCTTCAGCGCCTGCCGCTCGCCGAGCGCGCCGACCAGCGTCTGCCCTTTTTCGATGGTCCGGAACACGCCGTCGGCGCCCTCGAGCTGGTTGTAGACGTCCTTGGCGTCGAGCGCGCGGACGGCGAGGCAGTACCCCTCCTCCGCGACGACGTAGGGCGAGATGCGGACCTCGTGGTCCAGCCCGCACGGCCCCGTGCTGCTGGCGACGTGGTCGACGGTGAGCGTCGTGATCGTTCGGGTGGGCATGAGTCGGGGGATGGAGAGGAGTGAGGAGTGAAGGGTTCTCCCCTCACCCTGTACTCATTACGCGCCCGCGCGGGCGGCGAGGCGGGCCTGCAGCCCGTAGATCTGGGCGAAGCCCTCGGCGTCGCGGCCGGACCACAGGGCGTTGTCCTCGCCGTAGCGGGCGACCCCGGCGTCGAAGAGCGAGTGCGGCGACGTGGCGCCGAGCACACGGATGCTTCCCTTGAACCACTCCACGGTCACGTCGCCCGTGACGCGCTGCTGGCTGCTGTCGAGGAACGCCTCGATGTCGCGGCAGACAGGGTCGAAGAACAGGCCCTCGTGGACGAGCCGCCCGTACAGGTCGCCCAGGCTGGCCTTGTGAACGAGTTGGAGCTGCGTCAGCACCAGCTTCTCCAGCTCGCGGTGGGCGGCCAGGAGCGTCAGCGCGCCCGGCGCCTCGAACGCGATCCGGCCCTTGATGCCCAGGATCGTGTCGCCCACGTGGATGCCCCGCCCGACGCCGTGCGCCGCGCCGTCGCGGTTGAGCGTCTCGACCAACGTCACCGGGTCGAGGGCCTCGCCCGCCACGGCCACCGGCACGCCCGCCTCGAAGCGGATCAGGAAGCGGTGCGGCTGGTCGGGCGCGTCGGCCGGCGCGATCGTGTCGGGCCACGCCGCCTCGGGCAGGACGCCGTCGGTGTCGTGCGTCTCCTTGCCGCCGATGGTGGTCCCCCACAGGCCCCGGTTGACCGAGTACTCGGTGGTCTTGGCCTCGACGGCGAAGCCGCGCTCCTGCAGGTAGGTCGTGGACGCCTCCCGCGACAGTTCGAGGGCGCGAATGGGCGTCAAGATCTCCAGCGGACCGCCGTCGCCCGCATCGGCCAGCAGACGGAGGGCGGCGTCGAAGCGGATCTGGTCGTTGCCTGCGCCGGTCGATCCGTGGGCGACGGCCGTGGCGCCGAGGTCACGCGCCGCCGTCGCCAGCGCCGCGGCCTGCACCACGCGCTCCGGCCCGACGCACAGCGGGTAGACGCCCCCGCGCAGCACGTTGCCCTTGACGAGGTACTGGAGGACGCGGTCCCAGAGGTCGCGCCGGGCGTCCACCATCTGGTGACCGGCGGCGCCCAGCTCTTCGGAGCGCGCCGCGATGGCCGCCTTCTCGGCCTCGTCGAAGCCGCCCGTGTCGACGGTCACGGTCTGGATCTCGCGGCCCGTCTCCTCGCGGAGGTACGGGACGCAGAAGGAGGTGTCGAGGCCGCCGGAGAAGGCGAGGGCGATGGGATCGGGCATGGGAGGGGGAGACCAAAAAAAACGCCGACTCTGGGAAGAGTCGGCGTCGGAGAGGGCTGATCCGCTGGGGTGGGAGCGGTGCCGTCCGTCTATGCCTCGTCTCCCTGGCCGGTGAGGGCCGGTCGGCGTCGGGGACGTCGGAGGGAGGCGAGGGGCATCAACACGAAGTCAGAGCGGATGGCAGAGGATAGGCGCGGCGCGGCCCATCCGTCAACGGAACAGGAGGATGGTAGCGCTTCCGGTCGTCTAAAACACACGAACCGACGCTCGGGGCCTCCCCTTCGGCCTTGCCCGCCCCTCCCCCGCGCGCCCATCCTGCCCCCTTCTCGTCCACGCCTCCGATGCGCGCTCTGCCTCTCGCCCTGCTCCTTCTCACTCTCGCCGCGTGCGACACCGTCGGCACCGATGCGGTCATCGTCCGCTACACCGGCCCCGCGATCACCGAGGCGGACGCGGCGGTCCCCAACCCGCCGCTCGGGGCCGCCGGGTGGGAGGGCTCGGGGTTCTTGGGCCGGACAGGCACGAGCGTCTCGGTCGACCAGCGGACCCTCTGCGGCGACGAGTGCTCGCAGACGGTTCGCTTTACGTTCCAGACCGCGCACGAGAACACCCTGCCCCAATCCGTCCGCGGGAGGGTCGAGATCGTGAGCAGCAACCCGGACGGGTACGAGACGCAGGAGGTCGGGATCGGCCGGGTCGAGATCCAGGACTGGGGGCCGGAGGTCTACAGCGGCATCGTCTACCCCGCGGGCCCCTTCGCCCCGAACGTGGACCCACCGCCGCCGACCGTCTTCTGGGCCGACGACCTCTCGTTCGCAGTGGAGTGACCCGAGAGGCCGCCGGGCACCTATAGCCCGGCCGTGGATCTGCCGATGCCGGAGAGGATCTGCGCGACCGCCATGCTCACCCCCCGCTCCAAACTCGAATTCCGGTTCGTCTGCCCGAAGTGCAGCAACAAGGGTGCGGCCGTCAAGACGGTCTCGATGTCCGGGGGGACGCTGTCGCGGATGTTCAACTTCCAGCACAACCGCTACCTCGCCGCGACATGCGAGTGGTGCGGCTACACCGAGTTCTACGACGCGAGCGTGCTCGGCGAGAAGGGCGGGACGGCCAACGTGTTCGACCTGCTCTTCGGCGGGTAGCTCACAGCACGCGGTCGGGGTCGGGCGGCGGCGGCGTGAGGCCGCGGTAGCCGAAGACCCGCTTGACGAGGTCGATGGCCTTCGGGAACTGCTTCTGGATGTAGTACTGGTCGGCCGCGCGCCGGGCCCCCAACGCGTAGGTCGGGTACGGGATGATGGTGTCCGAGACCGTCCGCAGCGGCACGCCGCCCTTCTTCGCGACCGCCAGCATGCCGATCAGCTCGCCGGCGCGCTCCCCGATGACGCTCGCGCCGAGGATCTTGCCGGTCCACCTCGTCGCGTGGACCTTGATGCTGCCGACGGTCGCGTGCTCGGTTACGGCGCGGTCCACCTTGGTGTAGGGGAAGCGGTAGGTCACGAAGCTCGTCCCCTGCTCACGCAGGTCGTCCTCCGTCGGCCCGAGTTGGGCCACCTCGGGCGTGGTGAAGGTGGTCCAGGCGAGGCCCTTCCGGTCGATGGGCGCCGGGATCTTGAGGATGGCGTGGGTGGCCGCCTGCTTGGCCATGTGCTCGCTCATGTGGGTGAGCGCGTACTCGCCGGTGCAGTCGCCCGCGGCCCAGATGTGGCGCTGCGAGGTCCGGCACTGGTCGTTCACGGTGACGCCGCGCTCGGTGAAGGCCACGCCCGCCGCCTCCAGCCCCAGCCCCTCGATGTTGGGTTTGCGGCCGGTCGCGATGAGGAGCACGTCGCCCTCGACCGCCTCGGTGGCGCCGTCGGCGGAGATGTGGACGGTGACCGCGCCCTCAGTGCCCTCGACTCGCTCGATATCGGCGCCCATGCGAAAACGGACGCCCTCGTCTTCGAGGACGCCCTGGAGCATCCGCCCGTGGTCGGCGTCGTCCTTGCCGAGCGGGCGGTCGGCCCGGTCGATGATGGTGACCTCGGAGCCGAGGCGGCGGAAGGCCTGTCCCATCTCGCACCCGATGGGCCCGGCGCCGACGATGACGAGGTGGCGCGGCAGTTCGGTGATCTCGAACAGTCTCTCGTTGGTGAGGTGCGGCGTCGCGTCCAGGCCCGGGATCGGCGGCGGGGCCGCCCGGCCTCCCGTCGCGATGATCGCCATCCGGAACGTCACGTCGCGCGCCCCGTCGGCGGTCTCGATGCGGGCCGCGTGCGGACCGGTGAAGGCGGCGTCGCCCGAGACCACCTCGATGCCGAAGCCCTCGAAGATCTCCGGCCGGTCGGCGTCGTGGTAGACCTCCTCGCGCGTCGTGTGGACGTCCCCGATGACGGCGGCGAAGTCGACCGGCCCGGGGTCGGCGCCCGCAGCCACCGCAGCGGCGCGGAGGTCGGCATGGTGGAGAAGCGTCTTGGACGGCACGCAGCCGGTCCACGTGCAGTCGCCGCCGAGGCGGTCGCGCTCGACCATCATCGTCTTGGCGCCGAGGTTGGCGGCGGTGCCCGCAGCGGTGAGGCCAGCGGCACCGCCGCCGAGCACGAGAAGGTCGACGTCGTAGGCCATGGAGAGAGCGAGGGCGAGGGATGCGGTAGAGACGCGGATCGGCGACGATCTTACTGTCCTCGTCTCCCCCCGGTCCCGTGCTGCTCTTCCTCCCGACGTTCGTCCGCGACCACGACCCCGTCCCCGCAGAGGGCTGGCACGCCGACGGCGAGCCGTTCCGCCTGTACCGCGCCCTGGAGGACGCCGAGGCGGCGGCGGTCGCGCCCGACGGCCACCTCGGCCGCGTCCTCGTGCTCGACGCCGCCCGCCTCACCCTCCACGGCGACCCGCCGACGACGGCCCACGTCGCCCGCGAGGCCGTCCTCAACGTGGACCTCGACGGCGACCTCTGGCGCCCGGCGCCTGTGGTGGCGGCCGGCGGCGTCGTCGTCCGCCCCGGCGCCGACGGGCCAGAGGTGCTGATGATCTTCCGCCGCGGCGCGTGGGACCTGCCGAAGGGCAAGCAGGACCCCGGCGAGAGCCACCGCAAGACGGCCCGCCGCGAGGTGGCCGAGGAGGTCGGCATCAAGAAGAAGAGGGTCACGATCACCGCCGACCTCGGGACGACCGTCCACGGCTACCCGTGGGCGCGGAGGGACGTCTACGCCATCAAGACCACCCACTGGTTCGCCATGACGACGACGGCGACGCGCTTCAAGCCCGAGACGCGCGAGGGCATCGAGGCCGTCGCCTGGGTGCCGTGGGCAGAGGCCCGCGAGCGGCTCGGCTTCGAGACGCTCCAGGCGCTCCTCGACCGCCTCGACCCCGAGGCCCTCGGCGTCGAGGCCGAGGCAGACGGCCCCGCGACGGGCGACGGCACGGCCCAGACGGGGTGAAAAGGCGTCCCGGCCGCAGACGGCGCAGGCGAGGCCTCTAGCTTGCGAGTCGCTTCCCCCCGGCCCATGCGACTGTCCCGCTTCCTCCCCCTGCCGATCCTGCTCGGCTTCCTCGCGCTGGTCGCCGCCGCGCCCACGCTCTCCGGCTGCGACGGCACCGGCAACTGCGACGTCACCACCCCATTCTCCTTCGAGAACATCTCGCCCGAGGGCACGGAGCTGGGCACGGCCGTCGCGTCGGGCGACTGTGTCAGCATCGACTACGTCGGGCGTCGCGCGGTGGACGATAGCGTCTTCGCGCGAGGGACCGACCGGGCGTTCTTCTTCCCGAACGGCCTCCAGGGCGTCGTGACGGGGTTCGTGTTGGGCATGGCGGGGCAGCGCGTCGGCGAGACGCGCCTCGTGACCGTCCCTCCCGACCGGTCGATCGGGTACGGCAACTTCGAGAACCCGCCCCTGGCCGAGGGACTGGTCGGCATCCCGGCCTGCTCGGTCGTCGAGTTCGAGATCAAGCTGCGGGCGATCTACCAGGACTCGCGCCCCTGCCAGTGAGCTACTCGTAGGCCCGCAGCAGCGCGTCGATGAGGGCCCGCCGGACATCCCCGTGGCGGCCCACCTCGGTGAGGTCGGGGCCGGACACGTCGAGGAAGCCCAGCCCGGACTCGCGGCCCGACACCAGGAAGTCGTTGACACCCACGAGGTAGGTCCGCGCCGGGTCGATGGGGGTTCCGCCCGCGGTCCAGGTACCGTCGGCGGTACGGGCGAGGCCCGCCGTCTGGAGGTAGCCGCCCGTGCCCGCGTTGGCGAGGCCCTGGTCGAGCGCGCGGACGAGCGTGGCGCCCGTCATCTGGACGCTCAGCACCTCGCCGCCGAACGGCAGCACGCGGATGGCGTCGTACTCGGTGAACGGCCCGGCCGAGATCACGTCGTCGATGCGGATCGAGCCACCGTTGAGGATCGCCACCTCGGCGCCCGACGCCTGGCGGAAGCCCTCCGCGATCAGGATGCCCAGGTCGGCGGGCCGCGTGCGGACGGTGCCCTCGCGCCCGTCGAGCGGACTCGTGGTGGTCACGACCACGTTCTCGGGCTCGAAGCCGTCGGCGCGGAAGCCTGCGTAGGCCGCCTCGACCCACTCGGCCACGACGGCGGCGGTCGCCGGGTCCTCCGGCGTGTCGGGCGTGACGAACACCAGCTCCGACTCCAGCGACACGTCGCCCGAGCGGCGGTCCAGCGTGACGTGGTGGACGAACACGGTCCGCGCGTTGGCATCGGCCTTGAGCACCGGCACCATGCGGGGCCCACGCAGCGCGCGGACGTTCTCGTGCTCGTGGCCACCCAGCACGGCGTCGATGCCGGGGATCGTGGCGGCCGCGGTCGCGTCGTCGGCGAAGGCCTGGTGGGTGAGCGCCAGCACCACGTCCGTCTCGGCGTCGAGGCGGGCGACCTCGGCCCGCAGCGTCGAGTCGGCGTCGAGGTAGTGGATCCAGTCCTTCACCGTGGACGGCAGCACCACGCTCGCCAAGCCCACGCGCACCGTGTCGCCGGGCGCCACGACGACCGGCAGGACCGCCCGCCTGGCGACGTTGGGGAACGGCGTGCCGTCGGCCTGGAGCGCGTTCGCCGAGATGACCGCGAAGTCGGACTCGGCCATCCGCGCCGCGAATGCCTCCTCGCTCACGTCGAACTCGTGGTTGCCGAGTGCGGCGGCGTCCAGCCCGAGCGCGTTCAGGACGGCCACCATCTGCTTGCCCGCCAGCCGCTCGCCGTCGACGCGCGCCGTACCCAGCGCGGACGGGCTCAGGTAGTCGCCCGCGAGGACTGTGAGCGTGTTCGGATCCTGCGCCAGCAGCTGCGCCCGCAGCCCGGCGACGCGCGCCAGCCCTCCGGCCTGCCCGCCCTCGACGGGCGTGATCTCGTACACGTCGTTCATCTGGAGCACCGTGAACGTGACCGCGTCCGGCGATGGCAGGACCCCGGCGACACCGGACGACATCACGGGCGCGGGAGAGGCACACCCGGCGAGGACGACGGCGAGAACGGCGAGGAGGCGAAGGAGGGGCGGCTGATTCATGGCGTGGGGGAAACTCCGGTGTGTGTCGAACCATACGATGATAGACCGGCGACGCTCGCCCACGGCCCTCCCCCGACGGACGGGCTGCGGACGCGCGCTCGCCTCGTTGTCTCCCACATACCGAGGTTTGATTTGGCGCTCTACGAACTCCACGACGCGACGCTCGCCGGCATCGAAGGCCAGGGCTACGTCTTCCCCGTCGACACCTTCGAGGGCAAGCAGTACCGGGGCGTGTTCTTCGCCAACGACGACGACGCCGAGATCTCGACCGACATCGACGAGGCCACGTTCGAGGGCATCATCTACCACAAGACGACCTCCGGCCCCGGCGACGTGCAGGTCAGCGTGACCAACATCGTCAAGACGGCCGTCGGCACCCGCGCCGACTTCGAGGTCCTCTAGCCTCCCCCGACCGTTTGCCCTGAGCGGGCCTCGGCCAGACGGTCGGGGCCCGCGTCCTGTTTGTCTCCTCCCCCGACGCCCGACCGAGGCGGGGCGGCTCAGGCCGGGACGGCGCCGTACATCTCAGCGACCGCCCGCGCCTGCTCGGCCACCTCGGTGCGCAGCGCGGCCGGGGCCACCACCTCCGCGTCGGTGCCGTACCGCAGCAGCCACTTGGCGACGTAGGCGAGGTTCTCGAACTCGAACGTGACCTCCGTCCAGCCGTCGCCGACGGGCAGCTCCTGTTCCACGTCCGCGGGCACCTGGCGGCGGGCCCAGCGCCACGCACGGTTCCGGAAGCGGACCGTCATGCGGACGTTCTCGGGGCTCGTGCCGCGCTCGCGGAGGTGCTCCTTGAGGTCGAACCCGGCCGGCGGCGTGAACGTGTCGAAGCGCGTCCGGAGCTTCTTGATCTGGTCCAGCCGGAAGTTGCGGATGTCGTCCCGGAGGTGGTCGTAGGCGATCAGGTTCCAGTGGTCCGAGTAGTAGACCAGCCCGAGCGGGTCCACCTCGCGGACCGTCTCCTCGTCGCGGCTCGCCACGTAGTACGTCATCTTGACGACGCGCTGGCGGGCCATCGCCTCCGAGAGCTCAAACCACAGGCCCTGCTCGTCTTCGGTGGCGCCGCCGCCCCCCTGGGTCTCATTGAACGGGGCCAGCACGGTCAGCTCCTGGAGACGGTCGATGTAGTCGCGGACCGGCTCGGGCAGCACGTTGCGGATCTTCATGGCCACCGCGTCGGCGTCGGTGCGGAGGCTGGCGTCGGGCTGGAGCTTGGTGAACCCCGTGCCGACGAGCAGCGTGGCGGCCTCGCGCGCGCTGAACATGAGCGGCGGCAACTGGTAGCCCTCCAGAATCTCGTAGCCCCCTGCCTCGGCGTACGTCAGCGGGACCCCGGACTCGCCCAGCGTCCGGAGGTCGCGGAAGATGGTCCGCCGCGAGACGCCGAAGTGGTCGGCGAGGTCGCGGGAGGTCATGTTCGGCCGGTTCTGCAGGAGCAGCACGAGGGCGAACAGGCGTTCGGTCTTGTTGAGCGAGCGGTCGGAGCGGGGCATCCAGTAGGACCGGGGCGGTCCGGGAAGGGGTGACGACGGCGGCGGGCAGGGGCGTCCGCAGGATCGGACGGGTGACAGTCGTTTGTCAACGCCAGACTCGCAGAAACCGTTCGATTTCGGGCTCGAAGACGCGAGGAAGGCGAGACCTGCGGCGATTGGCCCGCGGCTTGAGAGGCGCCCCGTGTGTCCGACTCTCCGGGCACCGCGCACTGTCCCCCACCACTCTCCAGATCCATGCGCCTCTCCCTTCTTTCGACCGCGCTCCTCGCCCTCGCCTTCTTCGCCGCACCCGCCAGCGCTCAGACCACCGTCGTGCTCAAGGGTGGTCTGAACACGGCCTTCCTGAACGGAGGCACCAGCACAGACGGCCTCGATCCCCGCCTCGGCGCCGTCGGCGGCGTGGGGATCCGCTACGACGTGACGCCCTCGCTCTCGCTTCAGGCCGAGGCCCTCTACAGCCAGAAGGGCGCCGAAGACGGCCTCGTGACCGATCCGGGCACGTATCGGCTCGACTACCTCGAAGTCCCCCTTCTCGCGCGCGTCGCGATTCCCGTGAGCCCCTACGCCGACGCGGGCGTCTACGCAGGCCCGTCCATCGGCGTCCCGCTGGCGGCCGAGTTCCGCTCCGACAACTCGTCCGCGCTCGACATCGATTACGACGGCGACCTCAAGACCGATGTCGGCATCGCCGTCGGCGCGGACTTCTGGTCCGGACCGTTCGGCGTCGATGTCCGCTACACGGCCGGACTCCAGGACGCGTTCGAGGATGGCCGTGGCCTGAACGACGCGCGCAACGGCGCCCTCTCGCTGACGTTGGGCTACCGCTTCGGCGGCATGACGGGCCGGAGCCGCTACTAGGCCGTCCCCCCGGCGCGGCGGTCCGCGCACCCCGCCGCACCGCTTCCGCGCCCGCCGATCCCACCCGGCGGGCGCGGTTCGTTTGTGCCATACCGCCCGTCCGATCTAGTGCGGCCGGACCACAAGTCGCAGCGACGAGCGAGGTACCCTGAGGGCTCGCTCCTCCCCTCTCGATGCGCCTGTCTCTGCTCGCCCTCCTCACCCTGCTGGTGCTTCCCGCCAGCGCCCAGCCGACGGCTGGCCTCCGCCTCGGCCTCACTGTCTCTGACCTCGACTTCGGCGAAAACAGCGGCTTCGAGGACGCCGAGGGCATCGATCAGCAGCCCCGCCTCGGCCTCGCGCTGGGTGTCGTCGCCGACGTGCCCCTGACCCCGGCCCTGTCGTTCCGCCCCGAGGTGCTGTACGTGCAGAAAGGCTACGTCCTGGAGGTCGACATCAGGACCACCGACCCCGTATCCAGCGAACCCGTCGCGCTCCAGGGGACCCAACGGGTAGAGATGGACTACGTCGAGGTCCCGCTGCTGCTCGCGGTCCGCGTCCCGACCGGAAGCGCGCTGGACGTCGCCGTGGAGGCCGGACCGTCGTTCGCCTACCGAACGCGCTTCCACCTCGACTGCGACGGCGACGCCGAACTGGTGTCGGCCTGCGACACGATCAACGCAGAGGACGATCGCGAGGAGGCCGACGACTCGGGGACCCTCCGGAAGGCCGACCTCGGCGCCTCGCTGGGGCTGACCGTCGGCGCGGGCCCGTTCGACGTGGGCCTGCGGTACACGCACGGGCTGACCTCGCTCTACGACACGGAGACCACCAGCATCTCCGCCAAGAACCGGGTGGCGTCAGTCAACGGGACCTACCGCTTCCGGCTGTGACCGTGCGCGGCGTCAGTCCGTGACCGTCACGATGGCCTTGTCGGCCCACTCTTCGCCCAGCAGGTCCGTCAGCGGCGCGTGCGTCGCGACGGCCTCGGGGAACTGGCGGGCGAGGTCGGCCATCTCGCTGCCGAGGTCGCCGCCCTTGAGGCAGACCAGCCCGGCGGGCCAGCCGCCTTCGGGGATCTCGTCCAGCGGGGCGCGGACGCGCGTGTGCCACGCCCAGAGCGACGCGAGGGGCGCAGTCGCCCGGCTCACCGAGAGGTGCGGCGCGGGTCCGTCGTAGGCCTCGGCGCGGCCGTTCCACACGTCCACGTTCTCGATGCCGAGGCGGCGCGCGAACAGCTTCACTGCCTCGGTCTTCTTGCCGACCGCGTCGACGGCCATCATCTGGATCGACGGGAAGGCGATGGCGAGCGGGATGGCGGGCAGCCCACCGCCGGTGCCCCAGTCCACGACGACCGCGCCGTCCGGGAACGGCCGCGTCGCCAGCGTCAGGCAGTGGCGGACGTGCCGCTCCAGATCCGCGCGGACGGCCGGGCGCGCGACGAGGTTGACGCGCTGGTTGACGCGCTCCATCTGGCCGACGTAGGCGTCGAGGGTCTCGCGCTGGGATGGGGCGAGGACGACAGGGAGGTCGGAGATCATCAGGCGGGGCGAGGAGAGCGTGCGATGGAGGAAGGCTGAGCGTGAGAGCCCATGCTCCACGATCTACGGGCGATGGGCGCGCAGAGGCTCACGACGGCGCGACGATCTCGGCAGCGGCCCCGTCCCCGCTGGGGGTGCGGTACCGCTTCAGGAGCACCATCAAGGCCTGCACGTCGGCGGGGCTGACGCCTGAGATGCGGGAGGCCTGCCCGAGCGTGTCCGGGCGGATGCGGGCCAGCTTCTGGCGGGCCTCGTGCGAGATGGCCGTCACCGCCGCCACGTCGAAGCCCGACGGGATGCGCCAGCGCTCCAGGCTCCGCATCTGCTCCACGAGCGCCTGCTCGCGCTCGACGTAGCCGGCGTAGCGGATCTCGATGGCCGCCAGTTCGGCGGTGCGCTCCATCCCCGGTCCGGGCACGACGAGGCCGCGCTGGCCGGTCGCGTCGAGCATCGCCGCGAGGTCCACCTGCGGGCGCAGGGCCAGCTTCGCCAGCCGGGTGGGCTCCGAGAGGGGCGCGGTGCCGACGGCGTCGAGGTAGCCGTTGACGGCCTCGGGCGTGGCGTTGGTGGCCTGCAGCGCGGCGAGGGTCCGGGCGAGGGCGTCCTCCTTCTGTTCCAGCCGCGCGAGGCGCTCGGCGGACGCCAGCCCGAGGTCGCGGCCGAGGCGCGTCAGGCGGCGGTCAGCGGTGTCCTGGCGCAGCAGCAGGCGGTGCTCGGCGCGGCTGGTGAACATGCGGTATGGCTCGTCGGTGCCCTTCGCGACGAGGTCGTCGATGAGGACGCCGAGGTAGGCCTGGTCGCGGCCCAGCACGAGCCCGTCGGAGCCGCCCAGCGCGCGGACGGCGTTGATCCCGGCCAGCAGCCCCTGCCCCGCGGCCTCCTCGTAGCCCGTCGTCCCGTTGATCTGGCCCGCGAGGAAGAGGCCGCCGACGGCCTTCGTCTCCAGCGTGTAGCGCAGCTGGTACGGCGGCGCGTAGTCGTACTCGATGGCGTAGCCCGGCCGGAGGACGTGGGCGCGTTCGAGGCCGGGGATCTGGCGCAGCGCGGCCGTCTGCACGTCCTCGGGCAGGCTCGTCGAGAAGCCGTTGACGTAGACCTCGTGCGTGTCCCAGCCCTCCGGTTCGAGGAAGAGCTGGTGCCGGTCGCGGTCCGCGAACCGGTCGATCTTGTCCTCGATGGAGGGGCAGTAGCGCGGCCCCTGGCCCTCGATCCGGCCCATGAACATGGGCGAGCGCTCGAAGCCGGTTCGCAGCGTGTCGTGGACGTCGGGCGACGTGTAGGTGACCCAGCACGAGCGCTGCTCGGTGGGGAGTGCGTCGGTGAGGTGTGAGAACGGGCGTGGGTCGGCGTCGCCCGGCTGCTCCTCGCAGACGCCGTAGTCGATGCTGCGCCCGTCGATGCGAGGCGGGGTGCCGGTCTTGAGGCGGCCCAGCTCCAGGCCCAGCCGCTCCAGCGCGGCGCTCAGGCCGACGGCGGCGCGGGCGCCCGCGCGTCCGCCCCCGAACTGCTGCTCGCCGAGGTGGATGGTGCCGTTGAGGAAGGTGCCGGAGGTCAGGATGACGGCTCGCGCGGCGATCTCGAGTCCGGTCTGGGTCACGACCCCGGCCACCTCGGGCGTGCCGTCGGCCCCCGGGCGGGTGACGAGATCGACGACCATGTCCTGGCGGAAGAGCAGCCCCGGCGTGTCCTCCAGCGCGGCGCGGACGGCCGCGGCGTACTGCGCGCGGTCGGACTGGCAGCGCGGGCTCCAGACGGCCGGCCCCTTGCTCGTGTTGAGCATCCGGAACTGGAGGCCTGTCGCGTCGGCGAGGGTGCCCATGAGGCCGCCGAGGGCGTCGATCTCGCGCACGATCTGGCCTTTGCCGACGCCGCCGATGGCGGGGTTGCAGGACATCGCGCCGAGCGTGTCGAGGTTCATCGACACGAGCAGCGTGCGGGCGCCGAGGCGGGCGGCGGCGTGCGCGGCCTCGGCCCCGGCGTGGCCGCCGCCGACCACGACCACGTCGTAGGAGTCCGGGCTCATTCGTCTGTGCAGGGAATCGTGCGCGGAAAGGATAGCCCGACGCACGCCCCGCATCCCTGGATTCGGTGCGAAACGCCCGGCCCGGTGGGCCGTACCGGGCTGCCCCATCCTCGCTCGCCGTGTCTCACCGCGCCGCCCAGCATTGCCCCGACTGCCGCGTCGAGTACGTGGCCTCGGCGACCACCTGCGCGGACTGCGGCAGCGACCTCGCACGGGGTCGGGCGCCCGTGCCCCCGGACGACCGCGTCGTGCCCTTCGAGGACATCGCCGACACCCTCGGTCCGCCGGACCGCCAGAGCCTCCGGGACTGGGTGCGCGGCGCCATCATCGCCCCGGCAGCCCTCGGCGTGCTGCTGCTGCTCTGCGCCCCGTTCATGCCCGCGGGGCCGTTCCTGGGACAGGCCGAGGCATCTGAGGCCGCGCGGGGCCTCGGGTGGCTTCTGCTCGCCGTCGGCGCCGCGCTCCTGTTCTTCGCGGCCCAGATCCCTCACTCCGAGGACCTGGACTCCGACTGAGCGCGTCGTGGCGGACCGGTCAGTCCTCGGGCAGGTAGGGCGCGGGGATGGGCGTGTCCTCGGTCTCCTGGTGCCAGAAGATGGACATGACGTGCCAGCGGGTCCCGTCCCAGAGCAGCTGGAACGAGTTGATGCCGCGGGCGAACGGCGCCTCGTCGGGGTCGAGGCGGCTCTCGTAGGTGCTCCAGACGTGGGCGATGGTCCCGTAGCGCTCGACGCGCCGGGCGGACTCGACCTCGTAGAAGCCCTTGCCCTGGAACATGGGCGTGTCGCGGAAGATGGGCCCGGCCGCTTCGGCATAGCCGCGGGCCGTCATGACGCGGACGAAGGTCGTGCCGTCCGGCCGCGTGCCCGTGGGCATGAGTCGTGCCTCGGGGTGCATCATCGACAGGAACCGGTCCCAGTCGCGCGGCTCGTCCGCCGGGCCGGAGATGACGTGGTAGACCGACGTGAGGATGGCGTCGATCGACTCCACGTCGGCGGGGTCCGCCTCGGGCCAGTCTTGCGCCGAGGCGGGGAGGACGAGCAGGAGCGCGAGGGCGGCGAGCAGCAGGCGGGGCATGGCGAGGACGGCGGGTGGTGAGGGAGGATAGCGCCCGGCGGCTCCCTCCACCTCAGCGCTGAGGCGGGTGGGTTCAGGTGTCGG
>NZ_MVOI01000003.1:1957577-2104638 GCF_002283555.1 Rubrivirga sp. SAORIC476 | reverse complement strand
TCCTGTCATCCTGAGCGGAGGCTGTCCTCGGCCGGAGTCCACCGCAAAGCGTCGGCGCAGCCAAGGATCTCTGCCGAGCACGCACATCCAGGTCGGCAGAGATCCTTCGACTGCGCTCGCTACCTCTCGCTCCGCTCAGGATGACAAAGGGGTGGGTTTGAGCAGGCACACAGTCCCTACCGCGCGACCGTCAGCCCTGTGCTTACGGTCCCCGCCTCGGTCACGACGCGGACCGAGTAGGCGCCCACCGGCCAGCCCTCCGCGTCCAGCGCGAGCCGCTGGCCGTCCGTCGCCGCGCCCTCGTGGAGCACCGCCACCTCCCGGCCCAGCGCGTCGAGCACGCTCACTCGCACCGCCTGCGGCGACGCCAGCGACAGCCTCACCGTCACGGCTCCGCCCGTCGGGTTCGGCCACACCGACACACCGACCGAGGCGGGCACCCCAGGCTCCGACTCGCGCGCCACCGGCTGCATCGCCTCCGCCACCCGGCCCCGCGACCGATACGACCACGACGCCAAGTTGCCGCTTCGCGAGGTCCCGGCGTACAACCTCCCGTCCGGGCCGACCTCCACTACTTGGACTCGCGTGATGTGGGCATCTGGATGAGACATCACCCCAGGCACCCGACCGATGTACGTCCACGTCTCGCCGCCGTCGGTCGTCGCCCACACCCGGCTCGGATACGCGTCTGCCACCACTGCCCACTCGGGACCACCGCCGACCTCTGCCGGGACCGCCGTGATGGAGGCCGTTCCAGCGTACTGGAAGGCGTGGACCTCGCGCCACGTCTCGCCCTCGTCGTCCGAGGCCCAGACGTAGGTGCTCGGGCGTCCTGCCTGCGTGCCGAGCACCAGCAGCCGGCCCTCCTCGGAGTCGCCCGGGCGGCCCGTCACGAAGCCGTCGAGCATCAGCATCTCCGTCAGGTCGAAGCCGATCTGCGTCGTGTCGTAGAGCGCCGGGATGGGGGCGTAGGTCTGCCCACCGTCGCGCGAGAGGACGGCCCCATAGAAGCCCGCGGCGACGACGCGGCCGGAGCGGAAGGTGTGGAGGCGGAAGCTGTAGTACTCGACCGAGGGCTCGGAACGCGTCCAGGTGTCGCCGCCGTCGTCTGAGTAGGCCGTCTCGCGCCCATCGCCGGAGACGAGGCGGCCGGGGTAGGGCGAGTCGTACGAGAACTGGTCGAGGGCGCCATTCGGGCTGATGCGTCCATCTGACCCACCAGCCGGGCTCTCGACACGGTCGAAGGTCTCGCCGCCATCGACGGAGCGGTAGAGGCCTGCCCCGACGAAGAGCGTGTCGGGTCCGACCTCATCGAATGGGTCACCGAGGAACATGACTGGGCCATCCGATGAGAAGATGAAGACCTCGCTCCAAGCTTGGCCGATCTGGTCGAGTCGGAAGACACCTGCCCCTCCACCCCAGACGGTCGGCGCGTCGCGGTCACCGGAGAAGGCGAGGGCACGAAGTTGCTGTCTCGCGTTGCCGAGGGGCTCCCATGCGGTCGTGTCGTCGAGCGCGCCCTGCGCGTCGGCGCTCGCCCCCAGCGTGAGGGCGAGCGCGAGCAGGCAGACGGAATGCAGACGCAGCATCGGGACAGAGTGAGCCCCGAAGGATAGGCACACGCTCCCACCGACCCCGCCCGCCTCGGCGCCGAGGCGGAGGGAGCGAGGGCTACGACAAGGTCTCCACGAGGTCGCCCTCCTCCACCCGCACGCGGGGCGCGACCGGCAGCACGAGCACGAAGGTGGCCCCCGCACCGAGCGTGCTCTCGACGCGCACGGTGCCCCCGTGGAGCGCCGCGATGCGCTTGACGATGGCGAGCCCGAGCCCGGCGCCGCCGTCCACCGCCCGGCTCTCGTCGGCGCGGACGAAGCGGTCGAACACGCGCGGCAGCAGCTCCGGCGCGATGCCCTCACCCGTGTCGCGGACCGAGACGGCCAGCGCGGACGCGTCGGCGCGGGCGACCTCGACCTCGACGGCGCCGCCGGGCGGCGTGTGGCGGAGCGCGTTGTCGACCAGGTTGCCCAGCGCGCGGTCTACCAGCCCCGGGTCGAGCGCCGCCAGCGGCAGCCCGTCCTCGGCGCGGATGTGGAGGCGGATGTCGCGACGGCCCGCCTCGGCGCGGCGGTCGGCGACCACGTCGGCCGCGAGGTCGGCGAGGTCGGTGGGCTCGGGGCGCGGGCGGACCTCGGCGGCGTCGAAGCGGGCGAGGTCGAACAGGTCGGCGACGAGGCCGGAGAGCCGCTCGGCGCTGCGGAGGGCGCGGGCGGTGTGCGCCTCGCGCTCGTCGGCGGGCGCGTCGGGGCGCAGGACGAGGGTTTCGAGGTAGCCCTGGAGCGACGCGAGCGGGCTCCGGAGGTCGTGGCTCACGTTGGCGACGAGATCGCGCCGTTGGCGGTCGGTGCGCCGGAGCGCGTCCACCTGCGCCTCGATGCGGGCGGCCATGCGGTTGAAGGCCCGGCCGAGCGCGCCGATCTCGTCCGCCCCGTCCTCGCTCGCGCGGACGGCGAGCGCGCCCCGCTCGACGGCGCCGACGGTCGCGGTGAGTCGCTGGAGGCGGCTCGTGAGGCCCCAGAACGCCAGCACGCCGACGAGGGCCGTCAGTCCGAGGGCGAGCAGCAGGCCGCGGGCGGCGGCCCCGCCGAGGGCGCTCGGCCAGAGCGCCGCCGCCACGTCGTCGTAGCGCTCGCCCTGGAGGATGACGTACAGGTAGCAGCCCGCCTCGCCCATGATCTCGATGGGGGCCACGCTGAAGGGCCGCGCCTCGCCCGGCCGCGCGGGGTCCGGCCCGAGGACCGGCGGCATCGCGCCTGCCATCAGCCGGTCCAGCGGCGCCGTCTCCACGACTGGCTCCAGCGGGCGCCCGCGGGCGTCCATGAACCACGACTTGATCATGCCGTCGCTGCCGAGCAGGTACACGTCGATCCGCCGGTTGACCTGCGACAGCCCCGCGATGATGTCCGCGATGGCGACCGTGTCGATGTCGGTCATCAGGTGCGGCTGGAAGCGCGGTGCCAGTTCGGCGGCGAAGTCGAGGTGGAGCGCCTGGTCGGCCGTGGCGACGGCGTCGCGGGCCGAGCGCGCCGTGAGCGCCAGCACGGCGACGCCGAGCACCAGAAGCAGCGCCAGGAACAGGCCCGACAGGCGGACGCCGAACCGGCTCCAGAACGGAATGGCGGGCTCAGGCATCGGCGACCTCGGCGGGCTCTGCGAATCGGTACCCGACGCCCCAGACGGTCTGGACGAAGACGGGCGAGGCGGGGTCCGGCTCCACCTTCGCGCGGAGCCGGTTGATGTGCGTGTTGACGGTGTGGGCGTAGCCCGCGAACTGGACGCCCCAGACCTTGTCCAGCAGCTCCTGCCGGCTGAACGCGCGACCGGGGTGCCGCGCGAACAGCACCAGCAGCTCCAGTTCCTTCTTCGTCACGTCCACCGGCTCGCCGTCGATCTCGACGCGGGCGCGCTGGGGGAAGACGGTCAGCGGCCCGAACCGCAACGCCTCGTCGGGGTCGGCCGGGGGCCGGTCGTAATCCACGCGGCGCAGCAGGGCGCGGACACGCGCCATCACCTCGCGGACGGAGAACGGCTTCGGGACGTAGTCGTCGGCGCCGGTCTCCAGGCCGAGCACGCGGTCGGTCTCGGAGCCGCGCGCGGTCAGCATCAGCACCGGCACGGTCCGGTCGGCCTCGCGGAGACGGCGGCAGACCTCCATGCCGCCCAGGCCGGGCAGCATCAGGTCCAGCACGACGAGGTCGAACGGGTCGGCGAGGGCGCGCTGGAGCGCGAGCGCCCCGTCGGCGACGGCCTCGACGGCGTAGCCCGCCTCGCGGAGGTGGAGGCCGAGCAGGTCGGCGAGGTCGCGGTCGTCCTCGACGAGCAGCACGCGGGCGGCGGCGGTCATGGGTCGGGAGGGTGTGGCAGTGGACGCGGCGCGGCGCCCGGGTCTTTCGGCAGGCCCGCCTCGGGGCCGAGGCGGACGGTACCAGTGTCGCCCCGACTCGCGCCCGAGTCCTCACGGGTCTGTAAACACCCGGCGCCGGGCCGTCGCCTGGACGTGGCGCCACGGGCTGGCGGAGGATGAGGAGAACCCGGGGCCCCGACCAGTTGCAGATTCCGCCATCCCCTCCATCCTCGGATGCGCTCGCTCGCCCTCGTCCTCCTCTCGCTCCTCGCCGGCTGCGAGGCGCCCCCCATCGGCCCCTCCGAGACGACCGTGCGCGTCCTCCGCGGCGCGACGCTGATCGACGGCACCGGCGGGCCTCCCCTCGCCGACGCCGTGGTGGTGGTCGCCGACGGACGGATCGCGGCGGTCGGGCGCGACGGCGAGGTCGCGATTCCCGACGGCGCCCGCGTGGACGACCTCGCGGGCGGCTTCCTGATTCCGGGCCTCATCGACGTGCACGCCCACGCCCTCGTGCCGACGTGCGACGGAGCCGGATTCGACGAGGCGCTGTCCGAGCGGCTGGTGGCGGCCCTCCTCCGGTTCGGCGTGACGACGGCGCGGAGCCCGGCGACGCCGACGGCCCACGGCGTCGCCCTCCGGGATCGCATCGCGGCGGGCGCGATCCCCGGCCCCCGGCTCCTCGTAGCGGGCGAGTTGATCGACGGCCGCGAGACGACGCCCGAGGCCGTCCGCGCGGAGGTCGACGCGCAGGCCGCGGCGGGCGTGGACTTCGTCAAGCTGTACAGCCGCCTGTCTCCGGAGGCGGTCCGTGCGGGCGTCGAGGCCGCACACGCGCACGGCCTCCCCGTCATCGGCCACCTCCAGCGGACCTCGTGGACGGAGGGCCTGGCCGCGGGCGTCGACCAGCTCACGCACGCGGCCCCGTGGACCGAGGAGATGCTCGCCCCGGCCGACCGCGCAGGCTACCGCGACGCCGTCGCCCGCCGCGGCCCGATGCGGGCGCGGATCGACTGGCTGGAGGCGCTCGACCCCGACGGCCCCGAAGTGGGTGCGGTCGTGGACGCGCTCGTCCGCCAGCGCGTGCCGCTGGACCCCACGCTCGTCGCCTTCGATACCAAGTTCTCGACCGACGGGACGCGGCCGGTCGCCGCGCGCTACCGCGACCACCCCGACCGGGACGCGGCCGAAGGCCTGCCCGCCCTCTGGGAGGCGTGCGGCGCCGAGACTGACGCCTGGACGCCCGACGCCTTCCGACGCGCCGAGGCCGCGTGGCCGACGCTGCTCGCCCTCGTCCGCCGCTACCACGAGGCGGGCGTCCGGCTCACTGCCGGGAGCGACACGCCCAACACCTGGGTGATCCCGGGCGAGGGCCTTCACCGCGAGTTGGAGCTGCTCGCGGACGCGGGCCTCCCGCCCGCCGACGTGCTCCGCATCGCGACCCGCAACGGTGCCGAGGCCCTCGGGCTGCTCGCCGAGGTGGGCACGGTCGAGGCCGGCAAGCGCGCCGACCTCGTGCTCCTCACGGCGGACCCGCTCGCCTCGATCTCGAACACCCGCCAGATCGCGTGGGTGATGCAGGGCGGCGAGCGCGTCGAGCGGTAGCGAGAGTCTGCCCCGCCTCGGCGGCGCTACAGCCGGGCCACCACGTCGAGCCGGTAGTCCGGCGCTCGGTGGCCGTCGAGGCGGTGCCAGCGGGCGTCGGCGAGGAACCGGGCGTGGACGTCGTCGGCCGTCTGGGGGTAGTCGGTCGGTCCGGTCCAGTGGACGAGGAGGAGGTGGCCGCCGGGCACGACGGCCGCCGCGAGCCGGTCCGCGAGGGCGTCGAGGTCGGGACGCGAGAGGTAGTACCCGACCTCACTGAGCACGGCGAGGTCGAACGGCCCTCCCGGCGTCTCGGCAGGGAGGGTCCGGCGCTCGAAGGTGACGTGCCCCAGGCCGGCGCACCGCTGCCGGCCCTGGTCCAGCGCCGCGTCCGACACGTCGACGCCGAGCAGCGCGTCGGCGCGCGAGGCCAGGTGCCGGGTGAGGACGCCGATGGAACAGCCCAACTCGACGGCCCGGCGGTAGCGGACGCGAGGAAGGGCCACGAGCGTGGCCGCGTACTTGGCGGCCTCGTAGGGACTCGTCGCGTAATCCCAGGGATCGGTCTGGTCGAGGTAAAGGCGATCGAAGTAGCCCGGTGCCACCGAGCCCGTGGGCGTCCGGTGCGGACCGGTGGGCGGTGGGTCAGGCATGGGCATGGGGATCGGTCGCCGTGACGGGACGGCCGGGTTCGAGGAACAGCTCCCAGGACCGATCGAAGAAGGCCAGCATGTCGGGCGCGAGGCGGAAGCCGTCGGGGTCGTCGGTGATGAGTCCGGTCTGGGAGCGGTGGGCCGCGATGGCGCGGCGCTTCGCCGGAAGCACGGCGCCGATGTCGAGCCGCCACGCCCGCGCCTCCCCTTCGTGGGGGGCCTCCTCGCCGTCGGCATGGGGCCACGCCCAGACGGGGTACTCGATCCACCTCGGCGGGTCGTCGAGCCGAGTGGCGGCGGCTGCGGCCAGCGCCCATGTGCCGACGTGGTCGCAGTGGGGATCGCGGCGCCACGGCACGAGCACGGTCTCGGCACGGCCCAGCGCCTCGGCCAGCCGCTCGGCCGCCGCCTCGAAGGGCGCCGAGCCCGGCACGGGCAGGCCACAGTCGGGGTGCCCGAGGAACACGATGTCGTCCACGCCGAGCGCGGCGACGGCCGCACGCGCCTCGGCCTCGCGGAGGGCACGGAGCCGCTCCGGCGGGTACGCCGCCGAGCCGGGGTGCGACTGCGCCCCATCGGTCACCACGACGACGCGAGCCGGTACGCCGTGGGCCGCCAGCCGCGCCAGCAACCCGCCGCAGCCCAGCGACTCGTCGTCCGGGTGCGGCGCGAGGACGACCGTCCGCCCCAGCGTGCGGACGCTGTCGCCGGGGCGGAGGGGGTGGCGCTCTGGATCGATCAGGAGAGAAGACACGGCGATGGGGGTCAGAGGTCGGAGCCGAGAGGGCGGGCGTCGTGGGAGAGGGCGTAGGCGCCAGCGGCTTCGACGGCGCCGTCGGGGTCTGGCTGGCGGAGGTAGAGGCGCAGGTCCCGCCCGACGCGCTCGGAGGGGCCGGGCGCCCCGAGCCCCCGCGCGCCGACCGTCCGGTCGGTCCACTCCAGCACGTCGAGGCAGACCCGCTCGATGGCCGTCCGCGCCATCTGGGCGTAGGCACGGACGGCCTCCGGGTCGGGCGTGCCGGCCGGTGGATCCATCAGGCGCGACGCGCCCAGCAGCCAGAGCGCGCCCGTTTCGAGCGCCGTCGTGATCTGGCCGAACCGGGCCTGCTGGCCCGCGTGATCGGTCCGCCCGAGGCGGGCGAGGTGGGCCCGTGCCGCCCGGGCGAGCGCCTCGGCACCGCCCAACTGGACCGCCGCGAACCGGATGCTGCCTCCCGTGAAGGCCGGCTCGCGGAGGTAGTCGCCCGGCGTCCCGAGCAGCGCCCCGGTCCCGACCGTGGTACCGGACACGTCGACCCGGCCGCTCTGCGAGGCCCGCATCCCCTCGGCCTGCCACCACTCGGGCTCGACGGTCGCGTCCAGCGTGTCGAGCGGGAGCACGGCCATCTGCCAGCCGTCGCCGAGAGCGCCGGGCACCAGCGGCCGCGTGACGTGCGCGCAGCCCGAGGCGAACGTCTTGGCGCCCTCGACGCGGACGCGGTCCCTGTCCACCGTGTAGCGGACGCCGTCGGCAGGGATCTCGGTGTTCCACACGCCGAACAAGTGGCCGTCACGAGCGTCGGCGGCCCACCGCGACCGCTGCGCGTCGGTCCCGAACTGGTCGATGAGCAGGAGCGCGTTCACGTGCCCCTCGTAGAGCCGCCCGAGCGGCAGGCTCCCGCGCCCGACTGTCCGCAGGACAGTCAGGAGGGCGTGGAGAGAGCCGGGTGCGGTGCCCAGCCCGATGCCCCCGTCCTGTCCGCGGAGCGGGGCCGCGAGCAACCCGGCCTCGCGGAGGGCCTCGACGTCCGCCTCGGGAAAGCCACCGGGGTGGTCGACCTCGGCGGCGCGACGGGAGGCCGCGTCGGCCACGCGGCGGGCGGCATCGACGGCAGCGTCCAGGGGGTCGGCGCGGCCATCACCGGCGGGGCGGGCGAGGATGGGGAACGGCATGGGTCAGGCAGCGAGCGGAAGCCGGGCCCGCGCAGGTGCGGACCGACGGACCAGGCGGGCGGCGTGATCGAGGCGAGCCGCCAGCGGGAGTGGGTGGAGGACGGCGATGCGTCGGCGGAGGTCGGCGATGGCGTCCGGGAGCGGCTGGCCGTCGGGCACGTCGGGCGTGGTGCGGAGGGCCGTCGGGTGGGGCTCGCCGGGATGGGCCGCGGCGAACAGCCCGAGGGCCGCGAGCCGCTGCTCGGCCGCGACCGCGGGCTCGACCCTCGGCTCCTGCCCCGCAGCGACCTGCTCGGCCCACCACGCGAAGGCGTCGGCCAGCCCGCCCTCGGCCCGACCGGCTGCGCGCGCCGAGGTCCGCACGCGGACGGCCGGGCTGTGGCGGAGGCGCCACCCGTCCGCACGGAGCGCGTCGACCAGGGCCACGTCTTCGCTCGTCCGACGCGCCGGGAGCCCACCGACGGCGACGTAGGCGCGCGCCGTCACGGCGAGGCTGGCCCCGAACTGGTGGTGATGGCGCGGGAGCGGGTCCCACGGCTCGGGCGCGTAGAGCGCGCACAGCGTCTCCAGTGCCCGCCGGTAGGCGAGGTCGAGCAGGTAGAGCCGCCGGACACCCGGCGCCAGAGCGGCGCGGTCCACGGCGTGGAGCAGCGCCCGCCCCCCGACCGCGTCGGCGCCCGCCTCGACCTCGGCCTGCGTCGCCTCGATCCACGTCGGCTCCGGCATGGTGTCGGCGTCGGTCGTGAGCACGACGCCCGACGTGCCGGCCGCGAGCAGGCGCGCCGCGGCGGCGTCCATCGCCAGTTGCCGCGCTCGCCCGACGTGCGCGTCGTCTCCATGGAGAGCGACGTGGACCGCACGCAGCCAGGGGCGCTCCGCGGCGAGCGCCTCGGCCAGCTCGGAGCTCCCGTCGGTGCAGTTGTTGAGCACGAGCAGCGCCTCCGCGCGTCCGTCGGCGAACGGCGAGACGCCCGCGACGCGCTGCGCGCCGAGCGCGTCCACGGTCTTCGCGAGGCGCTCGGCCTCGTTGCGGGCGGGAATCGCCACCGACCACCGAAGCTCCGGTGAGACCTCGCCGAAGAGACGCGGCCGGGCCCGGAGCAGGGCCTCTCGCTGGAACGAAGTCATAGACGGATCAGGCCATGTCATGTCGCCCGACCTACCCCCTGATCCACCCTCTGATCCGCCCTCGAATGAGCTCCAGCCCCTACCCGACGCCCTCCCCAGCTTTTCCCCGATGTGACGTCTCAGCCGCCCCAGCAAGGGGAGTCACCCCGCCTCGGCGTAGTGGTGAGCGTGGGCCGAGCAGCCCGGGTTGAACGCGGCCTTGCAGACCGGGCAGGCGTGATCGGCGGCGCGGTACGCAGGCCATGTCATCGTCGCCCGGCAGACGCCGCAGAGGACGGACGGCTCGTCGAACCGGGCGCGGGGCCAGACCTCGGCCGGGTGGTCCGCTGTCGCGTCGTGGCAGCGGTGGCACGGCGCGAACGTGTCGCAGCAGGCGAAGCGGAGCGCGACCACGTCCGTCGGCCCGTGGTAGTGCACGCACCGCGTCTCCGCGTCCACGTCGAGGCCGCGGAGGGAGACGGCGAAGCGGTCGTCGAGGACCGGTGTGCGGGTCGTCCGACGCGCGGTCGTCACGCGATGCGACGGAGTCCCGCGTATCCACCCGCGACGAGCCAGACCTTCGCGAGGTCCCAGACGATGAACAGCAGCGCGCCCTTCAGGATCGACTCGCCCCACGTCTCGTGCCCAGCAGCTACGTGCAGCCAGATGACGCCGACGGTGAACAGCAGCACCACGCCCAGCGTCATCCCGGCAGCCGAGGCGAGGAAGCCGCGCCGCTCGTCGGTCAGCCGCCCGATCAGCAGCGCCACGACCGGGTAGGCCAGCAGGTAGCCCGCCGACGCCGAGCCCATCAGGTAGCCCAGCCCGGACGCGCCGCCCGCGAACACCGGCAGCACGAGCCCGGCCGCGAGGTAGAGCGCCATCGCCAGGAAGCCGTTGCGCCCGCCCAGGACCAGCCCGGCGCCGTAGACGGCCACCGTCTGGAGCGTGATCGGGACTTCCCACAGGTACACCTTCGCGTGCGCGCCGAGCGCCGCCAGCGCGGCGAACCCGACGATGCCCGCGACCTGCATGCCGACAGAGGCGTCGGAGCGGCTCAGGAAGTCGGCGAGGGGAGAGCGGCGGACAAGGGCGGAGAGGGAGGCCATGGGCGACGAGGCGGAGAGGGGCCCGCAACATACCGTCGCCCGCCGCGCGTCCGTCTCGGAGACCGCTCGAAACCAGGCGTCAGCCTGCACCGCGAGCAGGACCGCTGGCCTCGGCGAGGAGCGCGCCGAGGTCGAGCGCCTCGGTGACCATCGCGAGCGTGCCGTCCGGCCGACGAGGCCAGGCCTCCCGGGGTCGATCCCACATCAGTTCGACGCCGTTGCCATCCGGGTCGCGCAGGTAGAGCGCCTCGCTGACGCCGTGGTCGGCCGCGCCGTCGAGTGGGACGCCCGCGTCCACCAGCCGCCGGAGGGCATCGGCGAGCGTGGCGCGGTCGGGGTAGCGAATCGCGACGTGGAACAGGCCCGTCGTGCCGGGCGCGGGTGGGCCGCCGCCGCGGCTCTGCCACGTGTTGAGTCCGATGTGGTGGTGGTAGCCGCCCGCGCTCAGGAACGCCGCCTGGTCGCCCATCCGCTGCATCACCTCGAAGCCGAGCACGCCGTGGTAGAAGGCCAGCGCGCGGTCCAGGTGGGCCACTTTCAGGTGGACGTGCCCGATGCCGACGCGGGGATCGATGGGAGCGCTCATTTTGGTCTGCCTGGGAATCTCAGGAGGGCCAGCACACGGGGAGCGACGGCCAGTTCCCCGCTCGGCCTGAACGACAAAACCCCTGCCTTCAAGATTCTTGAAGACAGGGGCAGTGGGCCCTGATGGATTCGTCACATTCGCCTTATCCCGTTACAGGACACCAGACATGGGGAGGTCAGGTACAACATTCGCTCCGAAAGGAGACTCCGCGCCAATGTGCGTTCCGCAGAGTTGACCCCGTGAGACTGTGAGACTGAGACTGACGTGAGACTCTACTCGCCGTGGGATTCGAGTCGGTCCAGTTCGGCACGAATCGCTTCTGAGAGTTCAGTTGGCAAGTCGGCCACCCTGTCGAGTTCTGCGAGCGCAGCCCGGCGCCACTGAACATGATCGGCTTCGAGGTGACGCAAACTCCGCTGGCTCGATGGCGGGAGGCCCGCGCCTAGGAGATGCGGGATCATACCACGGCGAGAAGGCTCGGCATTCACTTCCGCCCAGAGCCACTTGATCAGCAGACCCCGGCTTTCCTCGCTCTTTTTTATCCTGTAATCATCTATGTATTTTACTTCATCCTAATACATATCGATTAATTTAGACTTTATCCATGTCCTAAGTTCAACAACTCGATTATGCTGTTCTCTAAAAAGGTGTGCGGCGTCCACCTTTTCGGGCATACGGTTAACTACTTCAACAGCCGTCTTCTTCATATCCGGGCCTGCAAGCAGAAAGGCACGTGACACCCAAGCCCGGCCCTTTTCTTCCCCCGAGTCTACACTGATCTCTAGCGGTGCTAAAGCTGTGTGAGTACACACATTCCTTAAAGCTACTAACCAATTATGCTCATTGCTGTCAAAGAATCTATCATTCAGATACCTAACCAGCTTGCCCTCTTCTTTACGCAACCGAAACAGGGACGGAATGGGGGACGAGCCTGAACCGTCCCTACCTGCCTTTACCCTATCAACTACTGCGGTCAAGGAACTCAGATACAGGAAGGTGAAACCACGCCAGAGCTGCTCTTTCTCCTGAAACCGCCAGCGGTGGAGTTGGCTCACAAAGTCGTGCGGTTGGGCGTCAAGCGGGCCGAAGATGGCATCTTCCAAGAGACGCATTCCCGTTGCCTCCAACTCACACGCCGCGTCGAGTTCAGCCAACGCTCGGTCCAAGAGCCTAGCCCGTTCATCAAGAGTCATCGTGGCCGAGGGGATACTGCACAGAGATGAAGTCGGCTGCACAGTTAGCCAGCCGATCTCTCTGGTGAAGGTAGAGCATCGTCGTCCCGATGTTCTTGTGGCGCGCGTGCGCCTGCACCTGCTGGAGCGTCGCCCCCGCCTCCAGGGCCAGCGTGCAGCCGGTGTGACGCAGGACGTGCGGCGTGATCGGGGGCAGCCCCGCACGCTCTGCCGCCTGCATCACGATCTTGTACACAGCCTGCCCCCCGAGCCGTGCCCCCGGCGGCCTCCCCGTCAGGAGCGTACGGAACACCGGGCCGGTCTCCTCGCCGTACAGCTCGGCGACGGCGGCCACGCTCGCCACCACGTCGTCGGTCGCCTTGATGTGCTGGTCGGCGCCTCCCTTCGCTCTGGGGATCGTGAGTGTCCAGTAGCCTCCCACGCGGCGGACGTGCTCAAAGTCGAGGGCGACGGCTTCACCACGCCGCAGGCAGCCCTTGATGAGCACGCGCAACAGCGCCCGGTCGCGGATGCCGGTTCGTGACTCGGCGTCGGTGCAGTCGATCAGCGCGCGGGCCTCGGCGAGCGTCAGGACGTGGATGGGACGCTCGCGCCAGTCGGTGCGCGGGATGCGCCGGACCAGCATCCGGTCGGCCGGGTTGCGCTGGACCAGCCCTTGGGCGGCGAGCCAGCCGTAGAAGGACCGGAGCACGGAGAGCGTCCCCCGGATGGACGACAGGGCGAGGCCGTGCTCCTCCAGGGCCTCGATGTAGCGGTTCACGTCCACCGAGGTGACACGCCGGGCCGTGTCGAGCGTCACCAGATCCGTCCCAAAGAAGCGGGTGAGCGCAGATCGGTAGGTGGTCTGCGTCGTCTCCCGGTCGTAGCGCAGGAGGAACTGGCGTAGCAGATCCTCCCCCCTCCCGGGTGCCGGGCTCATCGTGGACGACGCTTCGCGCGCACTGCGCGCGTTAGTAGGGGATGTCGTCGTCGGGCTCGAAGGAGTAGTCATCGCGAGGGTCCTGTCTTGGCCTCGGCGGAGCGTCGGTCATGAGCAGGCGAACGACCCTCTCATCCTCCGTCTCGGGCCGCTCGTCGTCGTAGCCGAAGTAGGGCGCGGGGTCCTCCGGCGGCAATCCTGCTTCCTTCCGGATTCGCTGCCACCGCCTCTCCTCCCGCCACGACGAGCCGAACACGTACACGAGGGGGGCGATGAAGAACAGCACCAGCGAGAGCAGGACGAGAAGAATCTCTAGCACAGTCGGCGGCGAAGTAGGCAGCCAAGCTAGCGCCCCCGCCAGCCGAAGCGGACGGGGGCGCGGATCGTCCACCGGAGGCGGGGCCTAGTCGTCGCCTCGGAAGACGTTGACCGTGGAGCGCGGGCCGTACGTCTGGAGGAAGGCCGACGCGGGCGGCTCCGCCTCGATGGCCGCGGCCTCCCCGTCCGGCGCGAAGTCGCCCGACCCGAGGGCGCGGGCGGCGTCCATCGCGCCGAGCGCGTCGGCCAGGGCGGCGCGGGCCGACTCGACGGCCTCGGCGGCGTGTGCCCACGCGGCGCGGGCGACGGCGCGGGAGAGGATGAGATGAGGGTGAACCGTCAGGGTCGTCCGGTGCGGGAGCGTGGCGCCGGTCTCCGTCTCCCGGTCGAAGAACAGCGTCGGCACCGGGGCGCCGGTCGGGACGGCCACGGCTCAGACGCCTCCGCCAGCAAAGTCCACAAAGTCCACCGTCCAGTCGTCCAGTCCCGTCGTGGCCTGCGCAAAGGCGGGAGAGGCCTCCGGTACAACATGGGTACAACGTTCGCCGTCAGACAGCGGCGTGGGGCCTGCCAGCAGGTGCCGAGAGAGGGGCATAAACGACGAAACCGGCGCGTACTGTCAGAAGCTACGACAGTACGCGCCGGTTCTCGTGGGCCCTGATGGATTTGAACCATCGACCTCTCGCGTGTGAGGCGAGCGCTCTAAACCCCTGAGCTAAGGGCCCAACGCCGCAGGCGGCAGGCGCCAGCGGGACGACGAAACTAGCGGATGCACCCGCCGCCCGGCAAGCGTTGTCGGTGGAGAGACCGCGAGGACGACGGCCCTGCCCACCTCGGCGGTGACTGCACCGAGGCGGCCCCAACGAAAACGGGCGGCCCTCCAGGAGAGCCGCCCGCTGACAGGAGCCGGAAGAGAGCTACGCCTCCTCGGGCGTGTAGACCTCCTTGAGGATGCCCTGCAGCTTGGTCCGGCCGCGGTTGATGCGGCTCTTGACCGTGCCCATCGGGAGGCCCGTGATGTCGGCGATCTCCTCGTAGGCGAGCTGCTGCACGTCGCGGAGGACGACCACCTCGCGGAACTCCTCGGGGATCTGCGCGAGCGCCTCCTGGATGTACTTGTCCTGGATGGTGCCCTCGGCGTGCTTGTCCGGGAGGAAGGTCTCGTCGGGGATCTCGACCTCGTACTCCTCGTCGTCACGGTTGACGGACTGGAGGCTGTACAGGCGGCGGCGCTTGCGCTTGCGGTACTCGGACCGGGCGAGGTTGCCGGCGATGGTGTAGAGCCACGTCGAGAACTTGGCAATTCGACGGTAGCTGTGGCGGTTGCGGTAGACGCGCAGGAACGTCTCCTGGAGCAGATCCTCACACTCCTTGAGGTCGCCGAGGAACCGGTAGATGTAGTTCGTCAGCGGGTCGTGGTAGCGGCTGACGAGGATGTCGAACGCCTCGACCGTCCCCATCTGGAACTGGGACATCAGGTCCTCGTCGTTCATCTGCGACAGCACGCCGTGGTTCTTGGACGCCGGAGTTACGGTCCGGTTGGCCTTGGCGAACGTCTGCTTCTTCAGGGTCGGCATAGGGATCGAGGGGAGGTGGTGGGCGAGGAGGGGCGCCGGTTTGTCAGCGGCCAGAGAAACGCAAGGAGCGTGCCCACAGTCTCTGTCGGAACAGAGATCACTGGGCTTTCGTGCTTTCCCCCGTGCCTCGCTAAGGAGCTGTCGCCGCTGCACGACGGAGTGCGAGGGTCAGGATGAGCCGCTCGTCGCGGTGAGAGCCCCCCTTGAGTTCGAGATCGGCTGCCAGGAGCGCTTCGAAAGCCCGGCGGACGCCTGCGCGCCCGTACCGCTTCGCGGGTGGCACGTAGTCACGGAGGAAGTACGGACTCACGCCGATCTGTCCGGCCCACTCGCGTTCTGGCGTGCCGGACTCAAGACAGCCTGTCAGCTTCCAGAGCTTCGTCATGTGAGACGCCAGCAGGGCGACCATGCGGATGGCCTCGCCGCGCCGGTTGCCCGCCTGCGCGAGGAGCGCGTCGGCGATGGCGAGCGCGTGCGGGACGTCGCCGCGGCCGAGTGCACTCTGGAGTTCGAACGGGTTCTGGTCGGCCGAGTGGCCTGCGGCCCGCAGGACGTCGTCGCGCGTGACCCGCTTCCGCTCGCCGACGTACGTGATGAGCTTCTCCACCTCGGCGTCGAGGGAGCGGAGGTCGGAGCCCGCCATCTCGGCGAGCAGCGCTGCTGCCCCCGACTCGGTCTCGACGCGCCGCGCGCGGAACCGTTTGTCGACCCAGCCGGGCAGCGCGGCGGGCTTGAGCGGCTCGAAGTTGGACCAGACGGCCTTCTCGCGGAGCGCCCGGTAGGGATGCGCCGAGACGTTCGGCTTCGCGTTGCACAGCAGGACGACGACGGTGTGGGGGTTCGGCGCCTCGGCGTAGCTCTTGAAGAGGCTGTTGTCGTCGAGCTTCTCGAACCCACGCACGACCACGAGCCGACGTGCAGCCATCATCGGGAACTGGGCGCACTGTGCGAGGACGGCCTGCGCGCTCGCCTCCGGCCCGAACACGACATCGAGGTTGAAGTCGCGCTCGTGGGGCGCCACGGCGTGGTCTACCGCCAGCCGCTGCAGCTCGTCCATGAACCAGCCCTCCTCGCCGTAGAAGAAGTACAGCGGCGCGAACTGGCCGTTTTTGAAGCCGGTGGCGAGGTCGTCGAACGAGGCGCCGGTCTTGGAGCGGCCTTTGGCCATGGCGGAGCGGTGGGAAGCCGGGCAGGTCCGAAGGTAGGCCCGAGGCGGACGGCGCCCGGCGGGTTCGCGGAGTCCCCATGCGGCCCGGTCCTGGCTACCCGGCCGGGCGGTAGGCGCAGGTGCAGCGCTTTCCCGGGTCCACCTCGTGCGGGATCGGCTGGAGGCGCATCGCGTCGTCGGCCGTCATCACGAAGCCGTCCGTCTCGCGGCACGCCTGCGCGGTATCGGCGCCCGTCCCAGCCGTCAGGCGGACGCGCCGTACCCCGGACTCCACCAGCAGGAACAGCTGGTAGGTCTCCGCTTCCGTCCGCGTCATCGGGCCCGTCGGGGCGAAGTCGTGGGGGTCGCGCGGGTTGGTGAACTGCGTGGGGCGAGAGGTACCCATGCGACCAAGGAAGTCCTCACTCGTCGCGTCCGAGACGACCCGGCCACTTCGGTACGAATCCGTTCCACCCGGACGCAGTGACGGCGGGTCTAGCTTCGGCTCAGTCGTCTCCCCCCTGCCATGGCCGCCAAGCTGCTCACGGAGTTCCTCGGCACGTTCTTCCTCGTGCTCACCATCGGCCTGACGGTACTCATCGGGAGCACGTATGCGCCGTTCGCCATCGCGGGCGTGCTGATCGGCGCCATCTACATGGGCGGGCACATCTCGCGGGCGCACTACAACCCCGCCGTGACGCTGGCCTTCTGGCTGCGCGGCGGGATCCCTGGCTCGCAGGTGGTGCCGTACATGGGCGTGCAGGTGCTCGCCGCCATCGTGGCCGCCTTCGCCGCCGACACCATCACCGGGGACGTGCTCCAGGTGATGCCCGCGGAGGAGACCGGGCTCGGGGCCTTCTTCCTGCTGGAGCTGCTGTTCACGTTCCTGCTGGCGCTCGTCATCCTCAACGTGGCGATCGCGCCCACCACGCGGGGCAACGATTCGTACGGCCTGGCCATCGGGATGGTCGTGCTCGGAGGGGCCCTCGCGGCCGGCCCCATCTCGGGGGGCGCCTTCAACCCGGCGGTCGCGGTCGGGCC
Organism: Rubrivirga sp. SAORIC476; assembly: GCF_002283555.1. Classification (NCBI taxonomy): domain Bacteria; kingdom Pseudomonadati; phylum Rhodothermota; class Rhodothermia; order Rhodothermales; family Rubricoccaceae; genus Rubrivirga; species Rubrivirga sp. SAORIC476. The sequence continues at coordinate 2,087,571 of NZ_MVOI01000003.1, read as the reverse complement.
CATCCTCGTCGACCAGATGATCGGCGACGGAGCCTCGCTCGCAGGGCTCTGGGTGTACCTCGTGGCCCCGTTCTCGGGGGGCGCGCTGGCAGCGCTCGCGTACGGGGTGATGAACCCGGACGCCCCAGACGGTGCGTGACGTGGCCGCGTGAGGGATCCGACAAGAGGAATCAGGGACCGGCGCCTGCGAGTCAGAGCCCCGACTCCTCTCTCCAGATCCCCTCCCCCATGCAGACTCGCTCCATCGGTTCGCTGACCGTCTCCACCGTCGGCCTCGGGTGCAACAACTTTGGCTGGCACATCGACGAGGCCACCTCGCAGACGGTCGTGGACGCGGCGCTCGACGCGGGCATCACGCACTTCGACACGGCCGAGCTGTACGGCGAGGGCGCGTCGGAGGCGTTCCTCGGCCGCGCCCTCGGGTCCCGCCGGGACGAGGTCGTGATCGCGACCAAGTTCGGATACCGGAGCGGCGACGGTCCGACCGGGAAGGGGGCCCCGGACGCCGTTCGCGCGGCGTGCGAGGGCAGCCTGCGGCGCCTCGGCACCGACCGCATCGACCTGTACTACCTCCACCGACCGGACCCGGCCACGCCCATCGCCGACACGCTCGGCGCGCTGGCCGACCTGGTGACCGAAGGCAAGGTGCGCGAAGTCGGCTGCTCGGGCTTCTCCGCCGACCAGCTTCGCGAGGCCGAAGCCGCGGCGACCGGCGTCCGGTTCGTGGCTGTCCAGAACGAGTACAGCCTGCTCCACCGCGAGCCCGAGGACGGGATGCTCGACGCGTGCCACGAGGCCGACGTAGCCTTCGTGCCGTACTTCCCGCTCAAGAGCGGCCTGCTGACGGGCAAGTACCGCAAGGGCGACGCTCCGCCCGAGGGCTCCCGCCTCGGCGGCGCCGAGGGCAGCCGCTTCCAGTCCATGGGCGACGCGCTCCTGACGCCCGCCAACCTCGACACGGTCGAGCGGCTGATCGCGTTTTCGGAAGCGTGCGGCCACACCATCCTGGACCTCGCCTTCGCATACCTGCTCGCCCACGAGCCGGTCGCGAGCGTCATCGCGGGCGCCACGAAGCCGTCCCAGATCGGGGGCAACGTCGCCGCGGCGGCCTGGACGCTCTCGCCCGACGACCTCGCCGAGGTGGACGCGGTGCTGGCGGCTACCGCGTGAGCGACCAGATCGTGCGGATCACCGTGCCGTCGTCGCGCGGGCCGTAGAAGTGCCATTCCTGCCGGCCGTCCTCGTCGACGGCGAGGTTGGCGGCCTCGTCCATGGTGGCGCCGAGGAACACGACCCGCTCCTGATCCCGGTCGACGGTCAGGATGCCGCATGACCGGAATGCGGTGGCATCGTCCGGGTCGAACACGACGAACGCTCGAAACAGGTCGCCCTCGGCCCGCAGAGGCTGGCTCCGGTTGCAGATCACCTCGCGCGCGATCTCGATGGCACTGGCCTCGGGCTGTCCCTGGGGCATGACGGCGCCGTCGTACGCAATTCGCTCCGCGCGGACGCTCCGGGTCCACACGCCTTCGAGGCGTTCGACGGCCGCCTCGCGCTCGTTGTCGTCCACGGGATCGAAGAAGGCATCGCAGCCAACCAGCAGGAGGGCGACGACCAGAAGAGAGAGACGCATGGGAATCAGAATTTCAGGACGATGACCTCGACGCCCGCCTCGACGCGCATCCCTTCGAGGTGCTCGGGCTGCACGGCGACGGCGTCGTTGAGGCCCGCCGGGTCGGCCGCCCAGGCCTGGAAGTCGAGCGGGAAGGCGTCGTTGAAGGCCTGCACGTCGTCGTCGCGCATCGGGATGCCGGACGCGCCGCCGGGCTCGGGGAGGTCGAACAGCACCCGCACCGGGATGGTGATGCGGTCGGTGATCGCCAGCCGGAGCGTGCCCCCGGCCTCGAACAGGAAGCGCGACCCACCCACGTCGCGGTAGATGCCGTTGATGCGATACTCCGAGCCGACGCTCTCCGAGCCGTCCGGGTACACCCAGGCGGCTCGGATCACGTCCTCTCTCAGTGACGCCTGAATGACGGGCCCCACCGTCACGCGCGGCACCACGGCCACCAGAACCTCCAGAAACGTGGACTGGTCAATGGAGGTCGTGGTCACCCGCAGGCCTGAGTCGTTCTCGAACACGGCGCGGGCGTCGGTCGCACCACGGGCATACGTGTACCCGAGCGCGAACTCGACGCCGTCGGCGCGGACGCGGGTCGTGACGCCGCCCGAGAGGCCCTGCACGTGGTCCGGCAGCAGATCCACCGGCCCGTCGAGGCGCTGGGCGTAGAACTCGCTGAACGTCCGGTCGAAGGTGTCGAGGGTCTCCCCGTCGTAGCCGAGGCGGGTGAAGCCGCCGGTGAGGGCGATCCCACTGGTGAAGGTGACGTCGCCGGACTGGGCGAAGGCCGGGGCGGCGAGGAGCAGGGCGAGGAGCGAGAGGCGCATCGGCGAGGTGACGGCGGCGGCGAGCGATGATCGCTCCGACAGGATGGGCGCCCCTCCCCTTATCCGGGGATGTCCGCAGGGAACGTGTGGCCGGTCTCCCGCGCCTCCACCTCGGCGAGCCGACGGCGAGGAGGACGCGCCGGGCCGGTCAGCCGGTCGAGCGCTCCAGCCGGAGCGTGCCGCTTGCGCCTCTCGTGTCCGGGCAGGACCCCGCATCCAGGTTGATGGAGCCCTCCATCCGATCCTCCGACTCGTCGAGGGACAGGATGCCGCTCCAGCGCTCGCACCCGCTCTGGAGCGTCCACGAGAGGCGCCCGAGGTCGTCGATGTCGCCCGAGAGATCGGTCGGGTTGAATACGCCGGAGATCCGGAGCGTGCCGCCGACCGTCGTGCCGGACTGGGAGAGATCGGCGGAGGCGGAGAACCCGTTGGGGAGAAGGGCGCTTCCGGCCCAGGAGCCGGCCAGGTCGGGCGTGTCCGACGCGGTCAGGTCGCAGCCAGAGGTACCGGCGAGGAGCGCAAGGAAAAGGACGAAGCGAAGGCAGGGCATGGTGGACAGGGGGAGTGTACCTGAGACACGCACCGTACGGCGACGGAACCGCTCATCCGCCACGGCACCGAGGCGCTCACGTCTCCCCTCCCCCGGGCCGAGACCGTCCGCCTCGGCACCGAGGTGGGAGCGGAGACCTGCCCTTCTTGCGAGCCCCGTCTTCGCCTCGAACGCACCGGCCCTCGGCGTCCGCCTCACTGTCTCCGGCGGACCTTGGCGGTTTGACCCCCTCGGCCACCGGCCCGAAGCATGCAGATCCGCAACGTCGCCATCGTCGCCCACGTCGACCACGGCAAGACCACCCTCGTCGACGCCCTGCTGCAGCAGAGCGGCACCTTCGCCGCCCACGAGGCCATCACCGAACGCGTGATGGACTCCATGGACCTCGAGCGCGAGAAGGGCATCACGATCATGGCCAAGAACACGGCCGTGCGCTACGCGACCGACGCGGGCGAGAAGATGAAGATCAACATCGTCGACACCCCCGGCCACGCCGACTTCGGGGGCGAGGTCGAGCGCACACTCCGCATGGTGGACGGCATCATGCTGCTGGTCGACGCCGCCGAGGGACCGCTGCCGCAGACGCGCTTCGTGCTCTCGAAGGCGCTCGCGCTCGGGCTGGTGCCCATCGTGGTCATCAACAAGATCGACCGCGGCGACGCCCGCGCCTCCGAGGTGCTGGACGAGATCTACGACCTGTTCATCGACCTCGACGCCGACGAGCATCAGCTCGACTTCCCGGTCATCTACGCCGTCGCGCGTGACGGCGAGTGCACGCTGGAGCTGGGCTCGGAGCTGACCGACCTCAAGCCGGTCTTCGAGACCATCGTGAACACCGTCCCGGCGCCCGCCGGCGACCCGGAGGCGACGCTGCAGGTGCTCGTCACGGACGTCAAGCCGGACAACTTCCTGGGTCCGATCGCCATCGCACGCGTGGTCAACGGCACGCTCAAGGTGAAGCAGCGCGTGCTGATGTGCCACCGCACCGGTGAGACCAAGGCCGCGCAGGTGACCAGCCTGTTCGTCTCCGAAGGCCTGGACCGCGTCGAGGCGGAGACGGCCACCGCCGGTGACATCGTCTACATCGGCGGCATGACCGGCATCGGGCTGGGCGAGTCGCTCACCGACATCGACGACCCCCAGCCGCTGGCGGCGCTCGACATCGACGAGCCGACGCTGTCGATGGAGTTCCGCGTCAACGACTCGCCGTTCGTGGGCAAGGACGGCAAGTACGTCACCTCCCGCAACCTGCGCGACCGGCTGATGAAGGAGGGCGAGGCCAACCTGGCCCTCCGCATCGACGAGACCGAGACGACGGACCGCTACCTCGTCTTCGGCCGGGGCGAGCTGCAGATGGCGATCCTGATCGAGCAGATGCGCCGCGAGGGCTACGAGTTCGCCGTCGGCATGCCGCAGGTGATCACGAAGCAGGTCAACGGCAAGACGCACGAGCCGTACGAGCGCGCGACGGTCGACGTGGCCGAGGAGTTCATGGGCGTCGTGATCGAGACGCTGGGCACGCGCAAGGGCATGATGGTCGAGATGAAGAACAACGGCGGCGGGCGCATCCGGATGACGTTCGAGATCCCGGCGCGCGGCCTGATCGGCTACCGGACCGAGTTCCTGACCGACACCAAGGGGACGGGCCTGCTGACGCACCTCTTCGACGGCTACCGGCCGTGGGCGGGCAACATCACGCACCGCGCGACGGGCGCCATCGTGGCGGACCGCAACGGCAAGGTGACGCCCTACACCATCGTCAACCTGCAGGAGCGCGGCCAGCTGTTCGTGGAGCCCGGCGACGAGGTCTACAACGGCATGATCGTCGGCGAGAACGCGCGTGACGAGGACATGGAGGTCAACGCGACCAAGGAGAAGAAGCTGACCAACATGCGGGCCTCGGGCTCGGACAACTTCCTCAAGATGAACCCCTCCAAGAAGATGTCCCTGGAGGAGGCCATCGAGTTCATCCGGGACGACGAGCTGATCGAGATCACGCCCCACCACATGCGGCTCCGCAAGCGCCACCTCGACACGCACGAGCGCAAGCGCGCCACCAACGCCCGCAAGAACGCGGAGGGGTAACGCTCCAGAGCACGGGCTCTCGCGAGCGCAGGATGGAGCACGGGCCGGTCCCTCGGGGGTCGGCCCGTGTCTCGTTCGGGCCGCCTCGGCGACAGGGCCGAGGCGCGGGGAGCGGAGGCCGACGGGGCGTACGTCGTGCCTCCCCGAGGCCCCGCCGCGGCCCGTAAACTCCGGGCCCGTGATTCGCCCCCTCACCCTGCTCGCCATGCTCCTGGTCGCCGGCCCCGCCGCGGCCCAGGCCGACCTGTTCGGCGTCGTGGCCGATGCCGAGTCGGCGGGGCCCATCGTGGGCGCGGCGGTGGTGCTGACCGACAGTGCGGGCACGGTACGCGGGCGGGGCGCCGGGACTGAGGGCCAGTTCGTCTTCCGCGGGCTCCTGTCGGGTCGCTACGTGCTTCGCGTGACGGCGCTCGGGTACGCGCCGCTCGTCGACACGCTCGCCCTGGCCGACGGCGAGCGCCGCGACCTGGCCGTGTCGCTGACACCGCGGACGGCCGCCCTCGGCGCCGTCGAGGTGGAGGCGATCGAGGGCGCGGCGGTGCGGGAGCCCGGCCTGACGCGCCTCCGCCCGGCCGACCTCGCGGCGCTCCCCACCCTCGACCCCGGCGGCGACCTCGCCTCGGGCATCCTCGCCCAACCCGGCGTGAGCACCCTCGGCGACCGCGGCGGGCAGCTCTCCGTCCGCGGCGGCACGCCGACGCAGAACCTGGTGCTGGTGGACGGCATCCCGCTCTTCCAGCCGTTCCACCTGCTCGGCGGCTACAGCGCGCTCCCGGCGGGCGTCGTCCGCTCGGCGGACGTGTACGCGGGCGGGTGGCCAGCCCGCTTCGGCGGTCGGATCGCGTCGGTGGTGGACGTGACCGGGCGGACGGGCCACAAGCGGCGCGTCGGCGGGGCGGTGACGGCGTCGCCGGTGCTCCTCGGCGCCGAAGTGGAGCTTCCGATCGTGCCGGGCGACATGTCGTTCCTCGGCTCGGTGCGCCAGTCGGTCGTGGAGCAGTCGGGCGAGGCGCTCGGCATCGCGCTGCCGTACCGGTTCTCGGACGCCTACGGCAAGCTCCACGCACGCCTCGACGCGACCTCGACGCTCCAGGGGACGGTCCTCTTCGCCGACGACGAGGGCGATCTCGGCATCAACGGCAACCGCATCACCACGCGGACCGAGGCGGCGGGCGGGCAGTTCTTCTCGATCTCGTCGGCCTTCGCGGCGGCCATCGACGTGAGCGCCTACTGGTCGCGGTTCACGACCACGTTCGATCCCATCGGGGCTCCCTTCCGGGAGGCGTCGGCGGAGACGTTCGGCGGACGCTTCGGGTACGTCTACTACGTCGGGCCCCACACCGTACGGACGGGCATCCAGGCGTCCTCGTACCTGTTCCAGTACAGCTTCCAGCCGAACGCAGAGACGGGCCAGAACACGAGCGAGGGGTCGATCTTCGTCGACGCCGACCTCGACCTCGGGGCGGGCGTCCGCCTGGAGCCGGGGCTCCGCGTGCAGACGTTCCCCGCGCAAGCGCGGACGACCTCCGTCGAGCCGCGGCTGCTGATGTCCTGGGCGACGGGGCCGAGCCTCTTCCGAGCGGCGGCGGGCGTGTACCGGCAGGAGATCGTCGGCTTGCAGGACCAGCGCGATGTGGGCGACGTGTTCACGGCCTGGACGACCACCCAGACGGCCTTCCCCGTGCCGACGGCCGTTCACAGGCTCGTCGGCTGGGAGGGCGGGTTCGGGCCGGTGCGGCTCGGCGTGGAGGGGTACGCGAAGGCGCTCTCGGGCCAGACGATCCTCCTGGACGGTCGCCTCCTCTCCACCAATGGCAACGCCCGCGGCGTGGAGGTAACCGCGGCCCTCCGGCGCCCCGGCCTCCGCCTCGACGCCCGCTACGGCGCCCAGTCACTGACGTACCGCGACGCCGAGCGGACGTACCGGCCGCCGTTCCACCGTCCCCACCGGCTGTCGGTGGACGGCCGCGTCGAGCGCGGGCCGTTCGCGCTGGCCGCCGCCTTCCAGCTCACCTCCGGACGGCCGATCTCCGAGGTCGCTGGGGCCTACCTGGACCTGACCGAAGCGATCGCGCGCGGCATCCCGATCGAGGCCGCGTCCGGGCCGGGCGTCGTCCTGTTCGCCCCGGAGCCGTACGGGGGGCGGACGCCCCCCTATGCCCGCCTGGACGTGTCGGCGGAGTGGGCCGTCCGGATCCCCGGCGCGCGGGCCGTCGTGCAGGCAGCCGTCCTCAATGCCACCGACCGGGCCAACGTGTTCTACTACGACGCCCTCCGCGCTGAGCCGGTGAATCAGCTTCCGCTCCTGCCGACGCTCGGCCTGCGCGTCGAGGTGGAATGACGCGCTGGTCGCTCCTGCTGCTGCTCGCCGCCGCCCTCAGCGCCTGCGACGACGGGTTCTCCCCGCGAGTCGATGACACCCGCGCGTTCGCGCTCTACGGCACCCTCGATGGCCGGACGGCTCGTCAGGCCATCCGTGTGCAGGACCTCGCCGGGAGCGTGCTCGACACGCCCGACCGGCTGCCCGTGACCGTCACCTCGACCGAACTGACGACTGGCCGGACGACCGCCTGGCGCGACTCGGTCGTGACCCTCCCCGACGGCATCCGCGCGCACCTGTTCGTGGCCGACCTCGCGGTGGCGCCGGGCGACGCCCACCGCATCGAAGCCCTCCGCGACGCCGACGGGGCCCGGAGCGTGGTGACGGTCACAATCCCTTCGTCGGTCGTGACCTCGGGGCCGTCGCCCTCCGCATCCAGCAACGCCGCGCCCGTCGTCCTGTCCGTCGCCAGCGGGCGGCTGGAGGGCGCCCGGGTGCGCTTCGTGGTGCGGCGGGTGGACACCGACGACAGCGCCTCGTTCCTCACCCAGCCGACCCCGCAGGAAGGCGGAGGGCAGGCGTCGTTCCTCTCGTTCCTCGACACGGCGGAGCTCCAGGCGACGAGCCTCCTCTACGGCTCCACCCCCGGCGACCCGGTGTTCGTGGGCGCCCAGTTGGAAGGCGTCGTCGTGGGCACCACGCCGACGCCTGTCATCGGAGGCGTGGGGAGCATCGGCTGGGTCTACCCGATCTCCCTGTCGATCCCCTTCCCCACCCAGACCGTGACGCGGGTCGGCTTCGTGGACGGTCGCTGATGCGCGTCTCCGTGGTGATCCCGGCGCGAAACGAGGAGGGCTCGGTGGGCGCCGTCGTCCGCGAGATGCTGGCGACGGGCCTCGTCGGCGAAGTCGTGGTGACCGACAACGGCTCACGCGACGGGACGGCGGCCGAGGCGCGGGCCGCGGGCGCGACGGTGGTCTCGGAGCCCCGAGCGGGCTACGGGCGGGCCTGCCTGGCAGCCCTCGCCGAGGTGCGCCGCCGTCCGCCCGAGGTGGTCGTGTTCGTGGACGCCGACCGCAGCGACGACCCGGCCGACCTCAGTGCCCTGCTGGCGCCCCTTGTCCGCGACGAGGCCGACCTCGTGATCGGGAGCCGCGTGCTCGGCCAGCGCGCGGGGCGTGTCGAGGCGGGGGCGCTGCTGCCGCAGGCGCGCTGGGGCAACGCGCTCGCCTGCGCGCTGGTGCGCCTCCGCTGGGGCGCGCGCTTCACCGACCTCGGCCCGTTCCGCGCGATCCGCTGGGACGCCTACGAGCGGCTCGGGATGCGCGACGAGACGTTCGGGTGGACGGTCGAGATGCAGGTCCGCGCCGTTCGCGCCGGGCTGCGGACGGCCGAGGTGCCGGTGGCGTACCGCAAGCGCGTCGGGAAGTCGCAGATCACGGGGACCCTCAACGGGACCGTCCGCGCCGGGACCAAAATCCTGTGGACGGTCGGGGCACACGCTCTGCGAGGGCCGCTCCCCCGGTAGGTCCACCTCGGCACCTCCACCGAGGCGGGCGCCCTCGACGACATCGCCCCGCCACGAGCACCAGCGGGGTACCGATGTGCGCACCATCCAGCGCGTACTGTGGCACTCGTCGGTGACCGTCACCGAGCACGGCCTCGCCGACTTCGACACCGCGGCCGCGGACGGGATCACTCGCAGCATTAACATCTGATCCTTATCGCAACTCAATCCCTAGGTGATGGACGAGACGACCGTATTCAAGCCACCCGCCTTTTGCAGAGAGTGTGGCGAAATGACTTTCGATCACGGTCTCACCTTCGAGGGCAGAAACTTTTCGGTCTCTGGAATGGCCCTCGTCCTTGGCGACAGGACCTGCGACTGCGGAGGAGACCTTGAGATAGGAAACATTGCGGTTCGTAAAGGACAAGTGTACTTCCTAGAGCAGGCATACCGCGTCCTCTCCCGCCCCGACATCGGGCCCTCGGACCTGCAGATGTTGTTGCGCCTGATCGACCGAGCGCAGCGTGAGAAGCTATCCCAGGGGGACCTGAGAGAGTCGATAGAGAGAGAAGCGCCTGGGCTCAAGCCCATCGCGGATCTCATGGTCCCGAACGATCCGGGTTCATTCTGGGCCATGCTCGCCGTGCTTGCCTCTGTCATACAGATACTCCTCAACAAGCCGAGACGTAGTACGAAACGGCTGGACAGGAAATCCCGCAGAGCCGTCTCCGGCCCTAATGCTTCGTGTCCGTGTGGGAGCGGGGCCAAGTTCAAGCACTGTCACGGACGATCCGGTACCGGCAGTTCTCCTGAGGACGAGTAACAGAACGCCTCTATGTCTTCGTGGCGGAATTACCACTTCCTCGACTCGGTGCTCTATTCCGTTGGAGAGAGGACGCCGGCGGCGACGTACTCGCGGACACCCTTCACGCCGCAGCCGAGCACGCAGGCGGCCTTCCGGAAGGCGAAGGCGGGGTGACTCGCCGTCCCCACGTTGTCCACATTGGGAAAAGTATCGGTGTCCGCGTCGGCTCGACCCGTCACGAATGCAAAAACCGGCCCCCGCGTGACGCAGGGGCCGGTTTTGAGATTTCAAAGCGGAGAGAGAGGGATTCGAACCCTCGGTACGGTTACCCGCACACACGCTTTCCAGGCGTGCCCCTTCAGCCACTCGGGCACCTCTCCGGGGACCGCAAATCTACACGGTCTCGGCGCGCGCGCATCCAAAGGAACGCAGAAGACGGGCCCGCCCGCCTCGGCGCCGAGGCGGTCAGACCTTCATGATGTCGGCCTCCTTGGCGTCGAGCGTCCGGTCGACGCGGCCGACGTACTTGTCGGTCATCTCCTGGAGCGTCTGCTCGGCCTCGTACTGCATGTCCTCCGAGAGCGACTCGGCGTTGGCGGTCTTCTTGATGGTGTCCTTCGCCGAGCGGCGGGCGTTGCGGATCGAGATCTTCGCCTCCTCGCCCTTGGCGCGGGCGTTCTTGGCGAGGTCCCGGCGGCGCTCCTCGGTCAGCGGCGGAATCGAGAGCAGGATCTGCGAGCCGTTGTTGGTCGGGTTGAGGCCCAGGTTGGCGTTCGTGATGCCGCGCTCAATGGCCCCGATGGTGCCCTTGTCGAATGGCGTCACCGTGATCAGGTCGGACTGGGGCGCAGCCGTGTTGGCGACCTGATTGAGCGGCATCGTGGCGCCGTAGGCCTCCACGCGGACGCTGTCGAGCATCTGCGGGTTGGCGCGCCCGGCGCGGATGGTGTTGAGCTCGTGGACGAGGTGGTCGAGCGCGGCGTCCATGTCCATCTCGGCCTCGTCGAGGGCCTCTTGCAACTGGGGGTCGATCATGGCGGGGTCGGTCTAAAAGCGGAGGGACAGGATCAGGCGAGAACGAGCGGCTCGGCCGCCTCGTCCCAGTGGACGGTCGTGCCGACGGGCTCGCCGCGCAGGACCCGGGCGAAGGTGCCGGGCGCGTTCATGTTGAACACGATCAGGGGGAGGCCGCTCTCCTTCGCGAGCGTGACGGCCGTGAGGTCCATCACCTTGAGGTCGCGCTGGATGACCTCGGCGCCGTAGATGGCCTCGTAGCGCTTCGCCGAGGGGTCGGTCTCCGGATCGCCGGTGTAGACGCCATCGACGCGGGTGCCCTTGAGGATCACCTCGGCGTCCATCTCGGCGGCGCGGAGCGCGGCAGCGGTGTCGGTCGAGAAGTAGGGGTGGCCCGTGCCGGCGCCGAAGACCACCACGCGTCCCTTCTCCAGGTGGCGGATGGCGCGGCGGCGGATGAACGGCTCCGCGATCTCGTTCATGTCGATGGCCGAGATCAGGCGCGTGTGCATGCCCGCGGCCTCCAGCGCGTCCTGCAGCGCCATGCCGTTGATCATGGTCGCCAGCATGCCCATGTAGTCGGCGTGGGCGCGGCTGGACATCTTCGCGCCTTCGTTGGAGACACCCCGAAAGATGTTGCCTCCGCCGATGACGAGCGCCACCTGTGCGCCCTCGTCCACGGCCTCCTTGACATCGGCGGCGTACTGCCGGAGGACGGCGTGGTCGATGCCGAATGCCTGATCGCCGAGGAGGGCTTCGCCGCTCAGCTTGAGGAGAACGCGGCGGTAGCGGAGGCCGTCGGTGCGGTGCGACGGGTCGTCGGAGGCCATGGGAGGAGGCGTCGAGAGGGGACGGGAAGGTACGGCCGCGCGGCGAGGCCCGGCAACGCGCGAGCCGCCTCCCCGTAGCGTGGCCTCCTGCCCGACATGGCGGACCGGCAGCCGAGGCTGGAGCCCATCACAGAGCGCGCCGGGCCGCTCCCAGGGAACCGACGGTCGCCAACGGTTTACCTAGTCCTTCCTCCTCCTCCCCTGGCGTATGGCTCGTTCGAAGCCGCCCATCACCGGCGACCGCGCGGCGACGCGCGCGAAGCTCCTGGCCGCCGGACGGCGGCAGTTCTCGCGCGCGGGCTACGGGCAGGTCGGCGTCCGCGAGATCGCGGCCGAGGCAGGCGTCAACGCGGCGCTCATCAACCGCTACTTCGGCTCCAAGATGGGGCTCTTCACCGAGGTCGTCGGCGACAGCTTCACCATCGGCGACCTGCTCGTGGGCGACCGGGGCACCCTCGGCGAGCGACTGGCAGGCTACCTCCTCCGCCCCCGGCGCCAGGGATTCGACCCGACGCTGGTGCTCCTCCACTCGGCGCCCCACCCCGACGCGGGCGGCGTCCTCCGGGCGGCCCTCGCCGAGCAGGTCGCGACGCCACTCGCCGTCTGGCTCGGCGGGCCCGACGCCCGTGAGCGTGCCGGGCTGATGGTGGCCGCGTTGTTCGGCTTCACCCTCACGCGCGACGTGATCGGCGCGTCCGTGCTCGGTGGGGATGAGGCCGTGCTGGCGGGCCACCTCGGCGATGTTCTGCAGCGCCTGATCGACGGAGCCCCGTAGGGGCACACCGCCGGTGTGCCCCTACCGATCGCAGAAGTTGGCTCTTCCGCGGTGCCGGATCCGCACACCGAGGTGGCCCTCCGCGCGGTGAGCCCGCGGCCTCGGTGGGACGATGGGCACGCAGAGCCCTCACTCGCCCCGCTCCGTCCGGACAGCCACCGGCAGGCCAGCGAGTCGCGCCTCGGCACTCTCGACCAGTTCGGCGTCGGCGCGAGCGGACCGGAGGCGGCGGAGGCTGGCGGTCAGCAGCGCGCGGGCGTCGGCCGGGCGGCCGAGGCCGACCAAGACATCGGAGAGGCGGCGCTCGGACCGGGCCGTGTAGCGGTGACCCGCCGGGAGCGCGGCGCGGCGGACCGCGACGGCCTCCCGGAGCAACGGCTCGGCCTCGGCGAAGCGCTCCTGACCGCTGAGGAGCGTGCCCAGGCTTTCGAGCGGGAACGCGAGATCCGCGCTCTCGGCAGGGACGGCGGCCCGCAGCTCGCGGAGCGATTCCCGGTAGAGCGCCTCGGCCTGATCCGCCCGACCGACCTGCTCGTAGTACTCGCCGAGGTTGCCGGTCGCGAACGCGACGCGCATCGGCTCGGCGTCGGGCTGGGCGCGGTAGATGCGGAGGACCTCACGGCTGAGCGCGATGGCGCCCTCGAGGTCGCCCTCCTCGGCCCGGAGCTTGCCGAAGCTGTTGAGGAGGTTGGCCACGCGGGGGTGGTCCGGCCCGAGCGCCGCGCGCCGGATGTCGAGCGCCGCCTGATAGAGCCGCCCCGCCTCATCGTACTGCTCGCGGTCGCGGAGGATGGAGGCCAGGTTGCGCATACTGGTCGCCGTCTGCGGGTGGGCATCGCCGAACACGGACTGGTCGAGGGCCAGCGCCTCCCGGGCGGCGGCTTCGGCGCCGTCGAGGTCGCCCTGTTCGCGGAGGAGCGTGCCCAGCGTCGCCAGCGTGGCCGAGAGCGACGCGTCCACGCCCGTCTCGGACTGCGCGGCCTGCCGCCGCTGTGCGGCGACCACCTCTCGCATCAGCCCGACGGCCTCGTCGAACTGCCCTGTCTGCTCCAGCAGCACGCTCAGGCTGTTCTTGACGTCGAGCACGTCCGGGTGGTCGTCGCCGAGGGTGCTCCGGAAGGACGCCAGCGAGGCGCGGTAGAGGCGCTCGGCCTCGTCGTACTCGCCGCGGTTGCGGAGGAGCGACGCGAGGTGGCGCTGGGTGTAGGCCGCCTCGGGATCGTCCGGGCCGAGGCGGCGACGCTGGACGTCGAGCGCGTGGCGAAGGAGAGGCTCGGCGCGGTCACCATCCCGGATTCGGCGGTAGACGATGCCCAACGCTCGCTCGGTCTCGGCCACGTCGAGGTGGTCGCTCCCGTAGAGGCGGCGGCGCGTGTCGAGGGCGGCGACCAGAAGGGCCTCGGCCTCCTCGTAGCGCCCCAGGTTTTCGTAGACGCCGCCCATGACGTACTGCATGGCCGCCTGGACGTCGGGCTGGTCGGCGAGGTCCTCCTCGATGCGCGCGGCGCCCCGTTCGAGCAGGTCGAAGGCCGACAGGGTGTCGCCCGCGGCCTGGTAGGGGTCGGCGCCTTCGAGGATGGAGGCGAGGAAGGCAGAGACCTCGGCCGCCTTGTCCGCCTCGGTCTGCGCCCGGTCGCGCTCGGCGCTGACGCGCGCGAACGCGAGCGCGGTCACCAACCCGACGGCGAGGAGGGAGGCGACCGTCGCGGCCAGCCCCACGCGGTGGCGCCGCGCGAACAGGCCCGCCCGGTAGCGCGCCGTCGCGGGCCGCGCCTCGACCGGCAGCCCGGCGAGGTGGCGGCGTACATCGGCCAGCAGTTCCGCCGCGGAGCCGTAGCGCCGCTCGGGCTCCTTGCGGAGCGCTTTCCCGCAGATGGTATCCAGGTCGCCTCGCAGCCGCTTCGCCAGCGCCGTCTCGGCGGTGCCGCGGGCCGCCGCGGCCGACGGCGTGACGCGCATGCTCGGGGCAGCGGGCACGGTCTCCAGCACGGCCCGCTCCAGCGCCGAGGCGGAGAGGCCAGGGTCGAGCGGGAGGGCGCCGCAGAGCAGCCGGTAGAGCAACCCGCCGAGGGCGTACACGTCGGTCGCCGTCGTCGGCGGCTCGCCGCGGACCTGCTCGGGCGCCGCCGTGGCGGGCGTGAGCACGCGGTGGCCGGTGCGCGTCAGCCCGTCGTCGGCGTCGGCGTCGGCGGAGAGGAGGCGTGCGATGCCGAAGTCAAGCAGCTTGACGCGCCCATCTTCCGAGACGAGAACGTTGGACGGCTTCAGGTCGCGGTGGACCACGAGCTGGCGATGGGCATAGGCGACGGCCTCGCAGGTCTGCGCGAACAGCTCCAGCCGGTCGTCGACGGAGAGACGCCGGGCGTCCGCGAGGTCCGTGATCGGCTCGCCATCGACCAGTTCCATCGCGAAGTAGGGGCGCCCGTCGGCATCGAGCCCACCGTCGAGGAGACGCGCGATGCCGGGGTGTTCGAGGCGGGCGAGGATCTGGCGCTCGGCGCGGAAGCGCGCGAGGACGGCCTCGGAGTCCATGCCCGGCTTGATGCGCTTGAGCGCCGCCGTCTGCTCGAAATCCCCGTCGCGCGTCGCACGGTAGACCGTCCCCATGCCCCCCGCACCGATCCGCTCGCCGAGCACCCACGGCCCGACGTGCGCCCCTGCATCGTCGGCTCCGAGCGCCTGGTCGAGGTCGGCGGGGTCGAACAGGTCGGCGGCGAAGCCGTCGAGGAGGGTGTCCCGCGTCCGGTGCCCCCCGAGCATGGCCGCGACCTCACGGTAGAGGTCGGGGTCGTCACCACACTCGGCGCGGAGCCACGCCGTCCGGGCGTCGCCGTCGTGGTCGAGGGCCGCCTCGAAGAGGGTCTGGACGCGCGTCCAGCGGTCGAGGGCGTCGGGCTGGCGGTCGGGCATGGGCAGCGGGGCATTTCGAGGAGACGCACCAGACCGGCGCCGAAGCGATCACCCAGCAGGCGCGTCGGCGGGCGGACCGAGGTCGGCGCTCAGCCACGCGCGCGCCGCCTGCCAGTCGCGGCGGACGGTCGGCTCGGAGAGGCCCAGCACCTCGGCGATCTCGGCGTGGGTGAGGCCGCCGAAGAAGCGCATCTCGACCACGCGCGCGGGCCGAGGCGCACGAGCGGCCAACCGGTCCAGCGCCTCGTCGAGCGCCAGCAACTCGTCGGACCGCGTCACGCGCCCGACCGCGCCGTCGTCGAAGGTGGCCAGCGGCGCGTCGCCGCCGCGCTTCACGCGGCTCCGTCGCTTGGCGTAGTTGACCAGGATGCGCCGCATGGCCAGCGAGGCGACCCCGAGAAAGTGGGCCCGGTTCTGCCACGAGACGCGGTCCTGCCGGATCAGCTTGAGGTAGGCCTCGTGGACGAGCGCGGCGGTGTCGAGCGTGTGGCCGGCGCGCTCGCCTCGGAGCTGCCGCCGGGCCATCGCCTGGAGTTCGGTGTAGACGTGCGGCAGGAGCGCGTCGACGGCGGCCGGGTCGTCGCCGTCGAGGGCGAGCAACAGGTGCGTTACGTCGGGGGCAGGATCGGCCACGGCAGAGGGCGAAGTCCAAAAAAGCTAACGCCCGTGATCGCTTCCCGCTGCCGACGGTGCGCCTGAGGGTGACGGGCGCCCATCGCCCGACGACATCCACCTCCCTCCTGCCATGACACGCCTCGCACTCTTCCTGCTCCTGCTCCTCCCGCTCGCCGCCTGCGACTCTGCCGACCCGGGCCCGGAGGCGGCCTCCATTTCGATCGCGCTGGGCGCGATCACTGCGAACTCGAACTGCGACAGCGCCACCAACCCCGGCGACTTCCAGTTTCTGATCGAGGTCACGGACCTCGGCAACAACCCCATCGAGGCCATCACCTTGCCTGCAGGCGCGACCTATGGGACACACTCCGCAGCAGTGATCCCTCTGTTCTCAGGAAACCAGGCGACCGTCGGACAGACCATCTCGCTCCAGCAGCCACGCGCTGAGGGCAGCGGGTTCGCGGTCTCGTTGTCCGGGATGGAGTGGGACTCGACGACCCGCCGGGATGCCAACATGGACGACCGGACCTCGGTACGAACGCACCGGTTCGCGAGCGGTCAGTTCTCGAGCGTCGTCGGCACGCAGCAGCTCTCTGTCGGCAACGGCGCGTGCAACGCGACGCTGGACTACGTGGTGACGGTTCAGTAGCGCTCCTCCCGATCGACCGAGGCCCGCCCGACATCGCGCCGGGCGGGCCTCGCCGGGCTCGTCCCCCTCGGTCGGGTCCATGGGCGGACCGAGGCCGCCTCAGTCGGCGCCGAGCGACAGGGTCGAGCGCGTGATCCGCTCGCCGTCCGCCAGGATCACGACCAGCTCACCCGGCGACCCGCCAGCGGAGTACGCGTCGGCGATCGCCGTGGCAACACGACGGGACGTGCCTGGCTTCACCTGGATCTCGACGCGAGGGGTCGCTCCCTCCTCCTTCCACACGGACACCGACTCGATGTCCCCGACGCGAGCCGGAACTGTCGGCGGAGGCGGAGGTGCAGCGGGCGGTGCTGGCGCGGGGGCAGAGGGCGGCGCGGGGGGCGGTGGCGCAGGAGCCGAGGGCGGGAGCGGAGGGGCGGGCGCTGAGGGCGGAGCCGGAGGAGCGGGCGGCGGCGGCGGGGGAATCGCGCTGAGGGACAGCGTCGACCGGGTAATGGTCTCACCGCTCGCGGCGACCACCACCAGCTCGCCGGGGGTCCCTCCGCCGGAATACCGGTCGGCGATGGACACGGCATCCTCCACCGAGGTCCCCGCCTCCATCCGGATCTCGACTCGGGGATCCGAGTCGTCGCTCCGCCAGACCGAGACGCTCTCGATGGCATCGTCCGTCGTGTCGGCCGGGGCCGACGTGACCTCGTGTGGGGCGGAGGACTTCGGCGTGGGCGTCGCGTCGGGGAAGGCAGCGGCGGCGAGGACGAGCGGGAGCCCCAGCAGGGCGGCGCCGACGAGCCGAGCCCGTAGCGTGCGGTCGGGATGGGGATGCGTCATGGCAGTCAGGCGGTGAATGAGTGTGGACGAGGAGGCCCCGAGCGCGAGACCTGGGGTGGGGCGCGTGGAGAAGACCGTCAGCAAGCGACCGTAGCGGGCGGCTCGGTCCGGCCAGAGGCGGACCACGTCGGCGTCGGCCACGCGCTCGCGGTCGAGGGCGAGCCCCCGGGCAAGAACATGGACGGCCGGGTGCCACACGAACGCGGCGCAGACCACGCGCTCGGCGAGGTGCCAGCCGAAGTGCGCACGGCGGACGTGCGACAGTTCGTGGGCCAGGGTCATCTCGCGCGCCTCGTGGGCCAGGCCGTCCGGCACGGCCACAACCGGCTCACGCCAGCCGACCGTGAACGGCGCCGAAGACGGGGCCACGGCCACGACCGCGACGCGGTGACAGAGACCGATCCGGGCACTCAGTGCGCGACTCTCGGCGCGGACGTCAGCGCCAGCGGCTCGCAGCGACCGTCGCGTACGGGCCAGCCACACCACGCCCCCGGCCAGCACGACGAGCGCACACGCGGACGCCAGCACGGCCAGCACTGCGAGGCCTCCCAGCATCACCTCGGCACTCTCGGGCGCCGCTGACACGACGGGCAATGTGCGCTCCGCGAGCCTGGCGACGCCGGTCGAGACGACCGGGGCAACGGGAGCGTCTGCCAGCAGAGACGGCACGAGCGGCGCCAGTACCGGCGGCAGCACCACGAGCGCGGGCAGCAGCGTCAACGTCGCGCCGCGTGCCCACAGACTCACCGAGGCGGACGGCCTCACGGCGCGCGCGAGGGTCTCGACCGTCAGCGCCACGGCGGTCCACGTCAACATGGGCGCTGCGAAGGCCGCCCAGACGGTCGCCCCGAACGCTGCGAGGTGTGAAAGCGGCTCAGTCATCGGTCTCCCCTCCCAACTGGTAGAGCAACCGCTCGACCTCGGCCTGCTCGTCGGGCGTGAGCGACTCGTGTCGCGCCAACGTCTGAATGAGCGTCCGCGCCGAGCCGCCGAACACCTTCTCGACGATGGTCGAGAGGAGCGAGCCGCGCACCTCGTCGGCCGGGCGGGCGGCCGTGTAGACGAACGTGGCGCCGTCGCGCTCGAAGGCGAGGTAGCCCTTGTCGGCGAGGTTTTTCATGACGGTCGTGACCGTCGTATAGGCCACCTCCCGGTCGATCCGGTCGTGCACCTCACGGGCGGTGGCGCGGCCGAGCGCCCAGACCTCGCGGAGGATCTCCATCTCGGTGCCGCCGAGCGGAGTGATGGGGTTGCGCATGACCTTCTTCGATTCGGTTCGAAGGACAGGGTACGAACCGGATCGAAGCGTTGTCAACCTTCTTCTCGAAACGCAGCGAGGCCCGACCACCGGAGCGGTCGGGCCTCGCCGAATCGGTTCGCCTCGGCACCGAGGCGAGCGGGGCTAGCCGCCCAGCGCGAAGCGGACGAACCGCTTCAGGGTGGCGCCGTGCCCCTTGAGCATCTGCTCGACCGTCTGCGAGGAGTCCTTCACGAAGGGCTGCTCGACGAGGACGTTGTCCTTGAAGTAGCGGCCCAGCTTGCCCTCCGCGATCTTGTCGAGGATCGCCTCCGGCTTGCCCTCGGCGCGGGCCTGCTCACGGCCGATCTCGCGCTCCTTGTCCTGCACGTCCTGCGGAACGTCGTCACGGGTGGCGGCGATGGGGTTCATGGCAGCGGCCTGCATGGCCACGTCGCGGCCGGCCTCCGAGAGGTCGCCGGTGCCCGTCATCTCGACCACCACGCCCAGCTTGGCGCCCGGGTGGATGTAATCGACCACGGAGCCCCCCTCGGCGGCCTCCACGATCTCGAAGCGGCGGACGTCGATCTTCTCGCCGATCTTGCCCGTCATCTGGGTGAGGGCGTCGCCGAGCGGCTGGCCGTCGATCTGGACCTCGGCCTTGGCAGCGTCGAGGTCGGCCGGGCGGGCCGCCAGGAGCGCGTCGGCGATGGACTGGGCGAACGCGACGAACTGGTCGTTGCGCGCCACGAAGTCGGTCTCCGAGTTGACCTCAGCGATGACGGCCACCGAGCCGTCGGCGGTGGTGGCGGTCACGATGGCGCCCTCCGAGGCGTCACGGTCGGCGCGCTGGGCGGCGACCTTCTGGCCCTTGGTGCGGAGGATCTCGATGGCCTTGTCGAAGTCACCGTCGGCTTCGACGAGCGCCTTCTTGCAGTCCATCATGCCGACGCCGGTGGCCTCGCGGAGCTTCTTGACGTCCTGTGCCTTGATTGCCATGATTCTGGTGCGTGGTGCGTTGTACGTGGGGTGTCACGACGAAGGGCGCAGGGCGGGGGGATCCCCACGCTCTACGCCCCTCGTCCTTCGAGCGAAGCGAGCGCTACGCCGTCTTGTCGATGATGGCCTGCGTCTTGGCCTCGGCCTCGGCGTCGGCCATGGTGGTGACCGGCTCGGCCTCCTCGGCGGCGGCCTCGGCCTGGTCGGCCTTGACCTCGTCGGCCGCGCGGCTCTGGGCCTCGGCGACGGCCGCGTCGCGCTCAATGGCGCCCGACTTCTGGCCTTCGATGATCGCGTCGGCGATGGCGCGCGTGAAGAGCGCCACCGACTTCATGGCGTCGTCGTTGGCCGGGATCGGGAAGTCGACCAGGTCCGGGTCGACGTTCGAGTCGACGAGGGCGATGATCGGGATGTTGAGCTTGCGGGCCTCGTCGACGGCGATGTGCTCGCGCTTGATGTCGACGACGAAGACGGCGCCGGGCAGCTTGCCCATGTCCGAGATGCCGCCGAGCACGCGGTCGAGCTTCTCGAGCTCGCGGGACCGCATGAGGCGCTCCTTCTTCTTGAGCTTGGCCGTGGTACCGTCGGCCTCCTCGCGGCGGAGCGTCTCCATGCGACGCAGCGAACCACGGATGGTCGCAAAGTTGGTCATCATGCCGCCCTGCCAGCGGTCGACGACGAACGGCATCCCGGCGCGCTCTGCCTCCTCGCGGACGACGTTCTGCGCCTGCTTCTTGGTGCCGATGAAGAGAACCTTGCGCCCCTTCGAGGCGAACCGGCCGGCGGCGTCGGCCGCCTGGTCCAAGAGGGCCTGCGTCTGCTTCAGGTCCAGGATGTGGATCCCGTTCCGCTGCATGAAGATGTACGGGGCCATCTTCGGGTTCCAGCGCGAGGTGAGGTGCCCGAAGTGGGCGCCCGCGCGGAGGAGGTCTTCGATCGAGGCGCGTGCCATGATGTGGTCTGAGTGGGGCCACCGAGGCAGCGCTCGGGGCCGAGGTTGATCCTGACCCCGCCGTCATGCGCGCCGCCGACCCGCCGAGGCGGGCACCCGACGGCGCGTCGGGCGGGGGGTGTGATAAGGGTCAGAAGCTCGAAAGGCGAAAACGGTCGAACGTTCTCGCTTTCCAAGCCTCCCGACCCACGAAGCGGCTTAGCGCTTCGAGAACTGGAACTTCTTGCGGGCCTTGGGCTGGCCGGGCTTCTTGCGCTCGACCATGCGCGGGTCACGCGTCATGTAGCCCGCGTCGCGGAGGGGCTTGCGGAGCTCCTCGTTGAACTGGACGAGGCACCGGGCGATGCCGAGTTGGATGGCCTCGGCCTGACCGGTGAGGCCACCGCCCTTGGCGTTGACGAGGACGTCGAACTGGCCGCGGAGTTCGGTGAGGTCGAGCGGCGCCGTGGCCGAGGCCTGGCGGATCGTCGTCGGGAGGTACTCCGCGAGCTCGCGCTTGTTGACGATGACGTTGCCGCTGCCGGGGCGGAGGTAGACGCGGGCGACCGACGTCTTGCGGCGGCCGACGGCCTGGAACTGGGTTGCCATACTGGGGGAGGTGCGAGTGATCGAGTGCGCAGGCAGGGTGCGACGCACCCGAGGGGTGCACACCCGAACCCTCGCAGAACTAGTCGATGGTGAGCGTCTGCGGCTGCTGAGCCTCGTGCGGGTGCTCGGCACCGGCGTAGACGTGGAGCTTCCGGTAGAGATCGCGGCCGAGCTTGGTGCGCGGGAGCATGCCCTTGACGGCATTCTCGAGGATCCGCTCGGGGTGCGTGGCGCGGACCTCCTTGGGCGTCCGCGAGCGGATGCCGCCGGGGTAGCCGGAGTGCCGGTAGTACTGCTTGTCGGTCTCCTTCTTGCCCGTAAAGCGGACCTTGTCCGCGTTCACGATGACGACGTGGTCGCCCACGTCCATGTGGGGCGTGTACTCGGGCTTGTGCTTGCCGCGGAGGATCGTGGCGACGCGGGCAGCGAGGCGGCCGACGACGACGTTCTCGGCGTCCACCACGTGCCAGGCCTGCTCGACGTCGCCGGGCTTGGCGCTGTAGGTCTTGAACGAGGTCGTGTTCATAAGGGGGAGGGTCTGGGTGCCCGGAGGGCGGGCGGCGTCGCCGGTGGACAAAAAAACGGGCGGCCTCGGGACCGGCAGGACGTGCCGTCCCGGCCGCGCCGCGACCGGCGCGCCAGCAGTCCGCGAGCCCTTCGGGGCGGACCGGGCGCAATCGAAGGGGTCAAGCTAGACGCCGCCCTGCGCGCGGTCAACGCGCGGAGCCCTCCTGAGCGCCCATATCGGCCGGGTTCAAGGATTCTTCCCCGGTCCTCTGGGGGGCCTCTATCTTCGCGTCTGCCCGACGACGCCTGCCACGTGCCCCTCGACCGCTCTGCACGGCTCGGCGCACTCGCGCGCCACCTCCCTTTCCGCGTCGACGACTTCGACGCGGCGCGCGAGGCCTTCCTCGCGTGGCGCCGCAGTGAGTCCGAAGCCGACCGCCACATCGCCCAGCTCTGGGCCTACTGCTACATCGTCTGGTACTTCTACGGCAAGTTCGCTCGGGAGCGGACGGGCGGGCCGAGCGACCTCGACGGCGTGATCGAGCGAGCCTGCCGCCGGGTCTTCCGGTCGATGGAGACCGTGCGAGACCCCGGGCGCTTCCCGCAGTTCGTCAGCGTGGTGTGTCGCAACGTGCTGCTGTCGTACCGCGAGCGACGGCGAGACCTCGTCGAGATGGACGAGCAGACCTATGTCGTCCCGGCCCGTGAGTCCCTCGGGCTGGACCGCACCCTCGTCCGCAAGCTCATCGTGCGCGCCATCGACGACCTGCCCCCTGCCATCTCGGAGGTCGCTCGGCGACGGCTCCTGGAGGGTCAGTCGTACCAGGACATCGCCGACGCCACCGACCGCACGCTGGCCACCACCCGGACGTACTACTCGAAGGCGATCGCCAAGCTGCGCACCGACCCAGACCTCCGCGCGGTCCACTTCGACGACCCGGATCTCTCGCTCGATTCTGATGAAGGATCTCTCGAAGGTTAGATCTGCACGTTTCGCGGGTCTATAGGCTCGACCCCCTCCTGCCGTGACTGACATCGCCACCCTGCTCGACGCCTACCCGGCCCTCTCCCCCGCAGAACGCGCACAGGTGGACGCGCGCCTCGCCGACCTCCCCGAGTGGGCCGATGCCCTCGCCGAGGCCCATCGCCTCGCCGACCTCGTGGACGCGGCGACCGCGCCGATCGATGCGGACGCCCTCGCCCGCCATGCCGTCGACCAGCGCATGGGCCTTACGTCCGACGACGACGCCGTCGCGGAGGCGCGCGCGCGCGACCCCGAGCTTGACGCCGAGGCGGGGCGCATCGAGGCCCACCTCCGCGACCTCGAGGCGGGGGCCGAGGACCCGCTCCGCCGCTACGAGCGACTGACAGGGCTCTTCTTCTCGGAGGCCCCCGCAGTGGGCGGCGACTCGCTGGCTGCCCGCCCCCTCCTCGACCGCCCCGCTGCGCCCCCGCCACGGACCACCCGGTGGCGAGCCCCGCGGTGGCTGGCTGCCGCCGCCGTCCTGCTGGTGGCCTACGGGGCGGCGTTCGCCGTGTCCACGGCGACCCAGCCCGAGCGCGCCCGCGTGGCCGCCCTCACCGACATTGACGCTGTTCCCCCGTCCGTGCTGCGCGGCGGAGACCCAGCCGACGCCCAGGCTGAGGAGCTCACCGAGGCGCTGGACGCTGTCCACGAGGCCCGGCGCTCCGTCCTCGGGCTCTTCCCGACGTACGACGCCGAGGCTCTGACTGCCGCCGCCGCCCGCCTCGGCACGATCGCCGATCAGGCCGGCCCCACGTCGTGGATCGCTCAGGAGGCCCGCCTCGCGCAGGGCCGCGTGCTCCTCCATCTCGGCCGCGACGCCGAGGCGGCTCGCGTCCTCGGCGGGCTCGTCGAGCAGGGGAGCTACCGCGGCTCTGTGGCCCGGCGCCTGCTGGACGCACTCCGCGAGGGCGCGCTACCCGCTACCCCGTAGCGACCGAGTGCCGGACCGGTGACAGTGGGCGGCTCTAGCTTGCGGGCCGTCTCCCCCGTCCGTCCGTGTACGCCTACGTCTCCGGCACGCTCGCCGACAAGAAGCCAACCGAAGCCATCGTCGATGTCGGCGGCATCGGTTACCGTCTCCTGATCCCCGCCTCGTCGTACGAGAAGCTGCCGCTGGTGGGCCAGCCGGCGAAGCTGATCACCGCCTTCGTCGTCCGGGAGGACGCGATGACGCTTTACGGGTTCGCCACCGATGGCGAGAAGACGGCCTTCGAGACCTTGACTGCCGTCTCGGGCGTCGGGCCCAAGCTGGCCCTGGCGGCGCTGAGCGCGATGAGCCCCGGCGAACTGCGCGACACCGTCGTCGCGGGCGATGCCGCGTTGCTGACCCGCATCCCCGGCATCGGCAAGCGGACCGCCGAGCGCCTCATCGTCGAGCTCCGGGACAAGTTCGCGGGCATGGACGGGCTCGACACCGGCGGCGCGCTCGGGGGCGACGGCGCCGTCGCCGAGGCTCGCGCCGACGCGCGGTCGGGCCTGGAGGCCCTCGGCCTCAGCCGCGCCGAGGCCGAGAAGCGCCTCCGCAAGGTCCTCCGCGCCCATCCCGGCACGCAGTCCGCCGAGGACCTGCTGCGGTTGGCGCTGCGCGAGTCGTAGCGCCCGCACGCCAGGGGCGGACACACTCCCGTAACACGGTGTGCGGCGCAGGCTCCTAGCTTGCCCGCCGACCGACACCGCTCCCGCCTCTCCCATGGCCGCCGCTCCCTCCGAGGGCTCCCCCGACAACGACCGCGCCACCGTGCTGGTCGTCGACGACGAACCCGACCTCGTCGAGTTGCTCCAGTACGCGCTCGAAACCGAGGGCTTCACCGTCCTGACCGCCAGCGACGGCGTCGCGGGGCTCGCGATCGCCGAGGCGGAGAAGCCGGACCTCATCGTGGTGGACATCATGATGCCACGCATGGACGGCATCGCGCTGACGGCGCAGATTCGCGAGCGGGCGGCGCTCCGGCTCACCCCGATCCTCATGCTGACCGCGCGCACCGACGAGCGTGACGAGATCGCAGGACTGGAAGCGGGCGCCGACGACTACCTCCCGAAGCCCGTCTCCCCGAAGCGGCTCGTCAGCCGGGTGAAGGCGCTGCTCCGCCGCGTCGAGCGGGAGGAGGAGGCCACGACAGCCCAGGTTCGCGTCCACGACCTCGTGATCGACCGGGACCGCTACCTCGTCGAGCGCCCGGCCTCGGGCGAGACGTTCCGCCTGCCACGCAAGGAGTTCGAGTTGCTGTTCTTCCTGGCGAGCCACCCCGGTCGCGTCTTCGAGCGTGACGAACTGCTGAGCGCGGTCTGGGGCGCCGACGTGGTCGTGGTAGACCGGACGGTGGATGTCCACGTGCGGAAGATCCGGGAGAAGATCGGCAGCGACTACATCGAGACCGTCAAGGGGGTCGGGTACCGCCTCGCGGAAGCGCTGGAGGGGTAGAGAACCGAAGGGAGCGGGAGGACTTCTTCCCCCCTGAGGTCCCTCCTCTCTCCGTACGAAAGGGAACAGATCCATCGGATCGGGTATGACACACCGGTCTGGTGCCGCCCCTCTGTACGCTCCCCTCCAGCCCTGACTGCTCCGACGCCCCGCTCGCCCCGGTTGCACCGCCTCGCCCTCCGAGTGGCGATGCAGGTGGCAGTGCCGGTGGCCATCGTGGCTGCGCTGGGAGCCGGGATCGCCCGCGGTACCGGCATCGGCTTGGCCGCCGGGCTGCTGGTGGGCACGGTGGCGGGCGGCGCAGCGTACCGGGCCGTCTCGAAAACGGTGGCCGGACGCCTCGAACTGGCCCGGCAGACCCTCCGCGAGGCTCGGAAGCGCCGCTTCGACGTGCTCGCGGCACTCCCGGGCACCCCGGACCGGGACGAACTGGACGCTCTCATCCATCAGGTCGGGCGCGCCGGGCGGACGCTCCAGAGTGAGATCGAGCGCCTGGAACAGGTCGAGAGCTACCGCCGCGAGTTCCTCGGGGACGTCAGCCACGAGCTCCGAACGCCCATCTTCGCCATCGTCGGGTTCGCCGAGACGCTGCTCGACGGGGCCCTCGACGACGACCGGGTCCGCCAGCGGTTCGTCGAGAAGATCGCCCGCAACGCCGAGCGACTGGACGCCCTCACGCGCGACCTCTCGGAGATCTCGAAGCTGGAAACGGGCCGCCTCCAGGTCGTGCGCGAGCCGTTCGACCTCGCCGCGCTCGCCGCCGAGGTGACCGAGGGGCTCGAGCACGCCGCCCGCGACCACGACGTGGACGTGGTCGCACGTGTCCCCGAGACGCTTCCGCTGGTGCTCGGCGACCGCGGCCGCATCCGGCAGGTGCTCACCAACCTGGTCGAGAACGCCGTCAAGTACAACGAGCCGGGCGGGCACGTCGAGATCACCGCCCGGCCCCGCGACACCGGCGACGTGCGCATCACCGTCGTCGACGACGGGATCGGCATCCCAGACGCGGCGTTGGGCCGGCTCACGGAGCGATTCTTTCGCGTCGACAAGAGCCGCTCTCGGGAGGGGGGCGGGACGGGCCTCGGGCTGGCCATCGTCAAGCACATCCTGGAGGCCCACGGACAACGACTGGAGGTCGAGAGCCGGGTCGGCTATGGGTCCGCGTTCGGGTTCGCTCTGCCGGTCGCCCCGCAGGGCTTCGGCGCTCCGCAGAACGCCGCGCCGATGGTTGTCGGAACATCGAACGGATAGACGGCCGTACGACCGGCCCGATTCCCGCATTCGTGACTCTCTCCGATCTAATCCGACAGGACCGCTTCGCCTCGCCCGCTCACGAGGCGCTGCTCAACGTCATCGCCACCGCGTCCTGGATCTCCACCGAGATGGCGGCCGCCCTGGCGCCGTTCGGCGTCACACAGGCCCAGTACAACGTGCTGCGCATCCTGCGCGGTCGCCACCCGAACCAGTACGCGTGCTCGGAGATCGGCGAGCGCCTGCTGGACCGGACACCCGACGTGACACGGCTGCTCGTACGCCTGGAGTCGCGCGGCCTCATCAAGCGCGAGCGGGCCGCGCACGACCGGCGCGTGGTCGAGGTCGAGATCACCGACGAAGGGCTGGAGGTTCTGAGCCAGCTCGACGGCCCCGTGAACGCCTCCATGGAGCGCATCGGCGGCCACCTCTCCGAGACCGACCTGATCCGGCTCTCGCAGTTGCTCGAAACGCTCCGGACCGACCAGACGGACTGAGTCGGCGCGGGAAGGCGCAAGAGACGCGCTCCGCGTCCAGGCGAAACAGAGCGACGGGGCACGAGGGGCGTCGCCTCATGCCCCGTCGGGACGGTCATCGAAGGAGCAGGCCTACCAAGCGGGCTGCCCACGCACGGCCGACAGCGTGGCCTGCGCCGCCGCGTTCGGCGAGAAGGTGCCCACCCAGACGACGTAGGTGCCAGGCGCGGCCCGGGCGAACGTGACGGCAGGGTTGCTGCCGTTGGCGTCGTCCGAGCAGTGCCAGCGGCCGGAAGGGTCTGAGACGAGCAGCGTCGTATCGGAGCCAGAGACGGCGTAGATCGCGAGCGGGCCGTCGCCGGAGACGGTCAGCTTGGCCGACGGCTGGTTGTTGTTGATGTAGCCCGAGCACCCACTGCCGGGGACCGCGTTGCGGTCAGCGCCGCCAGCCTGGAGGGCCACCGAGGCCGCCTCGGCACCGACGGCGAGCGTGTGGGCCGGGGCCGCGCCGGTGCGAGGCTGGGCCTGCACGGCGGTCGCAGCGAGAACGAGCGCGAGGAGAGGAACGAGACGCATGGCCAGAAGGGGGCGGAGGAACCGGGAGCCCTGCAAACGCAGTGCCGGGACCGCTTGGTACGGCCCCACGACTCCGGTCCCTCAAGATTCCCCCGAGGCCCGCGAGGTTCCTACTCGACGCTGAGCGTCGCCGCGACGGAGTCGGTCCGGCGAGAGTAGGTCCCGATCCAGACCGAGTACGTGCCTGCGCCACCGTCCACGGTCACGGCCGGATCCGAGCCATCGGCGTCGTCGCTGCACGTCCAGGTGCCATCCGGGGCCTGCACGACCATCGTGAGGTCGGCGTCGGCCGACGCCGAGACGGTCAGCATGCCGTCCGCCTCGATGGTCGCCGAGGGCGTGCGGCTCAGGAACCCGTAGCAGGCCTCGCCCGCGACCGGGTTGAGCACCGTGCCTCCGGCCATCACCTCCACGCTCTGCGGCGCGCCGCCAGTGATCGAGACGCCCCCGGTACCGCCCACGATTTCGGACCCATCGTAGTCTCCTTCGGACTGCGTGATGCCTTCGTCGTAGACGCCCCCGTCGTAGTCGCTGGTCACCACGACCTCACCTGCCGTCGCCGAGATCGTCGCGTCCACGGACACGTCGTCGCCGTACGCGCCGAACGAGCCGACCCAGGCGAGGTAGAGGCCCGCCTCGGGCGCGTCGATCTGGATGCCCGGGTCGAGTCCGTCGGCGTCGTCGCTGCAGAACCAGCCGCCGCTCGGCGTCCGAACGAGGAGCGTCAGGTCGTCGTCGGAGGAGGCGGTCAGGGCGAAGGGGCCATCGCCGCGGAGCGTGATGCCCGCCGTGGGCGCCGTCTCGATGTAGCCCGAGCACTCGGAGCCCTGGACCGGGTTCGGCGCCGCCGGGCGGACGGAGACCTCCGCCGATCCCGCGTCTGTCTCGGAGGCTGCGATGCGAACCGACGGCGTCGCGTCGAGGTCCAGGGGGACGTAGGTGCCCTCCGAGTACGGCGTCGGCTCGTAGTCGTAGTCGTCGATGTATATGTCCTCCTGCAGATCCGCCTCTCCGACACTCAGCATCGCGTCGACGGTACCTGCGCTCGCGCTGTAGGTGCCCGCCCAGACCGCGTAGGCGCCGCTCGCGGGCCCATCGATCTGGACCATCGGGTTGATCCCGTTGAAGTCGTCGTTGCAGTACGGGGTGCCGTCCGGCCCGACCACCAGGAGCACGAGGTCGGCATCCTCGGACATCGCGCCGATGGTGAGGGTGCCCGTTCCGCCATCGGCCTCGTACGCGAGCGCGGCCGTCGGGCGCGAGGCGTCGATGTAGCCGGTGCAGTAGAGGTCATCGCTGCCGATGTCGATGGAGTCGACCGGGTCCGGACCACCCGCGCTGACGGACAGCGTGAGGCTCCCCTGTGACGCCTCGAAGCCGCCCGGAGCGCTCACCGTGCCTGCCCCCGGAGCCGCTTGCGGGTTCAAGACCGGCCGCGGCGGCGGGGTCCCGGCGTAGAGCGTTACGTCGGTGTCCATCGGGTCGGGCGCGAACGCACCCACCCAGACCGCGTAGCGCCCCGCAGGCGCCGACCGAATGTCGACGACGGGCAGCATGCCCTCCGTGTCGTCGTCACACGACCAGCCGTCGGGGCCGTAGACGAGCATGGTCGCGTCGAAGTCGGCGCGGACCCAGAAGCGCAGGTCTCCGCCCCCCCAGTTCACGACGGCGTCCGGGGAGGAGGGGTCGGCGTACCCGAAGCAGCCCACCGCATCGAGCGTGAGTTCGGTCCCGGTGCGAGCCGCGAAGGACACCGACGACGCGTCCGCGGTCGGCGAGAGCGTGCCGAACGCGGGCAGGGCGTCGGTCGCCATCGGCTGGGCCGCGGCGGAAGTGGCGAGCCCGAGGGCGAGGGCGGCGAGAAGGACGCGAGACATGGAGCGATCGGAATGGGTGAGGTCTGCAATGTCGGCACGGCCACCCGGTCGGCGCACCCCCTCTGCGAGGGAAGCCGCGTCCTCCGGCGCGTGGGCTACAGATCGACGCTCCGCACGAACACAGCCCCTGAGCGGGGGGCCAGCACCACCTCTCCGCCGATGGCCCCCGGCGGGACCCCGACGTGAAACGCCAGCGTCGTCGCGTCCACCGCCACCCGCGCCGCCTCGGTGCCGAGGTTCACCACCACGACGGCCTCCTCGCGCTCGCTCCGGCGGACGAACCGGAGCAGGTCGCCCTCGGGCTCCCATGCGAGGGTCCCGCGGGCGAAGAGGTCGGGATGGTCTCTGCGGAGGCGGAGCGCCTCGCTCGTCAGCGCCCGCAGCGCGGCGTCGGGGACGGGCGCACGTGTGGCCGAGCCCGCGAGCGCAGGGACCAGGTCGGGCCACGGCATCGGTCGCCGGTTGTCGGGCGCGCGGGCGCCCCAGACCCCGATCTCGTCTCCCGCGAGCACGTGCGGGGCGGCGGGCAGCGTCGCCTGGAGCAACCGGTACAGGCCGACGGCACGCGTGGCGTCGGGCCCCGGTCGCGACGCGTCATAGCCGGACCGAATCCGCGGCGAGGCCTGGGCATCCGGAACGCCCGCGTTGCGGAGTGCGGTCGCGAGGCGGGGCGCGTCGGCGGGCCCCGCTGTGGACAGGAACGCCGGCAGGTGGTCGGGGGGGGTGGCCGCGTAGACCGCGCCGAGAGCCGCGGCGACCTCGGCAGGGGTGACCTGGGGACCGAGCGGGTCGAGCACGAGTTGGAGCACGCGGAACGCGCGGTCGTCGGCGAGCGCGTCGAGGGACCCGACGGTCGGCGCCAGGCCGGCCGGGCGGCCGATCAGGATGGCCTCGGGATGGATGGCCTTCACGACCCGCCGCAGTTCCGCCCGGAAGGCTGCGCTGCCCGCGTCGGCGTCGAGGCGGAACCCATCGACGCCGTCCGACGAGTCGCCGTCGCCGTCGGGGTCGAGCCAGCGGACGGCGATGGCGAGCGCGTTGACCTCGGCGCTGTCGGGGTTGGCAGCGGTCGCTGCCAGAGAGCCGGGCCAGGCCACGTCCAGCACCACCCGGAGGCGCCGCGCGTGGGCCGCCTCGACGAGGTCCTGAAGCAGGCGGTCGGCGGCCGAGGTGCCCCAGGTGGCCGGGTCGCCGGGCGTTTCGAGCAGGATCGCCTCCCGGTCGCGTGCGGGCTTCGGCCCGAGGAAGGGGTCGACGTGGTGGGGCGCCCGCACGTCGGCGACGCGGAGGACGAGGGCGGTCACGCCCAGCGCGGCGATGGCTGGCAGCTCGTCGAGGACGCCCTGGAGATCGCCGCCGTAGCGCCGGAGCGGGAGGGTGGCCTCGGCGTTCCCCAGGTCGCGCTCCCAGTCGGCGCGGGCGGTCCAGTCGGCGCCCCAGGGGGTGGGCTGCCACCCGGCGTCGAGGAGCGCCATCGGAGAGACCGCGTCGGTGGCGGCGACGGCCGCCGGGGTGGGGTCGTTGTCGGGGTCCCCGTTGCGGAAGCGGTCCACGTCGATCTCGTACCAGGCCGCTTCGGCCGCCCACGCGGGCGGCGTGTCGGGAGCCAGAGGGAGGTCGTCGAGGCCGAGCGCCGGGCCCCTGTCCGAAGAGGACGCGCGACACCCCGCGAGCGCGATGACCGACAGGGTGAGGAGGAGCAGGCGCATGGCGGTCGGGAGGACGAGGCAAGCTACCGGCCCCGAGGCACGCCGTCCCGGGCGGTAGCTTCGCCCTCCCCCCTGCGCCCCGTGTCCGCCACGCCCTCTCTTCTTCAGACCGTCCGCGACGAGGTGCGCGCGCTGGACCCGTCGCGGCGCGCGCTGCGGCAGTTCGGCTGGGTGGTGGGCGGGGTGCTGCTGGGCATCAGCGGGTTGCTGCTGTGGCGGCGCGGGCCCGGCGTCGCCGTGTGGGCGCTGGGCGGCGTCGGCGGCGTACTGGTGGCGCTCGGCACCCTCGCTCCCGTCGCCCTTCGCTCCGTGCGGACCGTCTGGATGGCGCTCGCCTTCGCGATGGGCTTCGTCATGACGCGCGTCCTGCTGACGCTGGCCTTCGCGCTCGCCGTCGTGCCCGTCGCCTTCGCCCTCCGACTGTTCGGAAAGGACCCGATGCACCGCCGCCCCGACCCGGACGCCTCGACCTACTGGCTCGACAAGGCCGACGGCCGACCGGACCGTGGCAGCCTCGAACGCTACTTCTGAATGGACACCGCTCCCCCCTCTTCATCCTCGCGCCGCCCACGCGCCGTCCGCTGGCTGGGTGCCCTGGTGGCCGTCGGCCTCGTGACTGTGCTGCTGCTCGGCGCGATGGAGCTCGGCGCCCGGGCGCTCGGGCTGGGCGATCCCATCCTCTACTACTCGACGGTCGAGGGCGGAGTGCGTCCCCTTGCTCGCCAGGCGTCGGAGCGCGTCGGCGGCGCCCGCGTGACGATCGACGAGAACGGATTCCGCTCGGTCAGCACGGTGCCCACCGCGGATTCCTCCGCCCTCCGCGTCCTCTACCTGGGCGGCTCGGTGACGTGGGGGGGGTCCCAGGTCGACGACCCCGACACCTATGCCGAGCGGGCGTCCGAGGTCGTGCGTTCGGCGACGGGACGGCCGGTCTACGCCATGAACGCGGGCGTCAACGGGACATCGCTGCTCAACGCTGCCGAGGTCTACGCCGTCGAGGGCGCGCGCGCCGACGCGGTCGTGTGGCTTTTTCCCTGGGGCAGCACCGTCCGCCCCTACATCTCCCTGGGCCCGCTGCTCCCGGCCCGGCTGGCCCCGCGGTTCGCCGCCGTCGAGCTCGTCGACCAGCTCCTGTTCCGGTACTGGCTCGGGGCCTTTCGCGAGTCCTCGGCGCCGGGCGAGCCGTTCACCGTGGACGACCTCCCGCCCGGCTACGACGACGTGGCCTCGCATGAGACGGAGGCCCGGCGTGACGCCAACCTCGCCGCGCTGCAGTCCGTCGTCGCGGACGCGCAGCGCCGCGGCGTGCCCATCCTCGTGGGCGTGACGCCGACCGTGAGGGGAGACGGTCCTCTTCCGGTCCCTTCGGAGGCACAGGCGGCCCTGGACGAGGCCCGCGCTGCCGGAGCCGTCGTGTTCGACGCGCACGCGGTGGTGGCGGCCGAGGGCGGACCCGACGGCCTGTTCCTCGATGGCGTCCACTTCTCGACGGCGGGCCACCACGCCATCGGCGAAGCGCTCGGCGCCCTCATCCTCCCCACCCTCGCCGACTCCACCGCGCGGTGACCGTTCTCGGCCTGTCCTGCTTCTACCACGACGCCGCGGCGGCGCTCGTGCGCGACGGCGAGATCGTGGCGGCGGCGCAGGAGGAGCGGTTCACGCGGCGCAAGCACGACCCCTCGTTCCCCTCGAACGCGGCCGCCTACTGCCTCGCCGAGGCGGGCATCGAGGCGGCCGACCTCGACGCGGTCGCGTTCTATGACAAGCCGCTGCTGACTTTCGAGCGGCTCCTGGAAACCTACCTGGCCTACGCTCCGAGGGGCCTCGGGTCGTTCCTCCAGGCGATGCCGCTCTGGCTCCGGCGCAAGCTCTGGACGCCCGACATCCTTCGCAAGGAGTTGGGCGGCTACGAGGGGCCGCTCGTGTTCGCCGAGCACCACCGGAGCCACGCCGCGAGCGCGTTCTACCCGTCGCCCTTCGAGCGGGCGGCCGTGCTCACCACCGACGGCGTCGGCGAGTGGGCGACGACCAGCTGGGGCGTGGGCGACGGTGCCGGACTCGACCTGCGACAGGAGATCCACTTCCCGCACTCGCTCGGGCTGCTGTACTCGGCGTTCACCACGTTCTGCGGCTTCCGCGTCAACTCGGGCGAGTACAAGCTGATGGGGCTGGCTCCCTACGGCGAGCCGCGCTACGTGGACACCATCCTGGAGCACCTGATCGACCTCCGGGCGGACGGCTCGTACCGGCTCCACGCCGACGCGTTCACGTTCCCGGTCGGCCTGCGGATGACGGGGCGGCGCTTCGAGACCCTGTTCGGTGGCCCGGCGCGCGAGCCCGAAGGCCCCCTGACACAGCGCGAGATGGACCTCGCGCGGAGCGTCCAGGCGGTCGTCGAGGAGGCCGTGCTGCGGATGGCGCGCCACGTCCACGCGGAGACGGGCGAGGCCAACCTCTGCCTCGCGGGCGGCGTGGCGCTCAACTGCGTCGCCAACGGGCGGCTGCTGCGGGAGGGACCGTTCGAGCGGATCTGGGTCCAGCCCGCCGCGGGCGACGCGGGCGGCGCGCTGGGAGCCGCGCTCGTCGCCACCCACGAGTGGGCCGGCCTCGGGCGGACCGTCCACCCGGCCGACGGCATGCACGGCAGCTACCTCGGGCCCCAGTGGAGCGTCGCCGAGGTCCGCGCCGCGCTCGACGCCGAGGGGCTGGCGTACGAGACGCTGGCCGACGACGACGCGCTGTGCGACCGCGTCGCCGGTCTTCTGGCTGAGGAAAAGACGGTCGGCTGGTTTCAGGGCCGCGCCGAGTTCGGGCCCCGCGCCCTCGGCCACCGCTCCATCCTCGCCGACCCGCGCGGGCGCGCGGTTCAGCGCCGCGTCAACCTCCAGATCAAGTTCCGCGAGAGCTTCCGTCCCTTCGCGCCGTCGGTGCTGGCCGAGCGAGCCGACGAGGTGTTCGACCTCGGCGGGACGGGGAATGCGGAGTCAGGGGCGACCCGTTCTCGCCCCTCTCCCGACTCCCCCTACATGCTCCTCGTCGGCCCGGTGCGCGGGGCCACGGTCGAGGGCGAGGGCCTCGGCCGGATGGGAGGCGTCCAGAGCACCGTCCCAGCCGTCACCCACGTCGACGGCTCGGCGCGCGTGCAGACGGTCACGGAGGCGAGAAACGGCCTCTACTACCACCTCCTGAAGGCGTTCGAGGCGCGGACCGGCTGCCCGGTGCTCGTCAACACGTCGTTCAACGTGCGCGGCGAGCCCATCGTCCACGCCCCGGCGGACGCCCTCCGCGTGTTTCGGCGGACGCACATGGACGCGCTCGCGATCGGGCCGTTCGTGCTCACCCGCGACGCGCTGCCCGAGGCCGAGCGCCAGCCGTTCACGGCCGAGCAAATCGCCGAGACCTACGGCCTGGACTGACCGAATGCCCCTCAGAGCCTCTCAGGGACGTACGAAATCCCTGCGTGGAGGATCTATCGGTCCGTGATGCGGTATGTTGATGAGACCTGCCCGTGGTGATCGCCCTTCGGCGAATCCATCGCGGGCTCTGCTTTCACGGAGCACGCGGGGCCGACAGATCCGAGTCGAGCTTTCTGGCCCACAACGTCTTTCGCCTTTCCCTGTCGGCGCTCCCCCTCAACCTCCCGTAGAGATGAAGAACATTTACGTCGCGAACCTCCCCTACTCGTCGGACGACGCCGAGCTTCGTGGCCTTTTTGAAGAGTACGGCACCGTCGATAAGGCGACCGTCATCAAGGACCGTGACACGGGCCGCTCGCGTGGCTTCGGCTTCGTCGAGATGTCCAGCGACTCCGAGGCCGATGCGGCCATCGAGGGCCTCAACGGCCACGAGATGGGCGGCCGCCCGCTGACCGTGAACGAGGCCCGCCCGCGTGGCGAGCGTCCGAGCGGTGGCGGCGGTGGTGGCTACCGCGGTGGCGGCGGCGGTGGCGGTGGCTACCGCGGCGGTGGCGGCGGCGGCAGCTACGGTGGTGGTGGCGGTGGCGGCTACCGCGGTGGCGGCGGCGGCTACTAAGCCCCCCGGCTCAACGCTTCGGGCGGCGGTCCTCTTCGGAGGGCCGCCGCCCTTTTTTGTGCCCGCCCTCCAGACCGTCCGCCTCGGCGACGGGCCGGGTGCAACTCCCCGGCGGCCCGCCTCCGAACGTGCTACTCGGCGCGGATCAGCCGCTGCGTCCGGACGACACCCGCGGCCTGGAGCCGGACCATGTAGACGCCCGGCGCGAAGGTGCCACTGCCCAGCCGGACCGCGTGCTGTCCGGCTCCGTAGGTGCCCGCCAGCAAGGCGACGCGGCGGCCGAGCGCATCGAACACGTCCAGCTGAACCTCGCCCGGCGCGTCGAGGCGGAAGCGGAGGCGCGCGTCGGCGCGGACCGGGTTGGGAGCCGGAGCGAGCAGCGCCACCCCGGCGTCCGGATCGACGGGCGTGTCGGTGGAGAGGAACGAGAAGCGCGCGAGCACCGGGACGTGGTCTGAGGTCGAGTTGACGTAGCTGCTGACGCCGGTCAGGACCTCGCCGTAGCGGTCCACCGACCCCTCGACGTAGAGCCCCGAGAGGCCCGACGTAAAGAGGAGGTGGTCACGCGTGTCGCCGCCGGTGCACGTCGAGTTGGTGCAGAAGGTGTTGACGCCGCTGTCTTCGAGAGCCAGCGTGGCCGGCACGTAGTCCGCGTCCTGCACGAACCCGTCGTACGGCGACGTGAAGCTGCTGCCGCGCGTCGAGCCGGTCAGGTAGTCGTTGAAGTCACCCAGCAGGATCACCTCGTCGCCCCCCTCGATCCGGCCGTCGATGTAGTCCTTGAGGGCCACCGCCGCCGCCTGCCGGCGCGCGTAGTCCTCCGAGCCGGTGCTGGCCTTCGCGTGGAACGTGATCACGTAGACCGTGCGCGCGACGCCCCCGACAGTCACGCGGGCCTGCATCTCGAACGGGAGGCGCCCCGCGAACTCGTAGTCGAAGTCGCTCAGGATCGTCCGCGACCCGGTGACCTGGACCACCGACCGGTCGTAGATGAACGCCAGCTTCTGGTCGAAGGTGGGGTTGGTGCTCACCTGCGGCCCGAGGCGGCCGGAGTAGCCTGCAGACTGGAGACGCGTGAGGAGGCTGCTCCACTCGGTCACGTCGACCACCTCCTGCAGCGCCCACAGGTCGATCTCCGACTGCTCGATGACCGCGCCGACGTTGTTGAGCTGGACGGTGTCGTTCGAGGGCCCCTGCCCGGCCGCCCCGAAGAACTCGAGGTTCCAGGTCGCCACCTCAAACGTGTCGTCGGCGCCGCGCGGCGGGACCGTCTGGGCGGCGAGGACCGGGACGAGGAAGGCTGCGAGGATCGCGAGCGAGAGGGCGCGCATAGGATCGGAGGAGGAGGTGCACGAAGGTAGACGGCACGTGTGCGGACGGGATGAACCGGACGGGTAGATTGGCGTCCCCCCCGGACCCATGCCGCAGACCCCGCCCGCTGGGCGCCCCCGCCTCTCCGTCGTCGGCGAGCCCGACCTCGCGTCGCGCCTCGGTCTCCCCGCGGCCCCCAACGGCACGGCGGACGACCGGCCGCACGTGGTGGTGATCGGCGGTCCGGTGGAGGACCGCGTGGAGCATGCCGCGCTCGCCGTCGGGGCCGGGGCGCACGCGTTTCTGCTGTGGCCCCCCGCCTCTTCGGTCGGCGCCGCGGAGGGCCTGGCCGACCGCGCCGAAGAAGCGGGCGTCGAGGTGGGCGTCGCGCGTCCGCTGGGTGCCACGGCAGCGCTGGCGGGCGTGCCTGCGGGGTGGGTGGCGCGGCTCGTGACGCTGTCGCTGGTGGCCCGCCTGGAGGGTCCGCTGGCTCGGGCCGGGTGGGCGACGCTGCTGGCCGGGGCGCTCGACCTGTGCGCGACGCTGGCGGTGGCGCGCGACGTGACGCGGCTGGACGCCGTCGCCGAGCGGGACCACGGGGCGCTGCGGGCGGTCGCGCTGGCAGCGCGCTTCGAGAATGGCGCCTACGCCCAGGCCACCGTCCGCTTCTCGGACCACGTCGCCGAGGACGAGATCGCGCTCTACGCCTCGCGGCCGGGCTCGCGCGTGGAGGCGCGGTCGCTGGCCGGGCCGCTCTGCGTGGAGGCGGAGGGCCGGGGCTCGCGGCTCGTCTCTGAGGCCCCCCACCCCGACACCGATGCGGCAGAGGTGGACGCCTTCGCGGCGGCCGTCGCCGCGGGCCGCCCGGCGCCCTACGCGCTCGACGACGCGCTCGCGACGCTGCGGCTGGTGGAGCGAGTGCGGGGAAAACTGCGGTAGGGATCGGCAGTTCTGCGCGTTCTTCCCCGCTCCGGGGTTGACGCCCTCCGCGTGTCCCGGCACCTTCTGTGCTCTTCCAGCCCCGCTCGATGACCGCCCCCCTCCCCTACTCTGCCGTCCTGCGTCGCATCGGCGCCGAGGCCGAGCGACTGGAGATCGAGGCGCACGCCGTCGGCGGGGCGGTGCGGGACGCGCTTCTGGGGCGGCCGACGACGGACCTCGACGTGGTGGCGGTGGGGCCGGGCAGCGGGATCGCGCTGGCGAAGGCCGTGGCGACGGCGCTCGGTGTGAAGGCG
The DNA here is from genome assembly GCF_002283555.1 of Rubrivirga sp. SAORIC476. Classification (NCBI taxonomy): domain Bacteria; kingdom Pseudomonadati; phylum Rhodothermota; class Rhodothermia; order Rhodothermales; family Rubricoccaceae; genus Rubrivirga; species Rubrivirga sp. SAORIC476. The sequence continues at coordinate 2,050,036 of NZ_MVOI01000003.1, read as the reverse complement.
CCGGCGGTGTACCCGGCGTTCGGGACGGCGGCGGTCACGGTCCCGGCGACGCGGCTGGCGGCGCTCACAGGCGAGGACGAGCCGGAGCGCCTCGTGCTGGAGTTCGTCGGGGCGCGGAAGGAGAGCTACCGAGCGGACTCCCGCAAGCCGATCGTGGAGGACGGGACGCTGGACGAGGACCTCTCCCGGCGCGACTTCACGGTCAACGCCCTCGCGGCCTCGCTCACGGGCGACGCGTTCGGCGAGATCGTGGACCGCTTCGGCGGGCTGGACGACCTGGAGACGCGCGTGCTGCGGACGCCCCTCGACCCAGCAGTGACGTTTGCGGACGACCCCCTGCGGATGGTCCGCGCGGCGCGGTTCTCGACGCAGCTCGGGTTCGAGGTCGCGCCCGAGGCGGTCGAGGCGATGACGGCGGCGGCAGATCGCATCGGGATCGTGTCGGCGGAGCGCATCACAGACGAACTGCACAAGCTGCTGGCGGCGCCGGTGCCGTCGGCCGGCCTGGGGCTGCTGTTCCGGACGGGCCTGTTGGAGCCCATCCTGCCGGAGGTGACGGCGCTCGCGGGCGTCGAAGAGGTCGGCGGGCGCGCGCACAAGGACAACTTCTGGCACACGCTGGAGGTGGTCGACAACCTCGCGTACCTGCAGCGGGGCGTCGGGGTGGGCGACCGGGCGGACGGCTACGACCTGTGGCTCCGCTGGGCCGCCCTTCTCCACGATGTGGGCAAGGTGTTGACAAAGCGGTTCGAGCGTGGGACCGGGTGGACGTTCCACGGGCACGAGGACGTCGGCCCGCGAAAGCTCATCCCGGAGATCTTCCGTCGGCTGCGCCTGCCCCTGGGCGACCCGCTCGACTTCGTGCAGACGATCGTCCGCCTGCACCACCGCCCCGCCGCCCTGGTGGATTCCGACGTGACCGACTCGGCGGTGCGCCGGTTGCTGATGGACGCCGGGGACGACATCGAGGACCTGATGCTGCTCGTCCGGGCGGACGTGACGAGCAAGAACGCGCGCCGCGTGCGTCGCTACCTGACGGGGTTCGACCGGGTCGAGCGGCGGTTCACCGAGGTAGAGGAGCGCGACCGGATGCGCAACTGGGAGCCGCCGGTCTCGGGCGACGAGATCAAGGCACAGCTCGGGCTGGACGAGGGCGTGGCGGTGGGGATGCTGAAGGAGTGGGTGCGCGAGGCGGTGCTGGACGGGACGGTGCCCAACGAGCACGATGCGGCGTGGGCGTACGTGCTGGCGCGACAGGACGAGGCCGTGCGGCGCGGGGCACTGTTCCAGTCGGCGATTCGGATGCTGAAGGGCCCGCAGCGGGGCGCCATCGGGGCGGTCAAGGAGGCGCTGTTCTGGGGCGACGTCCCGGAGGACGCCGAGGCGGCGCAGGCGTTCGTGGAGGCAGCGGTCGCGGAGGCGCTGGGAGACGACGCGTAGGGCGAGCCCTCGCGATGCGGCCAGGAGACTTCTCCAGGGTGCGCGCCTCGGTCGGCCTCGGTGCCGGAGCGAAAGGACAGGGACGGCGGATGCCTCGGGTCGGCGCTGGCCCAGCGCGCGGTCACGGCGGCGTGAGGCCGGCCGGATCGCTTGTCTCCCTGGCTCGTCTACGAGATCCATGCCTCCGTTTCCGATGCGCCTCCTTCTGCTCCTCGGTGCCAGCCTCGCCCTATCGGGGTGTTTCAACCCGTTCGCGTGCTCGCCGATGGGCTGCGCGAAGGCCGTGGACGGTCGAGCTCGCCTCCAGCCCATCATCGACGCCGTCGTCGCGTACGGCGACGCGCAGGGAGCCTACCCGGACAGCGTGGCCCAGTTGGTCCCCGCCTTCCTCGTGGCGCTCCCCGACACGCCCGACTGGGTGGCACGGTCAGGGCAGAGCGAGTGGTGGTACTACGAGCGGTCCGGCGACGGGGCCACGTTCAGCGTCGGCTTCGCCTATGGCGGCCCCGGCATGAACCACTGCGGGTGGACCTCCGACCGGGGCGACTGGCGGTGCAGCGGCCACTACTGACCCGGCTACCTCGGTCGGGCAGCGAAGGGACCGAGGCGGGGTCAGCGGCCCTCAGCCTCGTAGCGGACCACCCCGTCCACGACGGTCATGCGGACGGCGCCGGAGAGCAGGGCGTCGCCGGGGGTGGTGAGGGGGTCCAGGGAGAGCACGGTCAGGTCGGCCCACTTGCCGACTTCGAGCGTGCCGGTGCGGTCCTCGATGCCGGAGGCGCGGGCGGGCCAGACGGTGTAGGCGCGGAGCGCCTCCTCGGCGGTGACGGCCTCCTCGGGGTACCAGCCGCCCGGCGGCGTGCCGTCCTTCTGCTGGCGGGTGGTGGCGGCGTAGATCCCGTAGAAGACCGACCAGTCGGTGCCGGTAAAGTCGGCGTTGAAGAGCAGGAGCGCGCCGCCGCGGCGGAGCGAGCGCCAGGCGTAGGCCCCGCGCACGCGGTCCGGCCCGAGGCGGTCGCCCGCCCACGGGCTGTCCTCGACGGCATGGCCGGGCTCCATCGAGGCGACGAGGTTCAGCGTCCCGAACCGGTCGAGGTCGTCGGGGTGGACGACCTGGGCGTGCTCGACGCGGTGGCGCAGGGCGCGGGCGTCGGGGTGGCGGGCGAAGACGCCCTCGTAGAAGTCGAGCACGTCGCGGTTGCCTGCGTCGCCGATGGCGTGGATGCCCACCTGGAAGCCCGCCGCGATGAACGCCTCGGTGGCGTCCGGGTCGAAGCCGTAGTCGGCCCCGGCGACGCCACGGTGGCCGGGCTGGTCGGCGTAGTCGGCGAGGAGGCGGGCGCCGCGGGAGCCCAGCGAGCCGTCGTAGTAGGCCTTGACGGCGCGGATCTGGAGCATGGCCTCGCGGCCGGTGGTGGGTCCGCGCCGCGTCCATTCGTCCACGTCCGGCGCGTCGGGCACGCCGACCGCCAGGAGGACCTCGACGCGCATGGGGAGGCTGTCCGCGAGGGCCTGGTAGACGGGGAGGTAGTCCATCCGCACGCCCGCGTGGTGAGTGGAGACGTACCCGGCCTGGAGGAGTTGGTCCATGCCGTGGCGCAGGATCCGCTGCCGGTGGGCCATCGAGCGGAGCGGGACGGCGTCGTTGAGCAGGTCGGTGGCGTTGTTGAGCAGGACGCCCGTCAACGAGCCGTCGGCGCGGCGGACGAGGGTGCCGCCGACCGGGTCCGGGGTGTCGGGGCCGAGCCCGGCGGCTTCCAGCGCGAGGGCGTTGCCGAAGGTGCCGAAGCCGCGCAGGCCCTTCAGAACGACGGGGCGGTCGGGGAAGAGCGCGTCGAGGAAGGCGCGGTCGGGCAGGGCGTCGGCCCACTCGCCCTCGTCCCAGCCGGTGCCCAGGATCCACTCGCCGTCGGGACGGTCCGTGGCCGCCGCGCGGAGCCGGCCGGCGATGTCGGCCTCGGTGCGGACACCGACGAGGGAGATCTCCTCGGCCTTCTCCCCGATCTCGTGCAGGTGCCCGTGGCTCTCGATGAGGCCGGGGACGACCGTCGCGCCGTCCAGGTCCACGACGCGGGTGTCACGTCCGCGCATTGCCAGCGCCTCGGCGTCGGAGCCGACGAAGGCGATGCGGTCGCCCTCGACCACGACGGCAGTCGCATCCGGCGACCACTGGCCGTCGGCGAACGGCGCGTCCGGGGCTGGGCGGCCCTCGGCGTCCGGGTCGCCCCAGGCCAGCGTGTAGACGCGGGCGTCGTGCAGGATGAGGCTTGGGCCGGCAGACGTGGCGCAGCCTGCGAGGAAGACGAACGCGGCGAGCGAGGCCCAGCGAGCGAAGGACGGCATGGACAGGTCGGGGCGGGACCTCCAACCTATCCCCGTCGGAGCGCTCTCACAGCGTCCGCCTCAGCGCCGAGGCGGGCGGCCTCAGGCGGCGTGCTCGGGGAACAGCTCCCGGAAGCGGGCGACCATCGTGCGGGCTTCGTCAGCGACCCGGGCGCGGTCGGCCTCGGCGAACGACGTCGAGTAGGCGTCAGGGTCACCGCCGGAGCGGGCGAGGTCCCAATACTCGTCGGCGCGGGCGAGGGCGTCCTCGAAGGCGTCGGGGTCGGTCATCACCGCGTCCGACTCCAGGAGCGGCTGCGCGAAGCGGGCGCGGGCCTCGGTCTCCGAGAGACCGTCCGGGCCGAAGCCCGCGTGCGTCGCGTCGTCCTCCTCGGTGCCGACGCGGAAGGCCGGGTGGTGAAGCAGGTCGTCGAAGCCGAGCGTCGGGTGCCCGGTCTGCTGGGCCATCTCGATCTCCTCGGGCAGCATGGCCTGCCAGTGGACCTCGACCGAGCCGAGGAGCCCGTCGAGGCCCATCCAGTCCTCCTCGGAGGGGTCCTCACCGACGAGCTGGGCGGCGAGCGCCGATCGCTTGTGGGCGCGGTCGGGGGCAGGCAGCGAGAAGAAGGCCCACAGCACGCGGGCCGTCTCCAGCAGCGCGACCGTGTCGTCGGCGACGGCCTCGGGCTCGGTGCGGAGGCGGAAGGCGTCGGCGGCGTCGAGGTCGTAGAGCGCGAAGAGGGGCTCGGCGAAGAGCGCGAGCGACTCGTAGAGGACGCCCGTCTCACCGTCGACGAGGACACGCGTCAGACGGGCCTTGCGGTCGGCGAAGGCCTCCGCAGCGGCCCCGTCGAAGGCGGCCACCGTCTCGGGGTCGAGGTCAGCGAGGGGAGCGTCGAAGTCGTCGTCGTCGAACACAGAACGGAGGGGAGAGAGAGGCCTCGCTAGACGCCGGACGGCGCCCGTGGGGTTCCGGGGTCCGCGCGATCTCCGTACGCGGATGCGCCGAAGAGGGACGCCGCGATGCGGTCCAGCGCCGCCGCTGCGTCGTCGGTGACGCCGGTGCGTACGGGCGACGGCTGGAGCGCGGTCGACCGCGTGGCCGTCAGGAAGTGGAACCGCTCGGACGCCGGGAGCCGACCCACCGGACCCGCCTCGGGGCCGCCGGCCACGATCTGGCGGAGCGCGCCGAGGGCGCGGGCGAGCAGGTCGGCGTCGAGCCCGAGGCGGGCGGCGGCGGCGGCGGCGTCGACCAGTCGGGCGTCGAGGAAGCGCGCCTGGCGGCACTGCAGCACCACGCCCACCGTCACGGCGTCGCCGGACGGCACCCAGACGGCGCGGAGCAGGGCGTAGTCGAAAGCGGGCATCTCAGCGCCGGTACGGGAGGGGCGACGCGTCCGGGCGCTCAGCCTGGGCGCGGACCGCCTCCTCGACCCACCGGCGGGGCGCAGCGAGGCGCTCGCGGAAGAAGTCGGCGTAGGCGGCGCGGGCCGCCGCGGGCGTGTCGAAGGCGGGCTCGCGGCCCTCGGGCGCGTCCATCAGCAGTGCGTCCGGGACGGTCGCCAACACGTCGGTGAGGGCGGCCTCGGTGAGACGGGGCGCCAGCCGGGCGTCGGCCACGTCGACCGGCCCGGCGACGGGCAGGAGGACGTGGTCCTTGATCGGCGTGAACGGAGCGCGGGCACGCTCGGCGTCCACGCTCGCCCAGTTGTGGTGGAAGTAGAGCGCCGCGCCGTGGTCGATGAGCCACAGCTTCGGCCCCTCCTCACTCCGGGCGACGAGCAGGTTCGGGTTGCGGGCCGTCCGGTCGATGTTGGTCGTCAGCGCGTCCAGCCAGACGATGTCGGCGGCGAGGTCCGGGTCGATCAGGTCGGCGTGGGCGGCGGGCTCGTAGGCGAACGCGCCCGGCACGAACGCGAGCCCCACGTTCTCGCCTCCGCTCCCGCGCAGGATGTCCTGGATCTCGGGGTCTGGCTCGGCCCGCCCGAAGCCGTCGCCGAGGTGGACCAGGGCGAGGTCGGGCAGCGGCAGGTCGAGCGCCCGAGCCAGCCCGCCGACGATCAGCTCGGCGAGGAGCGCGCGCGCCCCCTGCCCGGCGCCGCGGAACTTGACGACGTACAGCCCGGCCTCGGTCTCGATGAGCGCGGGCAGCGAGCCGCCCTCGCGGAGCGGCGTGACGTAGCGGAGGGCCGCATGGGTGGAGATCGACATGGCGTGCTCACCCCCCGCTGGCGGGCGCGGTTTCCACGAGCGGCACGCGCAGCAGCGTCACGTAGTGCGCGCCGGTATCGTCGGGCAGGCTCTCGACGAGCGACACCGACGCGGCGACGCCCGAGGCGGATGGCGGGTCGATCCCGCGGAGCGCCTTCCGCAGTACGGTCGGGTCGGGCGGGCGGAAGCGCGCGAGTGTGACGTGTGGGAGGAACGCGAGGTCGCGGCCCGGCACGCCGACCTCGGCGAGCCGTCGGTCGAGGCGGCCGACGACCGCGCGCAGGGCTCGCGAGTCGTCCACGGCGGCGGCCAGCGCGCGGGGGCGCCGAGCCGACGGCAGCCGCAGCAGGGCGCCGGTGGTGACGGGCACGGGGTCCGAGCGGAGACCCCTCACGACTTCCGTGATCGCCGCCAGCCGCTCCGGGTCGGTCGGGCCGAGGAAGCGGGTCGTCAGGTGGAGGTGGTCCTCGGGGAGCCACCGCGCGCCGGGGATCGGGGGGCGCCATGCCGTCAGCGCGGCCGTCACGTCGGGCGGCAGGTCGAGGGCGAGGAAGAGGCGACGGAGCGGGGGCGGAGGCATCGGGCGAGGATACGCGTCGGGAGAAAACCCAAAGCGACGGGTGCGTGGGGAACGGCGCCCGCGATCTACCGAACGTCGCCGACCATGATGACGGGGGCTCCGCCGGACGAGATCCTGACCGCATCGGCGGCGACCTCCTGCATCCCCGGCCGGGCGCGGGCCTCTTGTAGCGCTGCAGCCGAGTGAAGGGTCCACGTGAACTGCTGGTAGTACGGGGCGGGGCCGGTCGCCGTCGGGCGGAACCGAGTCACCGTGTACGGGAGGGCGTCGTCGTCGAACCCCATCGCGTCATGGAGGAGTCGGAGATGGGCCCGGTAGTCCGCCTCAAACTGGTCGGCATCGGTGGGCTGGGGGTACAGGACCACGAGTTGAACGGCGCCCGACGCGACGCGCGGCGCGGGAGCAGAGGCGCGTGCGCCCTGCGCGGAGGTACACCCCGGAGCGAGGAACACGAGAAGGGCGGCCAGAGCGGCAGCCGTGAGTGAGGCTGCGCGGAACGAACGGGACATGGTTGGGAGGGGTGGAGGACTTCGGGGGCGACGGTCCCTGACACGGTATGGCCGAACGCTCGGTGCCCGCGCTCGCCGTCGCCTTTTCCCTGTCACAGCGAGAGAGAAGAGAGGCGCCCCCCCGAGTGAGCGCGTCTACGCCAGTCCCGAGCCGAAGCGGCGCAGCAGCGCCAGGAAGAAGGGCACGCCGCAGATGGCCGTCAGCACGCCGACAGGCACCTCCTGGGAGGGGAGCACCGTCCGCGCGGCGAGGTCGGCGAGGAGCAGGAACAGCGCGCCGCCGACGAACGCCAGCGGTACCAGTCGCCGGTGCGGCGCCCCGGCCACGAGGCGGACCGCGTGCGGCACGATCAGCCCCACGAACCCGATCACCCCGGCCGACGCCACCAGCACGCCCGTCGCCACGGCGGAGAGCGCGATCAGCGCCCGCTTCAGCGCCTCGACCGGCACGCCGAGCGCCGCGGCGGGCTCCTCACCGGTCGAGAGCAGGTCCAGCGGACGCGCCAGCGCCCACAGGCCGCCGAGCGACGCCAGCGACACGACCAGCGGCAACCACGTCGTCCCCCACCGCGCCCGCGACAGCGACCCGAGCAGCCAGAACAGGACCGCCCGCAGCTTGTCGGGCTCCGGGCTGGCGTAGGTCACGAACGCCGTCACCGAGCCCAGCAGCGCCGACATGGCGACGCCCGCGAGCAGCAGGCGCGTCGTCGAGAGCGTCGGGCCGCGCCGGGCGGCAGCGAACACGGCGAGGACGGCCAGCCATGCGCCCGCGACGGCTGCGACCGGCATCGAGACGGTCTTGGCGACGACCGCGGGCAGGAAGCCGAGGTAGAACAGCGCCGCGCCCGCACTCGCGCCCGACGAAGCCCCCAGCAGGTACGGCTCGGCGAGCGGGTTGCGGACGAGCGCCTGCATCGCCACGCCCACCACCGCCAGCCCGCCGCCGACGGCCAACGCCAGCACGATGCGCGGCACGCGGAGCGCCCACACGATGGTCGCGTCTACCTCGGTGCCCCGTCCGACGAGGGCGGCCCACACGCGGCCCGGCCCCAGATCGGCGCTGCCCCACACGAGGCTGGCCGCGACCGCGAGCACGGTGGCGACGGCCAGCGCCAGCCCGACCCAGGCGGTGCGGCTCACGGCTCAGGCCGCCCCGGCGGCGAACGCCTCGGGGTGGAGCAGCCGCGCGAGGCGCTCCAGGCCCTCCACGAGCCGCGGGCCGGGCCGGCTGACGAGGTCCGGGTCCATCCCGTACACCCGCCCGTTCACGACGGCGGGCAGGTTGAAAAACGTCGGGTGGTCCCGGAGCAGGCTCGCCGGATCGAAGTCGGGGCCGGAGAGCACGATGATCACCTCGGGCGCCATCTCCAGCACCACCTCGTCGCTCGGCACCGACGACGCACCCTCGAAGGCGTCGGTCAGGTTGTCGCCCCCTGCCAGCCGCACCAGCTCGCTCGCGTACGAGTCGCGGCCGAAGGCGTAGAGCGTCTCCGAGCCGACCAGCAGCAGCACGCGCGGCGACGAGAACGGCGACACAGCGTCCTGCACCGCGGCGACGCGGCGCTCGAAATCGGCCGCGGCCGGGGCGCCACCGGAGACGGCGAGGAGCGTGTCGAGCGTCCGCAGCGCGCGTGGCACGTCGGCGACCTCGTCGAAGCGGAAGAGGTACGCGGGGATGCCGAGCGCCTCCAGCCCGTCGGCTGTGTCGGCGGTGTTGACGTCGTCTGAGCCGATGGCGAGCGACGGCGCGAGCGCGACGATGCCCTCCAGATCCAACGGCAGCGTCTGCACGCGGGGCCGCTGGGCGACGCCCGCCGGGAAGTCGTCGCTCATGCCGACGCCAGCGAGGCGGTCGACGCCTGCCGCCGTGGCCACCAGCTCGGTGATGTTGGGCGCCAGCGACATCACCGACTCCGGCGTGCCCCCCAGGGCTACCGTCCGCCCCAGGTCGTCGGTGACCGAGCCGGGCGCAGCGGGGCCACATGCGGCGAGGACGAGGGCACCGACGAGGGCGAAGAAGAGGCGGTGCATGGCAGGCGGGTGCAGACGGCTAAGTTACCCGGCCATGACGGCTCACGTCCTCCTCAACCCCGCCGCACGCGGGGGTCGCAACCGCGCGCTGGCCGCGCCCCTGGCCCGGCACCTCGCCGAGGCAGGCGTCGAGGCGGCGATCCACGAGACGCTGGCCCCCGGCGACGCCGAGCGGATGGCCCACACGTTCGGCCTCGGCGGCGCGCTGGTGGTGGTCGCGGGCGGCGACGGGACGGTCCACGAGGCCGTCAACGGGATCGTCGGCACCGAGGGTACCCTGGCGGTGCTGCCGATGGGCACCGGCAACGACTACGCGACCGCGCTCGGCATGGACGCGGACCTCGCGACGGCCTGCCGTCAGCTCGCCACGGCGCCGCACCGGGCGATCGAGGTCGGGCACGTCTGGTGGGCGGACGCGCGCGGCGGGACGCACGAGCGGGTGGCCGCCAACTGCCTCGGGATGGGCTTCGACGCGCATGCGGCCGGGGTGGCGGCCGAGACGAAGTGGCTCGGCGGCCGAGCGGCCTACCTCGCGGCGGTGTTCAGGACGCTCTGGGCGTGGCGGCGGCCCACCCTCCGCGTCCGCGTGCGGACGACCGGCGGCGAGACCGAAGTGGCCTACGACGGGCCGCTGTTCCTGTGCGAGGTCGGCCTCGGGCACTCCGTCGGCGGGGGCTTCCTCATCACGCCCGACGCCGTCCTGGACGATGGGCTGCTCGACGTGTGTCTCGTCCGCCACGTGCGGACGGCCCGCGCGCTCCGCCTCCTGCCCCAGACGTTCAGCGGCGCCCACGTGACGGCGCCGGAGGTCACGATGGGACGCGTGGCGGCGCTGTCGCTCGCCGTCGAGGCGGGCGCGGTCGGCATCCAGACCGATGGCGAGGTGTTGACCCTGGACGCGGTCGACGTTCAGGTGGAGGTGCGGCCGGGGGCGTTGCGCGTCGTCGCGCCGTCGCTGCGGACGCCTGTCAGACAGACTCGGATCGCCACCGAATAACGGCGCGAAGCCGTTACGATTCGTACCATTGGCTTCTCCCGGACCGCCTGCGATCTCCCCTCCAATGAGCCAGAAGCGCATTTTCATCGTCGACGACGACCCCAAGATCGGTGAGCTGTTCGCCAAGGTGCTCGCGCGTGACGGCTACGCCGCGACCGGCTTCACGTCCGCCGAGCCGCTCCTCCAGGCCATCGACGACGGCAAGACGCCCGACCTCGTCCTGACCGACCTGATGATGCCCGACATATCGGGCATGGAGCTCATCGAGGCTCTCCGCGAGCGCGGCCTGACGCTCCCCGTGATCGTGATGACGGCCCACTCGTCGGTGCAGACGGCCGTCGAGGCGATGCGCCTGGGCGCGTTCCACTACCTCCAGAAGCCGGTCAACCTGGAGGAGATGCGGGCGCTGCTGTCGAAGGCGCTCGACCTGTACTCCGACAAGAAGGAGCTCCAGGAGATCAAGCAGACGCGCAAGAAGAAGCACGACGTCGGCAAGATCATCGGCACGAGCGACGAGGTCCAGACGGTCCGCGACACGATCCAGACGCTGGCCGACATCCCCAACACGACCGTGCTCGTGCGCGGCGAGACCGGGACGGGCAAGAACCTCGTCGCCCAGACGCTGCACTACGCGTCCAAGTGGGCCGCGGGGCGGTTCATGGAGATCAACTGCGCCGCGCTGCCGGACAACCTGCTGGAGTCCGAGCTGTTCGGCTACGAGAAGGGCGCCTTCACCGACGCCCGCGCCGCGAAGCCCGGCCTGCTGGAGGTCGCCGACGGCGGGACGCTCTTCCTCGACGAGATCGACTCGATGTCGCTGCCGCTCCAGTCGAAGCTGCTCAGCTTCCTGGAGAGCCGCCAGTTCCGCCGCCTCGGCGGGACCGACGAGATCAAGGTGACCACGCGCATCGTCTGTGCGACGAACGCGAACCTGCAGGAGAAGGTCGCCGAGAAGGAGTTCCGCAAGGACCTGCTGTTCCGCATCAACGTGGTCGCACTGGAGTTGCCGCCGCTGCGCCGGATGGGCCGCGACGCGCTCGCCATCGCGGAGAAGGTGGCGACGGGCTTCGCGGAGGAGTTCGCCAAGCCCTTCGACGGCTTCACCGAGGCGGCCGAGGAGAAGCTCGTCGCCCACTCCTGGCCGGGCAACGTCCGCGAGCTGCGCAACGTCCTGGAGCGGGCCATGATCTTCGCCAAGACGCCCACGCTCGACGCCGCCGACCTGGTCCTCCTCCAGACCGACGCGTTCGACGGCGCCGCCTCCGACGCCGACACGTTCCGCTTCCGCTCCGGCGCGGCCCTCGAGGAGCTCGAGTACGAGTACATCAAGCACACGCTCGCCAACAACCGCAACTCGTCCTACGCCGACGTCGCCAAGCTGCTCGGCATCTCCAAGAAGACGCTCTGGGAGAAGCGCAAGCGCTACAACCTGGACGAGGAAGTCGAGGAGATGACGGCGTAGCGGTAGGAGGTCGGAAGGTTGAACGTTGGAAGGTGGTCGCCTGCCTCTTCGACGCCGAACCTTCCACCTTCAACATTCCACCCTTCGGACCCACCGTGACTGACCAGCAGAAGGCCGCCCTCGCCGACCGACTGACGGGCCGCGCACCCGCCCCGGCCGCCCCCACCGCGGGCGACCTCTCGACCGCCCTCGAGCGGATGATCGGCGCGGGCGCCGCGCGCTTCGGCCTCCGCGCCGACGCCACCGGCCCGGCCGATGCCTGCGCGCTGGCTCCGCCGCTGGCCCGGCTCATCGACCACACCGTCCTCAAGCCGGACACCACCGAGACCCAGATCCGCGAGCTCTGTGCCGAGGCGCGCGAGTACTGCTTCGCGAGCGTCTGTGTGAGCCCCGTCTGGGTGCCCGTCGCCGCGAGCGAGCTGGCCGGGACCACGCCGATGGTGTGCACCGTGATCGGCTTCCCGCACGGCGCGACCCGCACGCCCGTCAAGGCCTTCGAGACCGCCCAGGCGGTCGCCGACGGGGCCGACGAGATCGACATGGTGCTGGCCATCGCGCTGCTCAAGTCTGAGCGCTACGCCGAGGTCGAGGCTGACATCCGCGCGGTCGTGGAGGCCGCCAGCGGGCGCACCGTTAAGGTGATCCTGGAGACGGCGCTCCTGACCGATGAGGAGAAGGTGATCGCCTGCGTCCTCTCCCAAAACGCCGGGGCTGACTTCGTGAAGACGTCCACCGGCTTCGCCTCGTCGGGCGCCAGCCCGCAGGACGTGGCCCTCATGCGCCGCGTCGTGGGCGACTCGATGGGCGTCAAGGCGTCGGGCGGCGTGCGCTCGGCCGAGGACGCCTACGCGATGGTCGAGGCGGGTGCCACCCGGCTCGGCGCCAGCGCGGGCGTCGCTATTTTGAAGGGCCTCACCTCGGACGCGTCCTACTAGCCTGCGCCGCGGGCTGGCATGAGGGACGGGATACCGGGTACCGCGTCTCGCCGACGCCGCCTTGTGCCCCCCACCTCGTCCCCGTACCCATCCCCCACCATGCGGATCACCTCCCTTCTCGCGCTCGGCGCGGTCCTGACCCTCTCGGCTTGCTCCGGCGCCGGCGTCGTCACCGACCCCGGTCCCGAGACGCCGCCGGAGACGCCCGAGGCGACCTACCCGGCCTACGAGACGTTCGACGCGACCGGGCTCGACGCCGAACCGCCCACGTCGACCACCATTATCCACGACGTGCCCGCGGGCGTGATGGCGGGCCGTGTCCGCGTGCCGGGCGGCAGCGGCGGGGTCGCACCGCCGCCGCAGGAGCCGACGGCCCAGCAGGTGGAGGGCTTTCGCGTGCAGGTCTTCTCGAGTGCCAACCGCGACACCGCCGAGCGCGTCCGCGGGGAGGCGGTGACGTGGTGGGAGGGCGCCCAGTCGGCGCCGGGCGCGCCGCGGACGATGGAGACCGTCGTGACGTACCTCCAGCCGTACTACCGCGTCCGCATGGGCGCCTTCGCGAGCCGCCAGGAGGCCGAGGCCGCGCTCGCGCTCGTCCGCCAGCAGTACCCCGAGGCGTTCCTCGTGCCGGACCTCGTGACGGTGATGCGGTAGCGGCCGTGGCATGACGCTCTCGCCTGCACACGCGCAGTGGTTCTCGCGTCTCTTCGAGGCACAGACGCGGTCATGGGCGTACCTCCTTGCGACGGTCGGGAAGGCGATCGGGCTGACGCTCATCGTCGCACCGTTTCTGGTGCTGTTCTTGTCGCCCCTCCTCCCGGAGGCCCTGTCGCCACCGGTGCGGCCTGGGTCGACTGTCTGGGTGGGCTTCCTGCTCGGCGTCGCCTCCTCGCTCGGCCAGTCCGTGATCGGGCGCCACGTCTGGCGACATCTGGGAGCGCCACCCGCCGATCTCGGCGATCGCATCGGCCTGGTCACGCTCATCCCCTACACGTTGGCGCGCCGAGCCGTCCACCGGCGCACGGTCGCCGACATCCGCCACTCCGAGCGCCCGGCTCAAGGGTGGGTCGCGGCAGCGCTCTGGCTCTACACGGACGCCTTGCTCGTCGTGGCGGTCGGCGCACTCGTCGTCGGCACGGTGAGCGGGCGGCTGACCATCGGCTGAGCCTCACCGCACTACCACCAGCGCCCGACTGGCTCTCCTCGCCTCGGTCACCACCTGGACGAGGTAGGCGCCCTGCGTCCACCCTTCCACGTCGACCCCGAGGCGGTGGGACCCGGCTGGGCGGGCGCCATCCAGCAGTGTCGCGCGGACGCGTCCCAGCAGGTCCACCACGCGCACGGTGACGTGGGACGGCGCGGCCAGCGTGAAGCGGACCTCGGCACGGGTGCGGGCGGGCGATGGGAACGGGGCGTCGAGCACGAGCCCGCCGGAGTGGGGCGACGCCTCCGCATCCACCCCGGCGCCGGTGAACAGGACGCGCGCTGCCCCGCGCGTCGGGCCTCCAGCATCGGACAGGCGCGAGCCGAAGACGAGGTCCGAGAACCCGTCGCCATCGAGGTTGCCGAGGCATGCCGTCGGGTTCCACTCGTCGCCGTTCTGAAACGGGCCGACGGCGCCGCCGGTCGTCTCGCTCAGCTTCTGCGCCGCGCGGACCGTGCCGTCGCGTCGCAGGAACAGCAACCAGCCCGCACCGCGCTCCGGCCCGCCGTCGTCGTCCCGGTTGGCGCCCACGGCGAGGTCCGGGACGCCGTCGCCGTCGAGGTCGCCCGTGGCGACGAGCGAGCTGCCGAAGATGTCGAACGGATCGAGCGGTCCCCCGAAGCCGCCCGCCGTCGCGCTGATCTTCTGGTGGTCACGGACCGTCCCGTCCGGCTTCAGGAAGAGGACCCACACCGCGCCCTGGCCGTCGGCTCCGTCGTCGTCGAGCGAGGCCGCCACAGCGAGATCCGGCGTGCCGTCGCCATCGAGGTCGCCGACGCCCGCGACGGCCTGCCCGAACAGGTCGTCGTCGTCCAAGATGCCCTCGAAGCCGCCCGCCGTGTCGCTGATGCGCTGCGTCTGACGGACGGTGCCGTCGGCGTTCAGGAAGAGGATCCACACGGCCCCGCGGTTCGGCCCGCCGTCGTCCGCGTCGTCGCCGCCGACCGCGAGGTCCGGGATGCCGTCGCCGTCGAGGTCGCCGAGGGCCGTGACGCTGTGGCCGAACAGGTCGCCGTCGGCCGGCGGGTCGGTCAGCCCGCCCGCCGTCGCGCTGATCTTCTGGACCGAGCGCACCTCGCCGGTCGCATCCAGGAAGAGGATCCACACCGCGCCCCGGTTCTCGCCCCCATCGTCGTCCCGGTCGGCGCCGACGGCCAGTTCGGGGACGCCGTCCCCATCCAGGTCGCCCACGGAGGCGAGCGCCGTCCCGACCGCGTCGCCGGGGTCGGTGCCGGGCAGGCGGATCGCGAAGCCGTCGCGGACGGTGCCGTCGGAATTCAGCGACAGCATCCACACCGCGCCCGTGCCCGCGTCGCCGGTCGCGCCGACGGCCAGCTCGGCGGTCCCATCGCCCGACAGGTCGCCGAGCGCCGCCGCCGAGACGCCGAAGCGGTCGCCGTCGGCCAGCGTGCCGGGGAAGCCGCCGTCGACCGCGCTGATCGTCTGGCTGCGGACGACCTGCGCCCGTACGTCAGACGCCAGCAGGACGAGGAGACAGCAGAAGAGACGCACGAGGAGAGGCGGGCGAGGCCCGGCAACCTAGCCCGCCTCGGGGACCACGCCGGAGAGGAACACGTGCCCCTAGGCCGCCTTCTTCCGCTTGCTGACCGAGACCTCGGGCTCGGCCGTGCCGGCGCTGTCGCCCGAGACCGCGTAGCGCTCGCGCATCCGGTCGAGGAGGTCCGCCGTCTGGGCGGGCGTCAGCTCGTCGAGCGACTGGACGCCGCAGTAGTGGCGCGCGGCGAGGAGCACCTGCGGGCGCCCCAGCCCGACCGTCTCGGCCTCGGCGAGGAGGTCGGCGAGGGTCGGACCGGCGGGTGCGGCCAGCGCGGGCGGCGGCAGCACCGCCGGGACCTCGACCGGGGTCGGGGCCGGACCGGCGCCGAGGCGGGCCAGCACGTCGGCGAAGACCGGGTTGTCGAACTCCGTCCCGACCGGCAGGTCGGCGGCGTTCGACTTCACGACCGTCGCCACGCGGCGCGTCTCGAAGCCGTCCTGGCGCAGCGACAGCTCCAGCATCACATCTACGAAGTACTCCAGGCCGGAGGTCGTCATCGGCAGCACGCGGCCGACCTCGTTCTCCTCACGGTCCTGCCGACCGCGCGCGGCGATCTGGTCCGTGATCACGACACACGCGCCGGAGTCGACGCAGAGGCGCCGCAGGACCTCCTGGAAGACCACCTGATCGGCCTGAAGCTCCTCCGCGGACGGCTGGGCTGTCGGGTCGCCGGTGCGCGCACGGATGGCCTGGACCGTCGCCCGGTGCTTCCGGCCGAAGTACATGGCCCAGCTGTCGAGCGCGTAGCACCCGTAGCCCTGCTCGGCGCGGCCCTCGCCGAGCGCCCAGTCGACGAACGGCAGCAGTTCGTCCGGGTGCTCCACTTCCAGGGCGTCGAAGTGCGAGCCGTCGGCGCCAGGCAGAAGGCGCGCCTTGCGCTCGGTGTCGAAGTAGCAGAGGCGGCCGAGCCCGGCGTCGGCGAGGGAGGCAGCGAACCAGCTCTTGCCGGCGCCCGCGGCTCCGCGGACGGCGACGACGAGGCGCCGCTGCTGCGGCCGACGGCTGAGAGGATGGACGGTCATGGGAAGGGGGGAATGGCGGGCGAGATCAGCCTACACCGACTCAGTGACAGGGATATGTCACAGGAAGAAACCGGTGAGCGCCGAGCGCAGGAACCACGTTCGGCGCTCCACGCACTAGGATGCTTTGCGGAGCGGCACCCGATCGGCCTCGATGCGGCGGAGCGGTCGGTCGGCGTACGGCCCCCAGACCGACTCGAAGCGGCGGTCGAGGCGGCGGACGAGCACGTGCGGCGCCTGACCGTTGGCGACGTGCCAGAGGTGCCGCTCGGGCGAGTCGCCATCGGCGTCGAGGGCGTAGGGCACGAGGACGCTCGGCTGCTCGGGGCGGAGCGTCACCTGCTTCGCCTCCCGCGTCGCGAGCGTGGCGAGGTTGGTCCGCCCGCGCGCCGAGAACAGGTCGGGGTCCCACTGGCTGGCGAGGTAGAGCACGTCGTCCATGTGGCCGAGGAGATCGCTGCCCCGGAGGCGGTAGACGGTGTCCACGACGCCGTGGGCGAGCAGGGTCGCGTCGCGGCGAAGGCGACGGTCGTGGTCGCGCAGTGCACGCCGTCCAGACGCCCCGGCCGCCTCGAACGCGATCCGCCGCACCGACGGCACCCCATCGCCGGTGTCCACGGGCACCTCGACGACGAGGTCGAGCGTGAAGAACGCCGGGCCGGTGCCACTCGCCGGCCAGTCGGCCGAGGCGGGCACCTCGACCTCCATCTCAGAACGCAGGCGGGCGTCCTCGCGGAGCACCTTCACCAGGTGCCACGCCAGCTCGTCCTGGACGGCGCCGGGGTACGGGGGCTCGTAGTGGGGACCAGTCGCCAGCGCCCGCGCCCAGTCGGACGGAGAGCCGACGCGGGAGGGGGAACCAACACGGGAGGGGAGGGGGACGCGGGTCATGGGTCTCGGGGGAAGGGGGGAGCGTGGCCTCTCGCGCACGCGCACGCGTATGATATAGGGTCACGGTGACACCGCTTTGTCACAGCACAGAGGCCTCGCCTTTCCCCGTTCGCCTCAATGCCGCGGTGGCCTCGGCCGTCGGCCATTCCACAGTTCCTGGCTCCCGGCAGGCAAGGCGCCGAGACCCGGCCCGTTCCGGCAGCGGCCTACCTTCCCCTCCCCCCTCGGACGCCCCTCGATGCCCCGCCTCTCGCCCCTCCTCGTCCTGCTGGTCCTCACCGCCGCCGCGCCGTCCGCGCAGGTCGGCTTCGGGGCGTTCAACGGGCGCAACCACCCCGAGGTCGACTGGCAGGTGGCGGCGACCGAGCACTTCGAGATCGTGTACCCGGCCCACCTCGCCGGCATTGAGGCCGAGGCCGCCGCGGTCGCCGAGGCGACCTATGACGCCCTCACGGTCACCTTCTCCGCCGACTCGACCGCGCTCACCTTCGACGACCCGATCCGGATCTACCTCTCCGACGAGGACGAGATCGCCAATGGCATCGCCTTCAACGTCGGGTCGAGCGGGTTCACCACCATCTGGGTCCACGTCAACGACACGGCCGACATCTGGACGGGCGACGTGAAGTGGCTCCGCAAGGTGATCGCGCACGAGGTGGCCCACCTGATCCACTACCGTGCCGTCCGCGGCAACCTGGGGCTGCTGGACCTCTTCTTCGGCGACCCGCTGCCCAGCTTCTGGACCGAGGGCCTGGCGCAGTACGCCACCGAGCGCTGGGACGCGCAGCGCGGCGACCGCTGGCTGCGGACCGCCACCTTCGAGGACCGTCTCAACTACAACGACGGCACGAGCCCCCAGAACGGGCGCCTCCGCTACGCCGTCGGCAACAGCCAGGTGCGGTACCTCGCCCAGTCGCGCGGGGACTCGACGATCGCCCAGATCCTCGCCCACCGCAAGCCGGTGCTCCTCGGCCTCGGGAGCGTCCACGACTTCTCGACGGCCTTCCGTGCCGTCACGGGCGAGAGCTACGGGACCTTCAACGAGGAGTGGCGCAAGCACGTCAACGTCTACTACAACACGCAGGCGGGGCAGATGGAGCGGCTGGACTCACTCGACACCCAGCCCTTCGGCCTGCCGGGGCAGGTCGTCTACGACGTCGCCTTCAGCCCGGACACGGCGCGCGTCGCGGCCGTCGTCCTGCCCAGCCTGACGCGACCGGTCCGCCGCCTGATCGCGGTGCCGAACCCCGGCGCCGACAGCACGCGCACGGGCGGCCTCCGCATCCTGGCCGAGGGCGCCATCACGGGGCCGATCTCGTGGAGCCCCGACGGCACGCAGATCGCCTTCGCGCGGACGCGCCGTGGGGCAAACGGCTCGCTGCTCAACGACCTCTACCTCGTCCGCTCGACCGGCGGCGGGATGCGGAGGCTGACCACCGACCGCCGCGCCGTCTCCCCCACGTTCGCGCCCGACGGCCGCCGCCTCGCCTTCGTCGGCGTCGACGGCCCGACGGCCAACCTGTTCGAGTTGGACCTGGAGACGATGCGGGAGCGCCCGCTGACCGCCTTCACCGGCGACGTGCAGATCCCGACGGCGCGCTGGTCCCCCGATGGCGCTCGCATCGCGCTTTCCCTGTTCGACGCCGAGGGAGTGAGGGACCTCGCCACCGTCGACCTGGCGACCGGTGAGGTGGTCCGCCTCGGCACCGACCCGGACACCCCCCGCACCGAGCGCGACGACCGCCTCCCCGTCTGGAATGCCGCGGGCGACTCGCTGGCCTTCACGTCGCTGCGCGACCGAGCGCCCAACGCGTTCGTGGCGCGGACGGGGCACCCCGTGACGCCGGAGGTCACACCAGAGAGGGCCGCCTTCATGGACTCGCTCCGCGCGAGCGCCCCGGCTCGCGTCCTCATGGGCGGCGTGCTCGGGGCTGCGACGCCGCCCGACACCCGCGTCACCTTCCTGTACGACGGCGCCACCGTCCACGACTGGCTGCCGCCGGACAGCCTGCACCCGGCCGGCCGGCTGGTGCTCGTGTCGAGCGAGACCAAGCGCCGCGACCGCGTCTTCGTCGTCGACGCCCGGCGGCGGCCGACCGTCGTGACCGACACGGTGAGGGTGCCCCCGGCCTATGCCGCCTGGACCACGCACCGACCGGAGCTCACCGTCCCGGACGCCATCGCGCCCGACCCGTCGCTCATCCGCGAGCGGCGCGCCTACAACTCGCTGGCGAACCTCACGCACGCCGTCACGATCGCGCTGCCCTACGGCGACCCCGGCGAGGACGGCGAGCTGTTCACGGCCGACGACGACTGGGGCGCATTCGCCAACTCGCTCTTTCTCGAACCGCTCGGCAAGCACCAGCTGGCGGTGCTCGCGGGCGTCTCCGTCACCCGGCCCATCGACAAGTCGTTCCTCGTCCTGTCGTACGTCAACCAGCAGTTCGCGCCGACGCTGGCGCTCGACCTGTACCGCTTCCCGTCGCCCGCGAGCGTCTACGGCTCGGACCTGCTCGTGGAGGACCTGACCGGCGGCGACGTCTCGGCGACGCTCCCGGTGGACGTGATCGACCGGCCGTACACGACCACGCTGCTCGGCGCCCGGGTCCGCTACGCCTACGCGAGCCCTCTCGCCCTCGACCGCTTCGACGACGTCGAGACGACCGGCCTCGGCGTCCCCGAGGCGGGCACGCGGTTCGACGTGCAGGTCGGCGCCGCCTATAAGTTTCAGCGTCCGTACCGGTGGAACGGCCTCACGCCGCTCGACGGCACCGGCCTGCGGGCGCGCGTCACGGCGGGCGTCCCCGCGCTCGGCGGCGACACGTTCCTCCGGCCCGACGTGCTCGGCTACCACGTCCAGCCGGTCGGCCTGGGCCAGACGCGCCTCTACCTGAAGGGCCGCGCGACGGCGCTCGTCGGCGAGACGCTGGCCCAGGACTACGTCGGTCTGGCGCGCTACGACGACATCGACCTGCAGGTCCCGCTGGTGGGCGCGCTGACGCTGGGCGACGCCGAGCGCGTGCGCGGCTACCGCAGCTACGCCGTCGGCACGCGGGCGCTGTTCGGCTCTGCCGAGCTGCGGATGCCGATCCTGTTCGACCTCCAGACGACCGTCCTCGGGCTGGCCCGCTTCGGCCCCGTCGCCCCGTCCCTCTTCGCCGACGCCGGGCTGGTCTGGACGGGGGCCGACTTCGACAACGCCGCGCGCCGCGTCGGCGTGGGTGCCGAGGTGGCCAACCTCGTCTCGCTCGGGGGCTTCGAGTTCCGCCACGCGCTCGGCCTCGCGATCCCCGCCTCCCGCCTCGATGAGGTCTGGAACGGAACGCTGCCCTTCGACGACGTGGATGTCACCTACCGCATCCAGGCCGCCGTGCCGTTCTAGCGCGACTCACGGAGCCCGCTCGCGATCACACACCGACCCGACCTCGCCGCCCCTCCCCGCCTCGGTGTAGACTTCGGCACCCCTCCCCTCGCCCGATGTCCATCGACCCGCTCGCCGGCCAGCCCGTCCCGCCGTCCCGCCTGCCCGACGTGCCCCGCATCGTCGCGGCCTACTACACGACCACGCCCGACCCCGAGGACCCCGCCCAGCGCGTCGCCTTCGGCACCTCCGGCCACCGCGGCCGATCCCTGGACGGTGCGTTTACCGAGGCCCACGTGCTCGCCATCAGCCAGGCCCTCGTCGAGCACCGCGCCGAGGCGGGCATCGACGGGCCGATGGTCGTCGGCTACGACTCCCACGCGCTCTCCTACCCCGCCTTCGGGACCGCGCTGGAGGTCTTCGCGGCCCACGGCGTCGACGTAATCGTGCAGGCGGGCGGCGGCGTCACGCCCACGCCCGCCGTCTCGCACGCCATCCTGGCCCACAACCGCGGCCGCACGACCGGGCTGGCCGACGGCGTCGTCATCACGCCGAGCCACAACCCGCCCGAGGACGGCGGCTTCAAGTACAACCCCACCTCCGGCGGCCCCGCGGGCGGCGACGTCACCGGCCCCGTCCAGGCCCGCGCCAACGAGATCCTCGCAACCAGCCTCGCCGACGTCAAGCGCATCCCGCTGGCCCGCGCCCTCGCCGCCGACACCACCCACGCCCGCGACCTCGTCCAGCCCTACGTGGACGACCTCGGCGCCATCCTGGACCTGGACGCCGTCCGCGACGCGGGCGTCCGCATCGGCGTCGACCCGCTCGGCGGCGCGAGCATCGACTACTGGCCGCGCATCGCCGAGCGCTACGGCCTCGACCTGGAGGTCGTCAACGAGCGCGTCGACGCCACGTTCGGCTTCATGCGCATCGACCGCGACGGCAAGATCCGGATGGACTGCTCGTCGCCGTACGCCATGGCCGGGCTGGTCGAGTTGAAGGACCGCTTCGACGTCGCCGTCGGCTGCGACCCCGACGCCGACCGCCACGGCATCGTGGCCCCGAGCGTCGGCCTGATGAACCCCAACCACTACCTCGCGGTCGCCGTCGAGTACCTCGTCCAGCACCGTCCCGACTGGCCCGCCGAGGCGGCCATTGGCAAGACGCTCGTGTCGTCGTCCATGATCGACCGCGTCGTGGCCTCGCTCGGGCGGACGCTCGCCGAGGTGCCCGTCGGCTTCAAGTGGTTCGTCGACGGCCTCGTCTCCGGCACGATGGCGTTCGGCGGCGAGGAGAGCGCCGGTGCTTCGTTCCTCCGAAAGAACGGCGGCACGTGGACGACCGACAAGGACGGCATCCTGCTGGCGCTCCTCGCGGCCGAGATCACGGCCGTCACCGGGACGGACCCCGGCGAGCGCTACGCCGATCTCGAAGCGCGCTTCGGCAGTCCGGTCTACGCCCGCATCGACGCGCCTGCCAGCCGCGCCCAGAAGGCCGTCCTCGCCGACCTCTCGCCTTCGGCCATCACCGCGGGCTCGCTCGCGGGCGACGCCGTGACGGCCATCCTGACGCGCGCGCCGGGCAACGACGCGCCCATCGGCGGCCTCAAGGTGCAGACCGAGGCCGGCTGGTTCGCCGCCCGCCCCTCGGGCACCGAGGATGTCTACAAGATCTACGCGGAGAGCTTCCGCGGCCCCGACCACCTCGCCCAGTTCCAGGCTGAAGCCCAAGACCTCGTCTCGGCCGCCTTCGCGGACGCAGGCGTGTAGCCCCGCCTCGGTACCGAAGCGGGCGGAGCCGTCAGTCGAGCCACAGCACGCGCGGATCCTCGGCCACGCGCACGCGCTGCCCGACGAGGTCCGCCGGGCGGTAGACCGCCGGGAAGAGCCGCCCCGTGGCCCCATCCCCCAGCCGGACACCGTCGAGCCCGCCAACGGTGACCGTCCGCGACGCCCGCCCGAGGCGCACCGTGAGCGAGTAGGCGTAGGCATCCCCCTCCCCTACCGCGACGACCTCGCCGGGCACCCCCTCCGGCCGACCGCCCCAGAACGGGTCCTGTCGGCGCGTCTCGGCCCGACGGTCCGCCAGCCACGCGACCGGCCCGCCGCGCTCCTGGCGGAAGTCGTAGAGCATCCGACGCGAGCGGATCGGCAGGCTCGTGACAGGGACGAGCCCGTCATGGCCGAGGGTGAATGGGCGCCCGACGAAGTAGAAGCCTCTCCCCCGGCGCCCGCTCGGGTCCTCAGCGTCCTGCCAGTCGGTGGCCCAGTAAACCGTCTCGCCGCGCCACGTCGCGAACGGCGCCCCCTCGCCCCCGATGTCGCGTGCCTCGAAGCGGACCGTCGGCGCCGAGGCCTCGTCCGGGAGGACGGCCAGCGTCCACGTCTCCACGGCGATCCCGTTCGAAACCGCCGTCCGCAGCGCGACCACCAGCCCCGCGCCGTCCCCGAGACGGACCCGGAACGCGCGGAGGTCGGACTGTGCGCTCAGCGACTCGGTAGCCCAACCGACCACCCCATCGCTTCGTCGGACCTCGATCCGCCCGTCGCCGTCCGCCCCCACCGACCGCCAGCACACGCGCTCGGCGGCACGCTCGACACACAGGTCGCGCCCCTCCCGCGCCGCCTCGGTGAACGGCTGGACCGGCTGGGCCGCGACCGCCAGCGGAAGGAGGAGCAGGAGAAGCGCGCGCATGACCGGGCCTGGACGGACCGCAAGCAACACCACGCCCGTGCGCCCCGCCTCCCCTCTTCCGGCGACTCCGCCTCGGCCCGCCACCGGACCGAGGCGAGCGGATCAGCCGATCAGTTCGTCGAAGATGTCGGACTGCTTGAGCGGCGGCGCCACGTCGAAGTGGTCGTAGGCCCGTCGGGTCGCGACGCGGCCCCGCGGCGTCCGCGCCATGAAGCCCTCCTGGATCAGGTACGGCTCGTAGACCTCCTCCACCGTCCCGGCGTCCTCCCCGACGGCGACCGCGATGGTGCTCACGCCCACCGGCCCGCCGTCGAACTTCTCCATGAGCGCGAGCAGGATGCGGGCGTCCATCTCGTCGAGCCCCGCCTCGTCCACGTCGAGCGCGTTGAGCGCGTGGTCCGCCACGCGGCGGGAGATGCGTCCGTCGCCCGGCCCTGCATCGGTCTCCACCTCGGCGAAGTCGCGCGTCCGGCGGAGGAGCTTGTTGGCGATGCGCGGCGTGCCGCGGCTGCGGCGCGCGATCTCGTAGGCGCCCTCGTCGTCGATCTCGACGCCCATCAGGCCCGAACTGCGGAGCACGATGCTGTGGAGCGTGTCCACGTCGTAGTAGTCGTACCGGAAGTCGACCCCGAAGCGGGCGCGCAGCGGCGCCGTGAGGAGGCCCTTCCGCGTCGTCGCGCCGATCAACGTGAACGGCGGCAGCGCGATCCGGACGCTCCGCGCCGACGGCCCGGAGTCGATCAGGATGTCGATCGCATAGTCCTCCATCGCCGAGTACAGGTACTCCTCCACGACCGGCGACAGCCGGTGGATCTCGTCGATGAACAGCACGTCGCCCTCGTTGAGGTTCGTCAGCAGGCCCGCGATGTTGGCGGGCTTGTCGAGCGCCGGGCCGGACGTGCTCTTGACCTCGGAGCCCATCTCCTCGGCGATGATGTACGCCAGGGTCGTCTTCCCGAGGCCGGGCGGGCCGGAGAGGATCACGTGGTCCAGCGCCTCGCCGCGCTGCAGCGCCGCCGTAATGAACACACGCAGGTTCTCCTTGATCTTCTGCTGGCCGATGAAGTCGTCGAGGGCGCGGGGCCGGAGGGCCTTCTCGAGATCGGCGTCGGGGGCCGAGGTCGGCGCGGAGGCGTCGCGGGGAGCGGAGGTCATGGATCAGAGGTCGGTTTTCCAGAAGGTACCGGCAGGGGGTGACAAGGCGCGTCACCCTCTGCCTCGGGATTGAGGAGGGGCAGACGAGCGCCTGTAGCTTCGGCCCCTCTTCCCTCTCGCCATGCCGACCCGCCTCCTGACCGGCCTCGTGGGCGTCCTCCTGGCGTCGGCCTCGCTCGCAGCGCAGCCCAACGTGGTCCTCATCGTGGCCGACGACCTCGGCTTCGGCGACGTCGGCTACAACGGCGCCGAGATCGCCACGCCCCACCTCGACCAACTCGCGGCCGAGGGCATCGTGCTGGACCGCTTCTACACGTCGCCGCTCTGCTCGCCGTCGCGCGCCGGGCTCCTCACCGGCCGCTACGGCCTCCGCATGGGCATCGCCGAGCCCGTCACGATGGCCGACACCGTCGGCCTGCCCCAGGCCGAGACGACCCTCGCCGAGGCCCTCCAGGGCGCCGGCTACGAGACCGCCATGGTCGGCAAGTGGCACCTCGGCGACGCCTGCCACCAGCACCCCCGCGCCCACGGGTTCGACTCGTTCCTCGGCGCCGTCAGCGGCGGCGTCCAGTACTGGACCCGGCAGACGAGCGAGGGCCTCGACTGGTGGCGCGGCTACACGCCGGAGGTGACCGAGGGCTACACCACCGAGATCATCGCCGCCGAGGCCGTCGACATCCTGTCTCGACCACGCGACGGGCCGCTGTTCCTCTACCTGCCGTTCACCGCTCCCCACACGCCGCTGCAGGCGCCCGCGGCGGACCTGGCGCTCTACGACCACCTGCCGGAGCCGCGCCGGACGTACGCGGCGATGGTGACGAACCTGGACCGGGGCATCGGGCAGATCATGGACGTCGTGCGCGCGTCGAGCGAGCCGACGCTGGTGTGGTTCCTCTCGGACAACGGGGCCGTTCAGGCGCTCGGCGGCGACAACAGCGGGCTCCGTGGCCGGAAGGGCCAGACGTGGGAGGGGGCCATCCGGGTGCCGTCGGTGGTGTGGTACCCCGCCTGGGGCACGCGCACGATCCAGCACCCGGTGTGGTACCTCGACGTGCTGCCGACGGTGCTGGCGCTGGCGCCGGGCGCGACGCCCCCCACGCTCCCGCTCGACGGCGCTGATCAGTCCGCACTCCTCGCCGGAGCGCCGCCTTCCCCGGCGCACCTCGACCGCCGCCTCTACTCGTACCGCCGGATCGCCGGTGACGGGTACTGGCTCGGCGCGCAGACCGCGGACTGGAAGTACCACGAGCACATCACGTCGGAGCGCGTGCGGATGTACTTCTACGGGATCGGCCCGGACCCGGTCGAGACGGTCCGCTGGCTCCAGCCCGCCGTGCCCGGCCTGGAGCGTCAGCTGGCGGCGGAGGCGTACGCGTTCGCCGCGCTGACGCCCCCGTGGGCATCCAGCGACACCACGCTCACGCAACCCACCGTCCCGGACCTCTCGGAGTGCCCGGCCGCTCCGACGTGGTCCCATGCAGCGCCTCAGAGGCGCTCCGCCCCCGCCGCCGTCACGGAGGTCGTGCTCTCGCCTCCTGCGCCGACGCCGTCGGCGGGACGCGTGCGGGTGTCGTTCGCAGTCCCCGAGGCGACCTCGGTCCACCTCACGGTGCTCGACACCCGAGGCCGGCAGGTCGCCGTTCTCGCCGACGGCCCGGTCGCCGCCGGCTGGCACCGGGCGACGCTGGACGGCGACGCGCTGGCAGCGGGCGTGTACGTGGTGCGGCTGGAGGCGGCGGGGACCGTCGCCACGCGGCAGGCCGTGATCGTGCGCTGACACTCTGGGCACGCTCCGTCTCCGCACGGCTCCGGACCTGCGCCCCACCGCCTCGGGGACACCGGGCGACCCACGGAGAGGTCGAGGTGGGGCGATCCACGAGAACCCGGGGAGGGAACAGAAATCCTGAAAGCCTTTTCAGACTTCATCTACATTGGGCACATGCCGAGAGGCTCCCCGCTCCTCCCCACACGCCGATGCCTCTCCGCCCCCGTCTCCACGCTGCGCGCCTCCGCGCGCCTCTCTGCACACTCCTGGTCAGCGTCCTCGCCCTCGCGGCCCAGGCTCAGCCCGTCCAAGTCGGCCTGGGGAGCTACAGCACGACGCTGCCGTCCGGCGAGATCGGCCCTCAGAATGCGGCGGGCCAGTCGGCCGTCCCGAAGCGCACAGCCGACATCGGGCTGCCGGTCCAGTCCAACGACTGGTGGAGCAGCCTCACCTACCCGTTCTTCGGCGACCCGTACTCGAACATCCTCTACGCGCACCCGATCAACGCGCGGGCGACTGCGGCAGGCCTCCAGATCGGGACCACGACCGAGCCGGTCTTCGTCGCCGCGGACTACCTCTACCCGTTCGCCGCGCAGCTGACGGTCGGCGTCGAGGGCCTCGCGGCCAGCCGCGCCGAGACCGCCGGCTACGGCGACTGGACGGTGACGGCCCGCTGGACCGACGGGCCGCGCACGATGGAGGCGACGCTCGGGCACGGCCTGCCGTACGTCTTCTTCGAGATGACCGGCGGCCGGGCCGTCCTCACGCCTGCCCAGACCCCGACGATCTGGTCCAACAGCGGCGGCGTGCTGGGCCTGACCGTTGCCGGGCGG
Organism: Rubrivirga sp. SAORIC476; assembly: GCF_002283555.1. Classification (NCBI taxonomy): domain Bacteria; kingdom Pseudomonadati; phylum Rhodothermota; class Rhodothermia; order Rhodothermales; family Rubricoccaceae; genus Rubrivirga; species Rubrivirga sp. SAORIC476. The sequence continues at coordinate 2,023,069 of NZ_MVOI01000003.1, read as the reverse complement.
CACTACGGCGTCTTCGCCCCGCCCGGCGCGGTGTGGACGGGCACGAACCCGCTCGTCTCGACGCTCGACGGCCAGGGCACCGTCTCCGTCGCCCTCCTGCCCGACGCCCAGCCCGGGACGCTGGAGCTGTTCCGCCGCCACGCCTACGCCTTCGTCACCGACAGCCGGGTCGACTGGACGTACGACGAGCCGAGCGCGCGACTCACCGCCACGTACACCCTCGACACCGAGCTGAAGGGCAGCGACCCGACGACGGTCAACGAAACGATGACGGCGCTGTACCGCCACCAGTGGCGCCACATGGAGGTCCCGACGACCGGCCTCACGTATGCGTCGCCCCGCGGCGAGATGCGGCTCATCGAGGCGGGCTCCTTCTCGACCGAGCAGCCCTTCACGGGCGTCCTCCCCGCCCTGCCCGACCGCGGCGCCGCCAACCCGGCCGACCTGCTCGCGCTCGTGCAGCAGGCGGCGCAGGAGCCGCTGCCCGCCGGGCCGAGCTACGAGAACGGCAAGGCGATGAGCCGCGTCGCCCACCTCGTCCACATCGCCGACCAGCTCGGCGCGACGGCCGAGCGGGACCACTTCCTGTCGCTGCTCAAGACGCGCTTGGAGGACTGGTTCACGGTGGGCGGGGCGCAGGAATACTCGTACAACGCCACCTGGGACGTGCTGACGGGCTACCCGTCCGGCTTCGGGGCCGACAACCAGATCAACGACCACCACTTCCACGCGAGCTACGCCATCCAGAGCGCCGCCACCATCGCTCGCTTCGATCCCGCGTGGGCCGCGCAGGAGGCCTGGGGCGGCATGGTCAACCTGCTCGTGAAGGACGCCAACAACTGGGACCGCGACGACGAGCGCTTCCCCTTCCTCCGCACCTACGACGCCTACGCCGGGCACTCGTGGGCGGCCGGCCACGGCGACTTCGCCGAGGGCAACAACCAGGAGTCCAGTTCCGAGTCGATGAACTTCGCCTCGGCGGTCGTCCTCTGGGGCGAGGCCACCGGCCAGACCGAGATCCGCGACCTCGGCATCTACCTCTACACCACCGAGGCGGCCGCGGTGGACCAGTACTGGTTCGACGTGGACGACGCCGTCTTCCCGGCCAGCTACCCGCACGTCGCCATCGGGATGGTGTGGGGCGGCAAGGGCGTCCACTCGACGTGGTTCGGTGGCGACCCCGAGTTCATCCACGGCATCAACATCCTGCCCGTCACCAGCGGGTCGCTCTACCTCGGCCACCACCCGGACTTCGTCACGGCCAACTACGACGAGATCGTGGCCGAGCGCGGCGGTCCGCCTGCGGTCTGGAAGGACGTGCTGTGGCAGTACCTCGCGCTCAGCGACCCGTCGCGCGCGCTGGCGGCCTACCTCGCCGACCCCGGTTACGAGCCGTTCGACGGCGAGTCACGCGCCCACACCATGCACTGGCTCTACACCGTCAAGAAGATGGGCCGCGTGGAGCCCGGCATCACGGCCGACGTGCCCACCTTCGCCGTCTTCCGCGATGGCGACGACCTGACGTACATCGCCTACAACGCGGGCGCCGCCGACCGGCTGGTGACCTTCTCGGACGGCTACACGATGACCGTCGCCCCGAGCGAGCTGCGGTCGGAGAGCACGGCCACCGAGAACCCCGATGCGCCGGTCGCCCTCCTCCGCGCGAGCGCGACGACGGGCAAGGCGCCACTCACCGTCACCTTCGAGGGCAGCCGCAGCTTCGACCCCAACGACGACGCGCTCGCCTTCGCCTGGGACTTCGGCGACGGCCGCACCAGCACCGAGGCGGACACGACCGTCGTCTTCACCGACCTCGGCGAGCGCTGGGTCTCCCTCGCCGTCACCGACGCGCAGGGCTTCACCGCGCGCGACAGCGTCCGGGTCACCGTGCTCGGCAACGGCACGCCCTACGGCGGCACCCCGCCGATGATGCCGGGCACCATCGAGGCCGAGGACTACGACCTCGGCGGCGAGGGCATCGCCTACCACGACGTCGACGCGAACAACATCGGCCTCGCGTACCGGCCGTCGGAAGGCGTCGACATCGAGGGCGCCAGCACGCACGGGTTCGACGTGTACTGGATCACCGCGGGCGAGTGGTTGGAGTACACCTTCGAGGTCCCCGCGGACGGGCTCTACACGATCACCCCGTACCTCTCCACGGTGCCCGGCTTCGGCACGTTCCGGCTGCTGGTCGACAACGTAGACGTGAGCGGCGAGCGCGCCGTGCCCGGCACGGGCGGGTGGCAGTCCTGGCAGCCGTTCGCCGTCACCAACGTGCCCATCGAGGCGGGCGTCCACATCCTGCGCGTCGAGGCCGACTCGGACTCGGACGCGACGGGCTGGCTCTTCAGCCTCAACTGGATCGAGTTCGAGGCGAACCCGGTGAACGCGGAGGACGGCACGGCGCCGCCCCGCCTCGACCTCCGCCAGAATGCCCCCAACCCGGTCTCGGCGACCACGCGGATCGACTTCGCAGTCCCCACCGCCGGGCCGGTCGCGCTGGAGGTGTTCGACGCCGTCGGCCGCCGCGTCGCCGTCCTCGCCGACGGACCGCACGTGCCGGGCACGTACACCGTCCCGTTCGACACGACCTCTCTGCCGAGCGGGGTCTACCTGTACCGCCTCACCACCCCCGACGGCGCGCTGACGAGGCGCATGGCGGTGCTCCGGTAGCCCGCCTCGGGACCGAGGCGGCCGGGGTCGGGGGCCTGACCGCCGCTCGCGGATGGCTCCTCCCCGGCAGCCTCGTCGCTCCACCCATCGAACAGGACGGTCAGAGGCGAGGTACCGAGGAACCCGGCCGATGCGCCGGACTCGGTCGCCTCGTCGGCCGCGAGCAACGAGGCGACGGCGTCGCGGAGGGCGACGTCGGGGGCGCCGGTGGAGGTCTGGCAGGCGGTCGCGAGGAACGCCTCGCGGTCGGCGGGCGCGAGGTCGACGGCAACATCGAAGAGCCGCTTGATCTCGCCCCAGCGGACGGAGTCGACGGGTGGGGTCATGTCCGTTCGTGCGTCGAACGGCGACCGCGAGGATCATCGTCGGCCGCGCGAAGGCGGCCGCGCCCGCTACCGGCCCACCGAGTCGCGCATCGCGAGCAGGTCGGTCAGGTTGGCCCGCGCGTAGGTGAGGAACGGATGGTCTCGCCCGAGCGCCGTCTCGCCGATGGCAACGGATCGCTCCTGGTCGACCACGGCCCGCGCGAAGTCACGCCGGTGCTGGTGGATGGCGACGCGCGAGTTGAGCGCGAACGCCACGTAGGGATGGTCCGCCCCGCGCGTCTCGATGCAGAGCGCGATGGCCTCGTCTAGGATCAGTTCCGCCTCGTCGAACCGCTCCAGGTCGATCAGGATCAGGCCGAGGTTGTTGAGGTTGACACCGAGGTCGACCCGGGCCTCCTCGGAGTCGTCGGCGCGGCGCCCCGCGATCACCTCCCGGATCACGCGCACGGCCTCCTCCAGCTCCCCGGTGTCCGACAGGATGAGCCCGATGGTGTTGAGGATGGCCAGCCGCTCGCTCTCGCCAGGCCGGGCGTAGAGCGAGTCCAGCCGTAGCGCCTCGCGCGCGAACCGGTCGGCCTGCGGGTACGCCTCCTTGCGGTACTGGAGGTTGGCGAGTTCCAGGAGCGCGTCGCGGTGCCCGAGCGGGTCCTCGCCGGTCGCTTCGAACAGGCCGAGCGCGTCGCGCAGGGCGGGCTCGGAGGCGTCGTACAGCCCCACGGCGCGGTAGACACGGCCGATGGTGCCGAGCATCTGCGCGAGCACGAGCGGCTCCTGGGCGAGGTCGGCGCGGGCCTTCGCGGCCCCGGCATCGAGCAACTCGCGGGCCGAGAGCGAGTCCGGGTTGCTGGCGCCCGTCGGGTCCGACCCCGCGAAGATGCCCTCCAGGAAGTCGGCCGTCCGCTCGGCGCGCGTGGCGGACCGTTCGGCGCGGTCGCGCTCGGCGGCCAGGCGGCTCGTGTAGAACGCCGTCGCGCCGATGGCCAGCAGCGTCACCAGCACGGTCGTCGCGACGCCGACGCGGTGGCGCCCCACGAAGCGCCGCGCGCGGTAGCCGACCGTCGGCGTGCGCGCCACCACCGGGTCGCCCCGCTGGAAGCGCCGGAGGTCGGCGCCGAGGTCCTCGGCGGCACCGTACCGCCGGGCCGGGTCCTTGGCGAGCGCCTTCATCACGATCGTGTCGAGGTCGCCACGGAGCGCGCGCCGACGGGCCTCCCGGGTGACCGTCGACGGCAGCGGCGGCTGCGCGTCGCGTACCGCCGCCACGATGCCGCTCAGGGTCGCGCGTTGGATGGCGTAGGGCCGCGTACCTGCCAGCAACTCGTACAGCAACACCCCGAGCGCGTACACGTCGGTGGCCGTCGTGATCGGCTCCCCGGTGACCTGCTCCGGCGCCGCGTACTCGGGCGTCAGCATCGGGAGCGCCGTCTCGACGCTCGCCTCCACCTCGGTGGCCTCGTCGAGCAGGCGAGCGATGCCGAAGTCGAGCAGCTTCACGTCGCCCTCCTCCGTCACGAACACGTTCGACGGCTTCAGGTCCCGATGGACGACGAGGTGCCGGTGCGCGTAGCCGACCGCGTCGCAGACCTGGAGGAAGAGCGCGATCCGCGCATCCAGCGAGAGGTCGTGGGCGTCGGCGTAGGCCGTGAGTGGCTCTCCCTCGACGTACTCCATGACGAGGTACGGCACCCCCTGCGCCGTGACTCCGCCGTCGAGGAGGCGCGCGATGCCGGGGTGCTTCAGGCGGGCCAGGATCTGGCGCTCGCGCACGAACAGGCGGACGCGCTCGCCCGCGACGAGGCCCAACCGCTTCAGCGCCGCGGCCTGCCTGTAGGCCCCGTCGGCCCGCTCCACGAGGTCGACGCGCCCCATCCCGCCTCGTCCGATCTCGCGCACGACGCGCCACGCCCCGACCCGCTCGCCCGTCACCGCGGCGTCGGAGACGAGCGCGGCGGCGTGGTCGGTGTCCATCCCCTCGCCGAAGAGGTCCGCCGTCGTGTCCGCCGCGAGCAGGCTCTCGACCTCGGCCCGAAGGTGAGTGTCCAGGTGGCCGTCGGCGGACCGGCAGAGGCGGTCGAGCGCGTCCGCGCGGGCGTCGGGCGGGAGGTCGGCGACGGCGTCGAACACGTCGCCGACGCGCGCCCAGTCAGTAGAGTCAGGCCGCATCGAGAGAACCAGGAGAGGGGATCATCCTTCCCTCCGTCGGCGCAGCCGGTGCGGTGTCAGCCCGGTCGCGTGGGGTCCGGCTCGGCGTCCGACCCATCATCCAGGGCCCGGTGCAGCCACGCCTTGGCGCGACGCCAGTCGCGCTTGGCGGTCGCGACGCTGATGTCGAGCGCGGCGGCCGTCTCGTCGAACGAGAGCCCGCCGAAGTAGCGGCACTCGATCACCCGCGCCGCCCGCTCGTCCAGGGCCGCCAGCCCGTGGAGCGCCGTGTCGATGTCGATGAGCCGGGCCGCGAAGTTGTCGAGGTCGGCGGAGTCGTCGGCCACGCCCCCGACCGCGGTCAGGCTCAGGGGCGAGGCCTCGCCGCCGCGCTTGGCCGCGTGCCGCCGCCGGGCGTGGTCCACGAGCACGTTCCGCATCGCCCGCGCCGCCGACGCGAACACGTAGGCGCGATCCGGCACCAGGTCCTGCCCGGCCATCCGGAGGTAGGCCTCGTGGACGAGCGCCGTCGTCTGGAAGCTGCCCACGTCGTAGCGCCGCCGCTGCGCGCGCGCGATGTCGCGGAGTTCCTCGTAGACGACCGGCATCAGCCGCTCCACGAGCGCCTCGGCCGCCGTCTCCCCCGCGACGACCTCCTGGAGGAGTGCCGTCACCGCGCCGACGCGGTCCTCGTGGTGGGCAGAGGAGGCCGAAGAGAGCATTAGGGTAGACGCAGGGTACCGGAAACTAGGACCCGACGTCCACCGAAACCCGTGGCGATCGTTTCGAACGGAAGGGGACCACCGGCCCCGCCCCGAGGACCCCGGACGCTGGCGCACCGACAACCGCGTGCCGGGCTGCGACCGTTCGCCGGGCCGCGGTAGAAACGGACCTCACGGTCGACTGACAGCGACGGAACACCGCGAATGGACAAGTCCACTTCCTGCCTTCGTAAGCCCCACTTCGGAGGCTACGGAATCTCCTTAGGACGCAGCGGCTACCGCACCCCCTCCGAGTGACCTACGTGATCGACACAAACATCCTGTTATGATCGAAACAGAAACAATGAGTCAAAAAATAGACTTTCCCTCTCCCGCGCACCATCGCGCCCCTTCCTCCTCTCCCGCTTTTCTCATGCGTCTCCTTGCCACCCTCGCCCTCGCGCTCGTTCTGACGACCGCCGTGCACGCCCAGGTCACCTTCCTCGACGAAGTCCGCATCGAGGACGGCCTCCGCGTCGGCGACCACGCGGCCCCGACGGCCCTCGTGGACATCATCAAGAACACCACCGGCGGCCTGTCTCCCTTCGCCATCACCCGCACCAACGGCGGCAACCAGAACAACCGGTTCCGCTTCTCGATCACGGGCAACTCGGGCGGCGTCGCGCCCGGCTCCCTGTACCTCATCGCGGATCAGAACGACGGCGACTTCGCGGTCGTGACCGACCAGAGCTCGCTCGACCCGCAGTTCCTCGTCCGCTCCACCGGCGTCGTCGGGCAGCGCCAGACCGGCACCTTCGGCAGCCTCGCCTTCGGCAACCAGTGGGTCGCCACCGGCGTCGCGCCGTTCCCGTTCGGCGGCGAGGCCACCAACCCGTACGGCATCCGCATCCAGGACGACAGCGACTTCGCCCTCTTCCAGCTCGTCGAGCGAGCCAGCCCGGGCAAGGAGACGACCGCGGGCAACAAGGACGCCGAGATCGCCTGGGGCGATGACACCGACGACCGCCTCAACTTCGTCTTCGTCGACGCCCAGAACACCCGGACGCAGGTGGCGCAGTTCTCCGTCACCTCCTTCTCCGACCGGTTCGCCGAAGACGGCTCGCCCGCGTCCACCGGCGTGTTCTCGGTCCAGGGCGACATCCGGAGCGACGCCCTCGAACTCCGGGGTGGCAGCGACATCGCCGAGCCCTTCATGATCGCCGACTCGCCCATTCTCGCGCCGGGCATGGTGGTCGCCATCGACCCCGACGTGCCGGGCGCGCTCCGCGTGGCCGACCGTGCCTATGACCGCACCGTCGCGGGCATCGTCAGCGGCGCCGGCGGCATCCGCCCCGGCCTCACCCTTCGCCAGGACGGCACCATCGCCGACGGCGACCACCCGGTCGCGCTCACGGGTCGCGTCTACGCCTACGCCGACGCCTCCAACGGGCCCATCCGCCCCGGCGACCTCCTCACCACCTCGGACACGCCCGGCCACGCCCAGCGCGTCACCGACTCGGCCCAGTCCCAGGGCGCCGTGCTCGGCAAGGCCATGACGTCCCTCGACGAGGGCACCGGCCTGGTGCTCGTGCTCGTCACGCTCCAGTGAGCCGCCGTCGCCCCCCGTCCCTCCTGCCCCCTCGTGTCATGACCCGTTTCCTTCTCCTGCTGGCGCTCGTCGCCGGCAGCGCCACTGCGCAGACCGCCCGCACCGACTCCCGCGACGGGCCACTCCGCGACGGCCCGCTCCGCGTCACCTCGCTCGACTCACCGATGCTCCTCGCCGCCGACGGCGCCGAGGTCTGGGTCGCCGCCGGGACCTACAGCGTGGCCCGCCTCGACGCCCCGATGCGGCTGGTCGCCGACGGCGGCCCGGTCCGCCTCACCGGCCTCGCCGGGCCGGTCCTCGCCGCGGCGCCGACGCGCGCGTCCGCCACGGCCGCCGAGACCGCGCTCGACGCCGCGTTCCCGAACCCGTTCTCCCGGACGGCGACGGTCCCGCTCACGCTCGCCCAGGCCGCCGAGGTCGACGTCCGCGTCGTGGACGTGCTCGGCCGCGAGGTCGCCCGGCTGGCGCAGGGCGCGCGCGACGCGGGCACCTACCCGCTCACGCTCGCTGCCGACGCACTCGCCAACGGCGTCTACGTCGTCGTCGCCGAGATCCGCCCGGCGTCCGGCGACACGGTTCGCTTCACGCAGCGCATCACGCTCGCCCGCTGACGCGGCCCCGCAGGCACCGCCACGGGGCGGGGGACCCCGGTCTCCCGCCCCGTTCGCATTTCTCCCTTCTCGGTGTCGGTGCGAACACCAGTCTTCCCTGCCTCGGCCCGGTGTCGGCCCAGCCCCGACATTCGCCTGCCCCCGGCGTTTTCCGTTGACCGCAGACCGTGCCAGCCCCTACGTTGGCGTCATGTTTGCAGTCGACCACGTTCTCGTCTCCGACGCCCTCCTCGACGCGCCCTTCGCGTGCCACCTGGGCTCCTGCTTCGGCGCGTGCTGCGTCCACGGCGACCGCGGCGCCCCCGTCGACGCCGACGAGCGACAGGCCCTCGAGGACGCCCTCCCGGTCGTCGAGCACAAGCTCCGGCCCGAGGCCCGCGCCGAGATCGCCCGCAAGGGCGTCTGGGAAGGCGACGAGCGCTCCGGCTACCACACCACCACGGTCCGCAATCGCGAGTGCGTGTTCGTGGTCTACGACGGCGGTGCCCAGTCGGCCGTCGCCAAGTGCTCCCTCCAGCAGGCCTTCTGGGACGGCAAGATCGGCTTCGAGAAGCCCGTCTCGTGCCACCTCTACCCCGTCCGCATCGAGACCTTCGGCGAGGGCGCCGACGCCGTCGACGTGATCAACTACGAGCGGATCTCGCTCTGCGACTCCGCCGTCCCCCACGGCCGACGCACCGGCGTCCAACTCGCCGACTTCCTGGATCGCCCCCTCACCCGCAAGTACGGCGCCGACTGGGTGGCCCGCTTTCGCGACACGCTCCAGCAGCGCCGCGAGGACGTGGGCATCGGCCCGCAAGACCCCGCCCCGGCCCCCGCCACCGCCTCTTAAACGGCCCCCGCGTCCCCCCGATACCCCCCGGGTCGCCCGTCCCTCCGATGCTCAATCTCCACCAGAAACAAAGCCTCCAGCAGAAGCTCTCGCCGCAGCAGATCCAGTACATCAAGCTGCTGCAACTGCCCACGCTCGCGCTCGAACAGCGCATCAAGGCCGAGATGGAGGCCAACCCGCTCCTGGAGGAAGGCGAGGAGGAAGACGATCTCCAGCTCGACAACGCCGACGAGCCCACCGACGACGGCTCCAACGACGACCGCGACGACGACCTCCCCTCGGACGACCCCCAGAACTCCTCCGACGACGAGTTCGACTGGGACGAATTCCTCAACGCCCCCGACGACCTCTACGGCTACAAGGCCGAGGTCGACCGCTCCGCCGAGGAGGACGAGCGCGAGACCCCCATGGCCGCCATGTCGTCGCTCGCCGAGGGCCTCCGCGACCAGGTCGGCCTGCTGGACCTGACCGACACCGAAGAACTCGTCGCCGACCAGATCATCGGCTCCATCGACGAGGACGGCTACCTGCGGCGCCCCGTCGAGTCGATCCTCGACGATGTCATGTTCAACTACGGCGTCGTCCTCACCGAGGCCGACGTCGAGCGCGTGCTCTCCAAGATCCAGCGCCTCGACCCGGTCGGCATCGCCGCACGCGACCTCCGCGAGTGCCTCCTCGTCCAGCTCGACATGATGGGCAACGAGGTCGACGGCCGCGAGAACGCCATCGACATGCTCCGGGACTGCTACAAGGCGTTCACGATGAAGCACTTCGATGCCATCCAGCGCAAGCTCGGCATCGACGAGTACGACCTCAAGGAGGCCTTCGACCTCGTCCGCAGCCTCGACCCGAAGCCCGGCGAGGGTGACTTCGCCGTCCAGACCAACTACATCACGCCCGACTTCACCGTCGAGCGCGACGGCGAGGACTTCCGCATCTCGCTCAACGGCCGCAACGCCCCCGAGCTGCGCGTGTCCCGGCACTACCGGAACATGTGGAACGACCTCGCGGCCAAGAAGACCAAGGGCGACCCGAAGGCGCGCGAGACGAAGGACTTCCTCAAGACCCGCATGGAGTCCGCGCGGTGGTTCATCAACTCCATCCAGCAGCGCCGCAACACGCTCCTGAAGGTGATGGAGGCCATCGTGGAGGTGCAGCACGAGTTCTTCGAGCACGGCGAGGGCAACCTCAAGCCGATGATCCTGAAGGACATCGCGGACATCATCAAGATGGACATCTCGACGGTGTCGCGCGTCGTCAACGGCAAGTACGTCCAGACCGAGTACGGCGTCTACGAGCTGAAGCACTTCTTCAGCGAGGGCATCACCGGCGACGACGGCGAGGAGGTCTCCAACAAGGAGGTCAAGGCGCTCCTGGAGCGGATCGTCGGCAAGGAGGACAAGACCAAGCCCCACAGCGACCAGAAGCTGGCCGACCTGCTGGCGGGCGAGGGCTACCCCATCGCCCGGCGCACGGTGACGAAGTACCGCGAGCAGCTCAACATCCCGGTGGCGCGGCTCCGGCGGCAGATCGTGCTGGCGTAGAACGTGGAGCATGGTGCGGCGGAGAGCGTTCTCACGCCCACGCCCTACGCACGAGGCCCCATGCCCTCCCCCACCCCCGACGATGTCCGCGTGGCCGTCGACCGCGCGCTGGCCCGGCTGGCGCCCGAGGCGGCCGCAGAGGCCCCGCGTGCGATGGCGGTCGCGCTCGCGCTCGCGGAGGGGATCTCGGCCGAGGCCGCCCTGGCCCGGTGCGGCGTGGAGGTCCCCCCGGCACGGCCCCAGGCGGTCGCGTTCGTGCTGCTGCCCCCGGGCGCGCTGTTCTGGTGGCAGGGCGTCCGCTACCGCAAGGTGCCCGCGCGCGCGTCGCGGTCGATGGTGCCGGGCACGCCCAACGCCTACCCCGTCGCAGGCGGCGACGGCCGCTGGATCGCGCCCGACCAGCGCGTCGACCGCGTCGCCACGACCCTGCGCGCCGCGTAGCGCCACCTCGGGGCGTCCGTGGAGGGCCCGAGGCGAGGCCACTAGCACCCGGGCTCTAGCCCGCGCGACGAGATAGAGCCGGAGCGCCACGGCACCGGGCCGGGCACCGGTGAAGGGGCGGTGGAGCGGGCGGGCACGGTCGTTGGACAAGTGAGGGCGGGCCGGCTCCCGCCGGTCCGCCTCCCGCGATGTCGACCACGGACACAGCGGGCTTGCTGCCCACCGTCTCGCGACGCTCGGGCGGCGAGCCTCGTCCGTCCCCTGCCCTCTCCCGACCGTGACTCCCCAGCCTGCTGGCTCCACCGAGAGCTACCGAACCACCGCGTGTCGGCTCGCCGACGCGATCCACGAGACCGCTCTGGGCTCGGTATCCCTCGACCCGGATGCCCTCGACGCCGTCGTCGGGGGGAGCCTCGTCTCGGATGAGGTCTACCGGGCCGCGGCCGACTTCCTCGTGGACTGGCGCGCGGACTCCTCCGCGTCTGCCTGACCTCCCAACATCGACCCCTGATCCCATGAGCACGACCAACAACGAGACCCCCGACACCTTCGACCCCAACGAACTGGACGACAGCCAGCTCGAGGACGTCGCCGGTGGCGCCGACGGGGACTGGACCTGGACCCCCGACGACCCCTGGACCCCCGACGGCGACCCGGTCGCCTAGCCCCGATCCCGTTCCGCTCTGAAGACGGGCGGTCTGCATGACGCCGGCCGCCCGTCTCGTCATTTCGCGCCTCTCGGCGCCCCCCGCCCGACAGAGCGACAGCCCTACCCGGCCGAGGGCGCCCTCTACTCGACCGGCCCCATCCCCTCCGCGGGCCCTCCTAGCCCCGCGGCACGGGGATTGAACCCCCTTTCGCACCCCTCCCTCCCTCCCGATGTCGAACGCCTTCAGTTCTCAGCGCCCGCTCCGCGAGCTCCTCTCGGCCGCAGCCACCGACCCGTCCCTCCGGCGTCGGATGAAGGCCCGCGCCCACACCGTCCTGGCCGACTGGGGCATCCGCGCCCCGGGCCGAACCGTGTACTTCGTGGAGCCCGGCGAGGCGCCCCTGGAAGGGCTCGACGGGGAAGCGTTCATCGAACTCCCGCACCCCGCGCCCGTCCTCAGCGACGACGCCCTCGACGCGGTTGCGGGCGGGTGGGATGAAGCCCGAGACCGCGCCGTCGCCGTCGTCGACCGCGCCATCGACGCCGTCGACTGGCGGGCCTCCGACCCGTGGGCGTTGTAGGACATCCTCTCAGCCTGCGGCCTCCGTCGCGGATCGCGCCCCAGACGGTGCGACGTTGACCAGGAAGCGATGCCGAGTGTCTTCCTCACGATCCTGGTCGCCGCCGGACTCCCTCTCGTGGCTCTTCTTCCCTGGCTGGTCGCGGCTCTAGTTGCGGGCTGGGTCTGCGCGCGGGCGGCGCGGCGAGCGCGCGAGGCAGACCGCCGGGCCCAGCAGGCCGAGCAGCAGGCCCGGCTCAGCCTCGCCCGGGCCGAGCGCGACCACCGGCGGCTCGCTGCGGTCCTTCACGACGGGCCCGTGCAGGACCTGCTGGCGCTCGGCATGGACGCCCGCGTCTCGACCCACCTCGGTCTCCCCGTGGCGCCCCCCGATGTCTCGGGCGTCGTGCAGCAACTCCGGGCGGTCAGCGAGGGCCTGCGCCCCCCCGCGCTCGGCCCGTTCGGGCTCGCCGCCGCCCTCACCGCCCACGTCGAGCGGTTCCGCGCGAACCACCCCGCCATCGCCGTCTCCCTGGACCTCGACGACGACGACCTGCCCGCCGAGACTCGGCTCGCGCTGTTCCGGATCGCACAGGAGGCCATCGGCAATGCCGCCCTGCACGGCCCTCCGCTCACCATCGACATCCGCCTGAGCACATTCACGGAGCGTGTGGAGTTCACTATTCGGGACGACGGCAACGGGTGGGAGGTCCCAGACGACATCGCGACCCTGGCCCAGACGGGGCGGTACGGTGTGTTCGGAATGCTCATGCAGGCCGAGTCGGTCGGGGCGTCACTCACGGTGCAGAGCGCCCCGGGAGAGACGGTGGTGCATATTTCCGCCCTCCCGACCCGACCGAATCAGGCGTAACCTCTGGCGGTACCCCAACGCCCCGATGCCCGTCTCCATCCGCGTCCTGATCGCCGACGACCATCCGGTGTGGAGGCGCGGCATCCGCGCACTGCTCGACGCCGAGGCCGACATTGAGGTCGTGGCCGAGGCGGCGGACGGCGAGGAGGCCATCCGCGCCATCCGTGCAGGAGGGCTCGACGTGGCGGTCCTGGACATGGAGATGCCCCGCCTGACCGGCGTGGACGTCTCTCGAACCGTCCGCGATGAGGGGCTGCCGGTCCGGGTCCTGGCCCTCTCGTCCTACGACGACGCCTCGTACGTGAGCGGGCTGCTGCAGAACGGAGCCTCGGGATACCTCACCAAGGACAAGCCGCCGTCGCTCATCATCGAAGCCGTTCGAGCCGTGGCCCGGGGCGAGGGCCGCTGGTTCGTCCAGCCGACGTCGAAGGACGACCCGGCCGCTGGGCTCTCGGAGCGCGAGTGCGAGGTGCTGGCGCTGCTGGCGCAGGGCAAGGCCAACGCCCAGATTGGCGAGACACTGTTCATCTCCGAGAACACGGTCCGCAACCACCTCGCCAACACGTATGCCAAGATCGGCGTCAGGACGGCGCGCGAGGCCGTCGCGTGGGCGTGGCGGAACGGGTTCCCCGGCGCCGAGTAACGCGGCCGAGCCCCACCGCGTGTGCTGAGCCTCTCCCGACTCGTCTTCGCTGTCTCGCTCGTCGCCGTGCCAGCGATGGCGCAGACGCCCCCGGCCCTCCGCGAGGCCCTCGCCTGGGATTCTTTCTACGTGATGGGGGCCGAGCGCCTGGGCACGTGGCGCTACCGGGCGCTCGACGCGGATGGCGCCGAGGGCTCCACCAGCCTCGGCAAGACCTGGATCGAGGTTGAGGACCCCTACGGCGGGCGCATCCTGATTCCGCAGTTCTACCAGCAGTCGATCCAGACGCGCGTGCAGGACGCGGTCGAGGGGCGGAGCCAGCGCGTCAACATCGACATCCCGCGCGCCACCTTCTACGTCCTGCTGGGGCTGCTCGGCGGGGCGGTCGTTCTGGTGGCGATACTGCCTCTCTACGTCTACCGCCGCCGCTACCTCAAGGAACTCGACAAGCGGCGGCAGCTTCAGGAGGCCAGGCGGCAACTGGCCGAGAGCCGCGAGGACGAACGCCGACAGCTGGCGCGCGAACTCCACGACGGCCCGCTCCAGGACCTCCACGCGCTTCGCATGCAGCTCGGCCTCGCCGCCGACGCGCTCGACGGCGACGCTGCCGCTCGGCCGCGTGTCCGCGGCGCGCAGGACGACGCCCACACCGTCGTCGAGGACCTCCGCCGCATCACCGAGGCGCTCCGCCCCCCCGCGCTTGGCCCGTTCGGGCTCTCCGCCGCCCTCTCCGCCCATGCCGACCGGTTCCGCCGACGGCACCCCGGCATCGAGGTCCGCCTCGCCCTCGCCCCCGACGGCCTCAAGCTCCCCGAGCCCATCCGCCTCGCACTGTTCCGGATCGCGCAGGAGGCCATGAACAACGCGGCCAAGCACGGGCCTCCGGCGACCCTCCGCCTCGAACTCGACCTGTCGGACGACGAGGTCTGCCTCATCATCGAGGACGACGGCCCCGGCCTCGGCGCCGTGACCGACTTCTCTGCCCTCGCCGCCGACGGCCACTTCGGGCTGCTCGGCATGCAGGAACGAGCCGACGCGGTGTCCGGGACGCTCCACGTGGCGAACCGCTCCGAAGGCGGCTTCCGCGTGCAGGTCTCGGTGCCGCGCGCCGAGGCCGTGGAGGAGGCGCCCGGGCGATAGAGGGAGAGACCCATCGCGAGATCGGGCCTCTCGCACGCGAGGGAGCGGGGCCCACCCCGCACTTCACGAGTCTCTTTTCCAGGACCGTCCCTCGGCCATAGACCGATCGACTAGTTCCGCTAGTCGCCTTGCGAGCACGACTCGTCTCCCTGATAGACATGCACGTAGCAGAGCCGACGGGCGAGCTTTGCAGAACGACCACCACGAAGGGTCAGAGTGTGCCTAGTAGAGAGTGGGCTCCACTACGCAAACTGTGGCTCCACCCCGCACCACTCCTTCCTCCCTGGCCATGTTCCTCCTCGCTGCCCTCGCCCTCTTCCTCGCCCCGACCCTCCCGGCCCAAGCTCTGTCGGCACCCGAGACCGGACCCGCGACGCAGGTCCAGGACGCCCTCGCCTCCGACGACCCCGACCAGAAGTGCATCATCATCATGGGCCATATCGTCTGCCTGTAACCCTCGCTTCTCTCCTGCACTCTGGTCCCATGCCTGCTCCTACCTCCGCCTGGCTCACGCCTCTCGCCTCCCGCATCGCGGCTCTGTCCGAAGCCATCTGGGGTCGCACCGGCGTCGTTCGCATGATCGGGACCTCGCCCGGCCTCCTCGCCGCCCAGACCCGGCTGGACCGGTTCGCCCGTGTCGACCGCCCCGTCCTTATCACGGGTGAGAGCGGCGTGGGCAAAGAACTGTTCGCCCGCGCCACGTACCTGCTGTCGCCGCGCACCGGGCGCGCGTTCGTGGGTGTCAACTGCGCCCAGTTCGTCGACGAGAACCTGCTCATCTCCGAGCTGTTCGGCCACAAGAAGGGCTCGTTCACGGGCGCCACCGAGGACCGGAAGGGCCTGTTCGAAGAAGCCGACGGCGGGGTGCTGTTCCTCGACGAAGTCGGCGAGCTGACGCCGCGCGCTCAGGCGGCCCTGCTGCGCGCCATCGGCGTGGGCGAGATCGTCCGCCTCGGCGAGTCGGCGGCCCGGCGCGTCGACGTGCGCGTCGTGGCGGCCACCAACCGCGACTTGCGTGCGATGGTGGCCGACGGCACGTTCCGCGAGGACCTGTACTACCGGCTGGCACCGCTCCGGCTGCACGTGCCCGCCCTCCGCGAGCGCGGCGACGACTGGCGGATGATCGCCGAGGCGTACCTCGCCCAGCTCTGCCGCCAGGCCGGCGCGGACCGCCTGCTGGGCGAGTCCGCCGTGCGTGCCCTGACAGGCTACCCGTGGCCGGGCAACGTCCGCGAAGTCCGCGGCCTGCTCGACACGGCCTTCTGCCTCTGCCTCGGCGACACCATCGAGGCAGCCGACGTGGAGCCCGAGCTCCGGGCCGATCCCGACGAACTCGACGAGCGCACGCTGGCGATGGCCGCGGGCGGCACCGGCGACCCCTACGCCCAGATGTCGCGCGGCCAGGGCTCCTTCTGGTCCGTCGTCCGGGATCCGTACCTGGACCGTGAGCTCAACCGCGACGAGGTCCGCCAGATCGTCGAGCGCGGGCTCTCCGAGGCAGGCGGCAGCTACAAGCGCGCCCTCCGGGCCTTCGGGCTGCCCGAGGCGGAGTACCTCAAGTTCATGGACTTCCTCCGCCACCACCGCCTCAAGCCTGAGCGGTACCGGCGGAACGCGGCCTGAGGCCCGCGCCAGTAGAGCCTCCGGCCCGACAAGCCGAACCCGGGCTCTACCCTCCGGCCCCCCGACGGGCACAGGAGGTCCTGAAGCCCTTCACGGCCTCTTGGCACAGCCCTTGGAGCTCTCGTGGCAGACCCCAGAGGCGGCCTTCGCAGCCTCGACGGTCTCTCAAACCGAAACACCCTTTCACACCGAACACAGACTCCAATGGCTAACCAGAAGCCCACCGTGGCCCCCGACCGCATCATCGAGCGCCTCGTCCTCCGCGCCACGACCGACGACGCCCTGAAGGCACGCCTCATCAACGACCCGGCTGCCGACCTCCACGAGGCGTTCGCCTCCGCCGGCTACCCGGCCGACCAGCTCCCGTCGATCACGTTCGTCAGCGCCGACCTCGGCGTCGCGAGCGGCGAGAACGTCGTGGTGATCCCGGACGAGGCTCCGGCCGAGGCCGAGCTCTCGGAGGCGGACCTCGAGGCCGTCGCGGGCGGCGTCCAGGCCGAGTCCGAGTCCTGGATCTGCACGTTCACCTGCGACTGCTTCAAGAGCTGGGCCGCGGTCTGCATCGAGACGACGTAAGGGCACCCCTTCCAGGACGCCCATGAGGTGCCCGCCGGCCCGCGCCGTGCGGGCACCTTTCGCATTCCCCCTCCCCCCTTCCATGGCCCTCCCCGCCACCGACCGCTGGGTCGCTCTCGCCGCGCGCGGCGACTCCACCCGGATCCACGCCCGCCTCCGCCTCGGCGCCCCTCCGCGCGCGCTCTCCGGGACCGATGCCGGACCGGCGCCCCCCTGTGCAGACGCCCCCGCCCTCGCCGCGCTCACGGCAGACGCCCGCCGCCTGGCCTCGGGATGGGAGGGCTCCATGAGGGCCAAAGTCCCTTCTGGAGGCACCCCGTTCGTCGAGGCCTGGGCGCCGTGGGTCGCTGCGGCGGCCGAGCGCGTCCGAGCCACGCTCGGCCCGGAGGACGCCCTGCCTGCCCCCGTCCTCCATCGGTTCGAGGCCGCGCTGGGAGCGGAACTGGCCACCCTCGCCTCCCATCCGCTTCGGACGGCCTACGCGGTGCGGAAGTCGATCCGGGGTGGGAACGCAGACGAGGTCTACGCCGGGTTCGTTGCCGACCTGGCGAGCGACGCGGGCGACACCCTGTTCGAGGACTATCCCGTCCTGGCTCGCCTCGTCCCCACGCGCGCGCTGTACTGGGTCGAGTCGACGGTGGAGTTTGCGCGTCGGCTCGGCCGAGACCGGTCGTCCATCGAGGCGGCGGCGAAGGCCTGGACGGGAGACCGCGCCATCGGCCCCCTCGTCGATGTCTCGACGGGCCTCTCCGACCCGCATCGCCGGGGGCGTTCGGTCGTGATCGCCACGTTCGGCTCCGGGTTCAAGGCCGTGTACAAACCGCGCCCGGTCGACCTTGACCTAGCGTTCGGGCGGTTCGCCGCGTGGATGGCGGCCGAGAACGGCCCGGTCGTCCACTCTCCCCGAGTAGTCGGGCGCCGATCCCACGGGTGGGCCGAGTTCATCGCCGAGGCGAAGGGCTCGGTCGACCCGGCCAGGTACTATCAGCGCGCCGGGGCCCTCCTGTGCACCCTCCACATGCTCGGGGGCCGCGACTTCCACTTCGAAAACATCGTGGCGGGGCCGGACGGTCCGGTTCCGATCGATCTCGAAGTCCTGCTCGCCCATCACCCACCGACGCTCGGCGCGGCCGCCCCGGCGGCCGTCATCTCCGAGTCGGTGGTCTCGACTTCGCTCCTCCCCCACTGGTCAGGCGCCGGGTCGCTCCGGATCGACACCGGGGGCTTCAGCGGCGAGATGGGGCTGCTCGACGCGGGTCCCTCACCCGACGGCCCGAGGAAGAACGTTCCACACGCCCACTCGGGGCCCGCCCACCCCGAAGACTACGAGGACGACCTGATGGCCGGGTTCGAGGCCGCCTACCGGTTCTTCGCTGACCGGCGCGAGGAGTTGGGCTCGACGGGTGGGCCCCTCTCGGCGTTCGATGGCGCCCGGACGCGGTTTCTGTTCCGCCACACGCGGACCTACGGGTCCCTGACACGCCAGGCCCTCACGTGCCGACATCTTCGAGACCCGGATCTCCGCGACCTCGAACTCGACCTCCTCTTCCGCCCTCTCCTCCATGCCGAAGGCAGCGAGGCGTGGGCCCCCATCGTCCACGACGAGAAGGCGACCCTCGATGTCCTCGATGTCCCCTTCTTCGAGGCGACGGTAGACAGCACGGCCCTCGAGACCTCGGCGGGCCCCATCCCGCACTTCTTCGCCGAGAGCGGGCTCGCACGGACCCAGGCCCGGATCCAGGCGCTCTCCCTCGACGACCTCGCCTTCCAGCAGGCCTCGATCCGGGCAGCCCTCTTCACCCGGCGCTCGAACGGAACCACCGTCCTTCCCGCCCCCAGGCGCCGGCTGCCCGCCGCCAGCCCGGCCGACCTCGGGTCCGCGGCCGACGCGGTGTCGGCCCAGATCCGAGCGGGTCTGTTCGAGCAGCCCGATGGGACACTGATCTGGCCCCACGTCGACCGTGTGGCCGCCCTGGACCGGTGCGAGGTCTCCCCGCCGGGGGTGTCGCTCCACGACGGCGTGGCGGGAGTCGGCCTGTTTCTCGCAGCACACGCGGCGATCCGAGGCTCGGACGCGTCCGAGCGGATGGCGCGCAGGCTCCTCGACGGCCTCGCGGGACGGGTCCGGGCGGGACGTGTGCGCGGCCTCGGCGGGACGACCGGCCTGCCGTCGGTGCTGTACGCGCTCGCCGAGGCGGGCCGACTCCTCGACCACCCCGCGTGGTCCGACGCATCCGTCGACGCCCTCGACCACCTTGACCCCGAGGCCATCGACCGCGACGAGGCCCTGGACGTGATCGCCGGGTCGGCGGGCGCGGCCCTGTGTCTCAGCCGTGTCCATGAGCTCACCGGGAGCGCGCGGGCACTGGACCTCGCCGTTCGGTGTGCGGACCGGCTCCTGCAGGCGCGCCTCTCGCTCCGAGGCCATGCGGTATGGCCCTCTGCCGAGGAGGGCGTCCTGATCGGGTACGCCCACGGGGTAGCCGGCATCGCGGACGCCCTCCGGCGTGTCGGGGCGCTGGCCGGGACCGAGCGGCACACCGCCGCCGCCGCCGATGCGATCGGCTACGTCCAGTCACGGATGGATTCGGCGACCGCCTCGTGGATCCGGTTGGACCGGCTGGACGATTCCGAAGCCGCGCCCGAGCCTGCCTCCGACATGTGGTGCCACGGGACGGCAGGCGTCCTTCTCGCGCTCGCCTCCTCCGGAGACGGTCCCGACATCGAGGCCCCCGGGCCGCTGGCCGAGGCAGCCGCCCGGCTTCTCGACCTGGCCGACCAGCCTCGCGACCACGCCTGCTGCGGCGCGTTCGGGCGGGTCGCTGCGGCGTTCGAGGTTTCCGGCGGCCACGGCCCCCTCGCCGACGCGGCCCGCGGCATGGCCGCGCGGCTGACTCTCCGGGCCGACGGAACGTACGTCGCCCAGTACGGCGCCGGATATTTCGACCCCGGTCTCTACACCGGCCTCTCCGGTGTCGGCCTCGTCCTGCTGCGCCTCCACGCCCCCTCTCATGCGCCATCGTTCCTCACCTGGTCCTAGTCGAATCGGCCGGGCCTGGCTCACCGTCGCGCTGCTGGCGGTGATCGCAGGCTGCGGGCCAAGACATCCGCTCGGCTCCCGCGACCTCGGCGACATCACCCCCGGGGCCGAGGCCTACCTAGTTCGGGCCCTGACGATCCTCCAGGAGGAGGCCCTCCACGCCGACAGGCTCAACGCCGAGGCCCTCGACGCCGTAGCAGACCTGGCGCGAAACGCCGACTCCCCCGCCGAGACGTACCCGGCCATCCGCCACGCCGTCGAGGCGCTCGGCGACGGCCACAGCGCGTTCGTGACGGCGGATCAGGTGGCGGCCGGCCGGAGCGCGAGCCGGGCCGAGCAGGGGCCGCCTGTCGACGGGCGATCCGTGGGCTCCGTGGCCGTCCTCCGCCTGGGCACGGCCATCTACGACGACCCCGAGCGGCGGTCGGGCCTCGCGGAGGCGATCCACGGCGCGCTCGCCCAACTGGCCGACGACGAGCCCTGCGGCTGGGTCCTCGACCTCCGCGGGAACCAGGGCGGGGATCTCTGGCCCATGCTGGCCGGCACGGGGCCGCTCGTGGGTGAGGGCGAGGCCGGAGGAATCGACGTGCCGGGGCCGTCGGACATGGGGTGGCGCTACGCCGGAGGAAAGGTCTCGCTCCGCCTCCGCCTGGCGGGCATCCTCCCCCTCTCCGCCCCCCAGCTTACCGTCGAGTCCCCTGTGGTCCTCGACGGGACGCCGCCGGTGGCCGTGCTGACCGATAGCCTGACGGCGAGTTCGGCGGAGGCCCTCGTCGTCGCGTTCCGGGGGCGCCCGCGCTCGGCGAGCTTCGGCTCGCCCACATACGGCGTCCCGACGGCAAACCAGACCGTTCGGCTGGACGATGGCGCACTCTTGATCGTGACCACCGGTGTGTTCGTGGACCGGACAGGCCGCCGATATGCGGGCCCGATCGCACCCGACGTGGACGCGGAGGGCCCCGCGGTCCTCGAGTCGGCCATTCGATGGGTCGAAGCGGAATGCGACGCGTGAGGCAGCGGTAGATTCCAGCTGCCCGGGGCCGTAGACTCGGGCCCGTCCCCTCTCCCCTCCATGCAACCTGTTCTGCCTGACGAACTGGCCCAACTCGGCGAGGCGGCTGGACAGCTCGCCTTCCTGAGCGCCGTTCTCGGAGGGTTCTCCTTTTCGATTCTCAGCTCGCTCCTGACGGCGGAGGGCCCACGCGGCCTGGGCACGGCGCTCGTGTCGAGCGCGGCCATCGCGGCGGCGGCCTTCTTGTGCGCGTCTATCATGGGCACCCTCCTCTCGTTCTCGCCGGACGTGACGGTGGCCGTGGTCCCCCGCCGCACCCTCATGGTCCTGCTGGTGGTGGGGATGTACGCGCTCCTGATCGCCCTCGGCCTCTGCGGGTGGGTCCGGTCCAGGGTGACGGGGATGATCACCTCGCTGGCCGCCTTCGTCAGCGGCCTCGTCATCGCATGGGCCGCGACCGGCTTCTGAGGCTCTCCCTACCCGCCTCGGGCGCCTGGTACGGCCAGGGCCGCCTCGTTCAGTGCGGGATACCCTCGCGAGCGCTGGAGGTGCTCGGGTAGCACTCGGCGGCGAGGTGCCGGAGCAGGTGGGCCGCCTCGGCCGATGCCCCCGCTTCCGCGGGCACGTCGAGGCCGTCGAGGATCTCGTCCACCAGCCGGACGACGACGGCGAAGGCGTCTGGACGGAGGGAGCCCTGGTAGTTCCAGATGCGCCCCCCGTCGAGGGGCCGCCCTCCGGTGTCCGCCAGCCCGAGCAGGCGGCGGACCGCGTCCGGGCGCCATCTCCCGGTGGCCACGGTCACCCCATACGCATCGGCCATCATCTCCTCGAAGGCGTTGGAGGTCATCGCGCCCAGCACACGGCGCGTGTAGTAGTGGGCACACTCGTGCTCGCGCCGGATGACGTGGGAGACCTGGATCCACTCGTCCTCCTCAACGCCGAGGGCGGAGGCGGCGACGCCCGCGTAAGGGCCCTCGCTGAGCAGCACGAATCGGTCCTGGTACCGCGCTCGATGTGGAATCAGGGCCTGGAACGCCTCTTCCCAGGAGCCCTTCGCGCCGGAGGCCTCCCACGTGCGGCGGTATCGCCGAACGCGGTCCCAGTTGTTGTACCCGCTCACCATGAGCGCCCCCATCGATGCGGGGATGGGAACGGGCTCGTTCCGGCGCGTCAGGGCCTGGAGAAGCGCGACAAAATCCTCGCGCACGGGAGCGGTCAGGACCGGAATCCGGCCCGCCGGGGTCGGCTGGAGCTCCAGGCGAAGGCGGTCCGGGGCGACCAGCTGGAGGCCGCCTTCGAACAGGCCGTCGGGCCCGAGGGCGGCCAGGTCTCCCCGACGGGTGGCCGCCCGGTACACCTCGGTGTCTCCGATCCCCGCGCGAACGGGAAACCGGAGCTGGACGATGGCCTGCTGGAGCACCGCGAACACATCGCCTGCCTCGGCCTCGGCGAGGTAGCCCTCCCAGGCCGACACGAACGGCTCGTCGTCGAGGGTCTGCGGGCCGGAGAAGGTGAAAGGGCTGTCGGTGTAGGCCAGGAGCGTATCGAGGTCGGCCTCCGCCGCGCCCAGGCGGCGGAGGCGGTCCGTCCGGTGCGCGAGGTCGGCAGGGGGGCTGGGGAGCATCATGGCGGGAGTGGAACGAAGCCGGCCCCCGAACAGGTCAGGGGCCGGCCAGGGTCGATGGGACGGCGGGGCAGGCGGCCTACCAGCCACCTCCGGCGCCGCCACCGCCGAAGTCGCCGCCGCCGCCGGACGCGCCGCCGCCGAGGTCGGGCTCCGTGCAGCCGCCGACGATGCCGGTGTCGCCACCGCCCGTGACGCCACCCGCGGCGGCCTCGAGGGCCTCGTCGGACAGTTCGGTCTCGGAGGCGGCGGTGTTCGTGGGGTCGTTGCTCATGATCGTGTAGGTATAAGGGAAGAAGCGGGGTGGGGGTCCTCTTCGTCGCCTCGCCGGAAGAGGTCGGCGGGGGCGAAGTCAGTCGCCCGCGGGAGTGCTGGTGGAGCGGATCGGAACCTCGGCGTGAGTCGCGGCCATGTCCCCCGTACTGTGGTACTGGAACTGGCCGCCCCGGATGACCGCCGTCACGAGGCGCTTGCCCACGACATCCCCCTTGTCGTCGAAGCCAAAGGGGCCGGTGATGCCGCTGAGCTGGCCGCCGTCGCGGAGCGCCGCCGCGACGGCGTCCGGCGCGGCCGAGCCCGCCGCCTCCATGGCCTGCGCGAGCACACGGACGGCCTCGTAGCCACGGGCAGCCCACGAGTCGGGCGCGGTCCCGTACCGGGCCTCGAAGGCCACGCGGAAGGCCTGCGACTCGGGGCGCGGGTCGTCCGGGTGGAACACGCTCGCCACGTAGACGCCCTCGGCCGCGCCCTCGGCCGACTCGACCAGTTCGACCGTGTCGAGCGCGTCGCCGCCGAAGATGGGCGCGCCCACGCCGCCGCGCCTCAGCGCCGCGATGACCGAACCCGCCTCGGGCGGCACGCCAGCCAGGAAGACCGCGTCCACGCCGCGCGCGCCGCGCGTCTGGCGGACATCGCCGACGAGCGCGTCGAGGCCGGAGCCGTCGGCACCGTAGGCCGCGCGGCCCACGACGGCGACGCGGCTGTCGGTGGCGGCCGCCTCGAACGCCGTCGCGAGCCCCTCGCCATAGGACGTCCGGACGTAGACCACGTAGACGCGGCGCCAGCCGTTCTCGGCCGCGAGGGCCACCATCTGGCGGCCCACGTCCTCGTCGTCGTGGACGCTGCGGAAGATGCGGCGGTGTCCGCGGCGCGTCAGCTCGGGCGCCGTGGACGCGGGCGTGAGCATCAGCAGGCCGCCGCGCTCGTAGATGTCAGCCGCCGGGATCGTGACGTGCGAGTTGAGGTGGCCGATGACGGCGACCACGTCCGGGTCATCGGCGAAGCGCTGGGCGACCAGCCGACCGCCGTCGACCGACTCGTCGTCGTCGCCGCGGACGAGCCGGAGCGGGCGCCCGAGCACGCCGCCGTTGGCGTTGACCTCCTCGACGGCCATGTCGAGGCCCTCGGCGTAGAGCCCGGCGGTCCGCGCCTCCCAGGGCCAGGCGACGCCGACCACGAGGTCGCCCTCGGCCTGGGCCGCCCGTTCGGCACGGAGCGTGGCGGGGTCGTCCGGCCCACAGGCCGAGGTAAAGAGCGCGAGGGCGAGGAGGGCCGCCGCGCTAGCGGGAAAAGAGAGTCGTGCGGGACGCATGGCTTCCTCTGAGGTGGATGGTGGAGAGAAATGAGTCGATGTCAGGCGAGCTGGCGGGCGGCGAGGTCGGCGAAGAGGCCGGGCACCGCGAGCAGCTCGTCGTATGTGCCTTCCTGGACCACGCGACCACGGTCGATCACGTAAATCCGGTCGGCGTTCTGGATCGTCGAGAGCCGGTGGGCGACGACGATGCGGGTGGCCTCCAGGGCCTCCAGGCTGCGGGAGACCGTCGCCTGGGTGTGGTTGTCGAGGGCGGAGGTCGCCTCGTCGAAGAAGAGGAGGCGGGGCTTGCCGACGATGGCGCGGGCGATCATGAGGCGCTGCCGCTGGCCGCCCGAGAGCGTGGTGCCGCCCTCGCTGACGACGGTGTGCATGCCCATCGGCATCTTCTGCACGTCGCGGTCGAAGCCCGCCATGCGGGCGGCCTCCCAGGCGTCGTCGTGGGTGGCGCCGCTAGAGCCGACGATGTTGGTGAACAGGTCGCCCTGCATGAGGCCGCCGCTCTGGAGCACCACGCCGAGCTGGCGGCGGACGGCCTGCACGTCGATCTCGGCCAAGTCGTGGTCGTCGTAGAGGACGGCGCCTGCCTCGGGCGTCTCGAAGCCCAGCAGCAGCCGCAGCACGGTGCTCTTGCCCGACCCCGACGGCCCGACCAGCGCCACGAACTCGCCTGGCTCAGCGCGGATGGTCACGTCCTGCAGGATCGGCGAGCCCTCGGGGTCGTAGCGGAACGTGGCGTGCTCGACGCCGAGGCGGCCGGTCAGCTCG
The DNA here is from genome assembly GCF_002283555.1 of Rubrivirga sp. SAORIC476. Lineage (NCBI taxonomy): Bacteria > Pseudomonadati > Rhodothermota > Rhodothermia > Rhodothermales > Rubricoccaceae > Rubrivirga > Rubrivirga sp. SAORIC476. The sequence goes on along the minus strand of NZ_MVOI01000003.1, from coordinate 1,998,091 downwards.
CCGGGGTCGGCCTTGGTGGCGTCCACCTCAGGCAGCGCCGTCAGGATGGGCTCGGCCTGCTCGTAGAGCGGGATCGCCATCAGCACGGACGTAAAGGCGCCCGAGAGCGACAGCACGGCCGCCGTGAACGATGCGTAGGCGGCATGGAAGGCCACGAACGTGCCGATGGGCAGCAGCGGCCCTTCGTCGCCCGAGGCGACAACGGCGAACAGCACCAGCGACGACACGATGGGGAACGCCGCATTGAACGTGCCCAGCCCGTTGGCCGAGCGCTTGGCGCGGACCTGCAGCGCCCGCTGGCGGCCAAAGTCGCGCGCCCAGTGCGAGAACGCCTTCGCCTCGGCACCCGCCACGCGCAGCTTGGTGAGGCCGGTCAGGAACTGGAGCACGCGGCCCTGCAGGCGCGACTGTACTTCGGACACCTCGCGCTGGTGCCGCAACTGGACCCACGACGCGACGAGCGTACAGGTGAGGGCGATGCCCGTCAGGCCGATCGCCCACAGCGACAGCGTGACGCTGTACCACAGCATCAGCCCGACGTACGTCACCGAGAACACGGCGCTCAGCAGCGACGTGATGGTCGCGCCCGAGAGAAGTTGGCGGATGGAACTGATGGCGCCCGCGCGGCTGGCCAGTTCGCCCGCCGTGAACCGGCGGAAGAAGCCCGTCGGCAGCTTGAGCAGCCGGTCCCAGACGGCGGCCTGGACGGTCACGTCCATGCGGCTCTCCAGCCGCAGCAGCGCCAGCCCGCGCGTGGCGTGGAACGCCGCCGTGCCCAGGGCCGACGCCACCAGCGCGCCGATCAGCTGGAACAGGAGCCCGCGGTCGGCCTCGGGGATGGCCGTCTGGAACAGCTCGCCGGTGACGTACGGCGTCAGCAGGCCCAGCAGGCCGACGACCAGCCCCACGGCCAGGATGGCGCCGAGGTCGCGGGACCCGCCCGCCAGCCCGAACCGCGCCACGTCCAGCGCCGAGAGCGCGCGGTCCGGAAACGGCCGGTAGAACGTGAACGCGACCGGGTGCACGCGGTCGGCGACGGCCTCGGTCACGACGGTCTGGTCCGCGCCGTCGAGCAGGACCGTCTTGCCCTTCCGCCGGAGGAGCGCGACCGGGCGCGGCGCCTGACCGGCGCCCTCGGGCATCGCCATGCCCAGCACCGGGCCCACGTCGGCGCGCCACCAGTCACCCGAGAGAACCACCTTGCGGACGCGCAGCCGCGACGCCCGCGCGATCTCGCCGACGCGGTCGCGGCGGGCCGCCAGGTCGCGCGCCGGCGGCGCCTCGATCTCGACGCCGAGTGCGCGCCCGACGCGCATGGCGGCCGTCATCAGGGCGTCAGCCGCCTCGGCCTCCACGGCGTCGGCGTTGGGCAGGAGGATGGACGCGAGGTGGCTCGATCCCTCGGCGAGGGCCGCGCGGGCGCCCTCGGCGCGGCGTGCGGCACGGGCGCCCTCGGCCGCCAGGCCCCGGTCCTCGTCGGCCGCCAGCGCGTTGAGGACCAAGCCGTGGAAGGCGTCCAGGTCGGCGTCCAGGCCCGCCTCGGCGAGCCGCTCGGCGGTGCTGGCGACGTGCGCGACCGTGGGCGCCGTGGTCACGAGCCAGGGACGCGCGCCGACGGGCACGGCGCGGCCGTTCGTGGACAGCTCGGGCCGCCCGCCCAGCGTCGCCCCGCCCTCTTCGAACCGGACCCACACGAGCTGGTCGCGGCTCCGGAGCGCCGCCCCCGCCTCGACCTCCAGCACCTCACCCGGCACCGGCCGCACCGACTCCTTGGGTGGCGTCCCATCAAACACGCCCTCGCCGAGGGCCGTCACCCAGGACTCCACGAGCGCCGCCACGTCGACCACCATCCGATCGACGGGCACCATCTCGGCGCCGGACGACGGCACGGCCAGCAGCGCGATGCGCCCGCTCGGCACGGGAAAGAAGGCCTCGCCCGCGGCCCGTCGGCAGACATGACGGCGGCGGCCGACGGGCGTCCCAGCCGAGTCGGTCCGCACGGCGAACACGTCCACATGCCCCGACGCGACGCGGGTGGCGTCGGCGATGCCGGTGAGCGAGAAGGGGGCGGAGAGCGTCGGGGCAGTCATGGGGAGAGGAGTCGGGGCGCGTACGGCGTGGGGATCAGCGTCCGTTCATATGGAATGCGGAGGAGAAGAGAGTTGGGCCTCGGTCTAGTGCCCTCCTTCTCTTCTCGTGACGAGGCAGTTCACTGGGCGCGCATCAATAGGTCGAGATGAGATCGGCGTAGGGCCCATCCGAGGCGGCCATCTGGTCGTGGGTGCCGCGCTGGACCACCTTGCCACCGTCGAGGACCACGATCTCGTCGCAGTCGCGGATGGTGCTCAGGCGGTGAGCGACGATGAGGCAGGTGCAGCCGCGACGTCGGATGGCGTCGTCGATGACCGCCTCGGTGGCCGGGTCGAGGGCGCTGGTGGCTTCGTCGAGGACGAGCAGCGAGGGGTCGCCGACGAGCGCGCGGGCGATCTCGACGCGCTGGCGCTGGCCGCCCGAGAAGTTGCGCCCCCCCTCCTCGACGTGGCCGTGGTAGCCCCCCGGCCGCTCGGCGATGGCATCGTGGATGCAGGCGTCGCGGGCCGCGCGGACGACCGCCGCGTCCTCGACCGCCGTGTCCCACAGCGTCAGGTTGTCGTGGACGGTCCCCTCGAAGAGGAAGATGTCCTGGTCGACGAAGGCGAACGAGTTGACGAGCGCGCCGACGGGCACCTGGGCACGGGGCACGCCATCGAGGAGGATGTCGCCGGACCACGGCTGGTAGAGACCACAGACCAGCTTTGCGACGGTGCTCTTGCCGCTGCCCGAGCCGCCGACGAGCGCGACCCGCTGGCCGGGCTCGAGCGCCAGGTCGAGGCCCTCGATGAGCGGCGCCTCCAGCGGGCTGTAGCCGAACGTGATGCCACGCAGCTCCAGCCGCCCGTCCAGCTTCGGGCGGACGACCACGGGCGGGGCGGGCAAGCCCACGGCCGTGCCGTCACCGCTCCCGGCCACCTCGGTAGTGTGTCCGGCGGGGTCGGCCGGGCGTTCGGGCGCCGCGCGCAGGACGTCGTCGAGGCGGCCGAGGTCGCCTTCCACCTCCTGCAGCGTGCCGCCCAGCCCGACAAGCTGGTTGACGGGCGCGATGAACGAGGCCGTCAGCGCCTGAAAGGCGACCAGCATGCCCATCGTCATTTCGCCGTCCATGACCCGGAGGGCGCCGAGGCCGAGCACGATGGCCGTGTTGAGCGCCACCAGCACCGGCGGCACGATGGCGAGCACCTGGCTGTACAGCCCCAGTTCCTGCTGCGCGTTGGACGCCTTGGCGTGATAGCCCGCCCAGCGCGCGAAGAAGTCGCCCTCGGCCCCCGACGCCTTGAGCGTCTCGATGGTCTGGAGCCCGCCCATGGCTGCGCCGAGCACCTTGCCCCGCTCGGAGAGCATCCGCTGGTTGGCCTCCTTGCGCCGCCGCGAGACCACCTTGAGCGCGAACAGGTTGAGCGCAGAGACGGCCACGCCCGCCAGCGTCAGGACCAGGTCGTACTGGATCATGAGCGCGGCGTAGAAGATGGCCGTGACCACGCTCAGCGCCGTCGTCGCCAACTCGCCCGAGAGGATCCGCGCCACCTTGTCGTTGATCGCCACGCGTGAGCCGATCTCGCCGGCGAAGCGCTGGGTGAAGAACGAGAACGGCAGCCGCAGGATGTGCCAGAAGAACTGGCCCGAGGTGGAGGCGGCCAGCTTCGTCTCCAGCCGCAGCAGCGCCGAGCGCTGGAGCCACGTCAGGCCTGCCGCGACGGCCGCTGTCGTGCCCATGAACAGCAGGAGCGGCCGCAGCCAGTCCATGTTGCCACCGACCAGGACCGAGTCCACGAAGACCTTCGAGAAGATGGCCGCCACCAGGCCCGGCACCACGAGCAGCAGGCCCGCCACGATGACGTAGAGCAGCGACATCTCACTGCCGCGCAGGCGGGGCCCCAGCGACGCCGCGAGCGTCCGCTTCCGGCCGCCGGGCTCGAAGTCGGGGCCGGGCTCGAAGGTGAGCACGACGCCTGTGAACGCCTCGTCGAACTCCGCCTCGGTGACCACGCGCGGCCCCATGCCCGGGTCGTTGAGGTAGACGTTGCCGCCCTTGAATCCCTCCAGCACCAGGAAGTGGTTGAAGTTCCAGTGCAGGATGGCGGGCCCCTGGACCGTCTTCAGCGCCTCGGGCTCGCGCTTGTAGCCCTTCGCGACGAGGCCGTAGCCGCGGGCGGCCTTGAGCACGTTGCTGGCCTTGGAGCCGTCGCGCGAGACGCCGCACGCCTGGCGAACCTCTTCCAGCGGGACGATCTTGCCGAAGTAGGCCAGCACCTTGGCGAGGGCGGCGGCGCCACACTCGACGGCCTCCATCTGGAGCACGGTCGGCACGCGGACGCGCTTGGCGGGGCGCGGGCCCTCGGGCAGGCCGAGGGGTCCGGGCAGGCGGCGGCGGAGCCGGTCGATGGCCTCGCGCGCCGGGGCGGCGTCGCGGGAGCGCGGGCGGAGACGGACAGCGGCGGTGGCGCGCATGGGAGGCGAGTGCTAGGAGCGGTCGGAGGCGGTGACGGAGCGGATCAGCCGCCGACGCCGGTCCAGCGGCGGAGCGCAGGGATCACGAGGGCGAGCGGGCGCTGCTGCTCGACGGCGACGGTGGCCGCGGCGACGGTGCCGCTCTGGAGCGTCGCGTCGGGTCCGCCGGATGAGGACCAGGCGTAGCCGGTCGGCGTGTCGGGGTCGAGTTCGAGGCTGGCATAGACCTCGTAGGGGGCCGCGCCGCCGGAGAGCGCCTGGACGAGGTTGGCGTTGGCGAGCGTCCGCATCATGCCCTCCTGGGTGGCGGGGAAGTCCGAGACCGAGGTCACGCGGGCGCGGACGGTGCCGAACTCCTCGCGCTTGAAGGTGGTGGGGGCCAGCTGGACCGGCATGCCGGGGCGGAGGCGCTTGCCGTCCTGGGCGGGCACGTAGAGGACGGCCTCCAGCGACTGCACGTCGCGGCCCTCGCGGTCCAGCCGCGCCAGCGAGGCGCCCGGCCCGACGAGGTCGCCCGCGTTGACGACGACCTCCAGCACGCGGCCCGTGTAGGGCGCCGTGACCTCGATGGCGCGCTCGTACTGGGCCTCCAACCGCTCCACGTCGCGCTCGGCGGCGAGCACCTGGAGGCGGAGCTGGGTCGCCTCGCGGGCGCGCTGGCTCTGGTCGGTGAGCGCCTGCGCGCCGACGCCGTCGCGCTCGGTCTCGAGGCGCTCGATCTGCTCCAGCGTCACCTGGAGCTCGCGGCGGGTGGCCTGGACGGTCTGGTCGGTGACCAGGCCCTGGGCGAGGAGCTCCTGCTGGGACGCGATCCGCTCGCGGAGCCAGCCGCTCCGCTCGCGGGCGCTGCGCAGTTCGACGGCGGCGGCGGCGCGCTGCTGGCTGCGGAGCGCGTTCGAGGCCCCCGCCTCCTGGGAGGCGAGCGCCAGCGCCTGCGCCTCCTGGTGGCGGAGATCCGCGACGCGGTCGCGGGCCTGGGCGACGGCGTCGGCGAGGTCGGCCTGCTCGATGCGGGCGACGACCTGGCCCTCGCGGACGTGCGTGCCGGGGCGCACCGACACGTCGGTGACGCGGCCGCCAACGGTCGTGGACACGTCGAACACGCCCCCGGTGCGGATCAGGACGCCGGTGCCGTGGACGCGCGTCTGGAGCGTCCCGAAGGCGCCCCACACGAGGGCGACCGCGATGAGGGCGCCGAAGGCCGTCAGCCCGATCCATGCCCGCGCGGAGGTGAGGCGGAGGAGCTGGTCGAGCTGCTCGGGCGAGGAGAGCCGGTCGATCGAGACCTTGCGAAAGATGTTGGCGTTCATGGGGACGGAGGCGAGAAGCGAGAGGCGGGGGCCGTCAGGGGCGAGGCGTCAGGGGGCCGCAGGGAGGGTGCAGAGGTCGGCGGCGGGGCCGAGGGCGCCGACGGCGGCGTGGAGGCGGACGAGCGCCTGCGCGTAGCGCACCTCCGCCTGGACGGCCGACGTGCGGGCGTTGGCGAGGCGTTCCTCGACGATCTGCACGTCGAAGAGCGTCCCCATGCCGAGGCGGAGGCGGAGGCGCTCGTTCTCGACGGCCTCCTGGTAGAGGGCGACGGCCTCGCGGGTCTGGGACACCTCGGCGGCGCCGCTGCGGAGGCTGGCGATGGCCCCCGCCACGTCGGCGCGAATGCGGCGGGCGAGGTCGTCGCGGGCGATGCGGAGGCGCTCGCGGGTGGCGCGCTGGCGCTCGGTGGTGGCGCGGGTGATGCCGCTGCCGAGCCGGTTGACGCGAAGCGACACGCCGACGCGACCGCCACGCGAGGCGCCGCCGACAGGGAGGAACTGCGCCGCGGCGCCCTCGCTGAGCGTCGTGTAGCCGGCGTCGAGGACCACGTCGACGGAGGGACGGAGGTCGGCGGTGGCGGCGGCGGTCTCGCGGTCGAGGGCGCGGACGCGGAGGTCGGCGCCGAGGAGGTCGGCGCGGGCGTCGAGGGCGCGGGCGACGAGCGCGGCCTCGTCCACCTCGACGGTCGCAGGCACCTCGGGAAGGGCGTCGGCGGCCGGGCCGAGGGCGTCGGCGTCGGCGGCGGTGCCGCCCATAGCGAGGCCGAGGCGCTGGCGGGCGTCGTAGACGGACTGGTCGGCGGAGAGGCGGGCGGCGCGGCGGCGGGAGAGGTCGGCGCGGAGGGCGACGAGGTCGGCGGCGGGGCGCTCGTCGGCGGCGACCAGGGCCTCGGTGTCGGCGAGGAGGCGGGCGGCGCGGGCCTCGGCGACCTGGAGCGCCTCCTGGATGCGGACCGCGCCGACGTAGTCCCAGTAGGCGACGGCGGCGGCGGCGGCGGCGGTCTCGGCGGCGCGGTCGAGGTCGGCGCGGGCGGCGGAGATGCGTTGCCCGGCGGCGTCCTCGGCGGCGAGGGCCGTGTTGCGCTCCCGCCCGCCGAGGACCGGGTAGGCGAGCGAGACCCCGGCGGTGGTTTCGAGCAAGGCCGAGGTGCCGTCGGCGGCGGTGCGCGTCATCTGGACGAGCGGGGTCAGCGCGAGCCCGGAGCGGTACTGGCGCTGCACGCCGACCTCGACCTGCTGGTAGCCGCTCCCGGCGGTCGCGAGGACGGGCGTGGTGCCCTGGAAGGAGCGGTTCGGGGTGGCGGCCTGCCCGCCACCGACGCTGCCGTAGAGCTGGGGGTCGAAGGCGCTCGCGGCGGCGCGGAGGTTGGCGCGCTCCCCGGCGATGGCCTCGCCCGCCAGGGCGACCTCCGGGCTCTGCTGGCGGGCCGCGCCGAGGGCGTCGGCGAGGGACACGGGCGCCTGGGCGGACGCGCGGGCCGAGACGGCGAGGGCGAGCAGGACGAGGAGGCGGACGAACATCGCGGGGGAGGTCGGGGCGATGGTCCTCCTTCCAAGGCTCGTGCCTCGGGTGGGCGGGGGCCTCTGCGGGCCTGAGCGGGGTCTGGCGGGCGCGCCGGTAGCGCGTCGGCGCGAGTCGGTAGGGCTTGGGCTCTATCGGTCCCGTCTAGCGCGGCGGGGTCCCGGTGCCCAGGTCTCCTAGACGGAATGACCAGGGCCGGACGGATTCGCGCCTCTGGTCTCCCCCTGCGCGACGCGGCCGGAGGCTCGACACAGAACGGGCCCCTCCGCAGCTACGGCGCGCTGCAAAGGGGCCCTGGGGTCGCGTTCTTTCATCGGGGCCCGGCGTGACTACGGCGTCTCGGGGTCGTCGGGGCCGGGGTCACCGGGGCCGCGGCCCCGGTCGATGATGGTGCGGGCGTTGCGGTAGTCGGCGGCGAAGGCGGGTGCGTCTGGGGCGAGGAAGGCGACGGTGGGGTCCATCTCGCTCCGCAGGAGGGCCTGCGCCTGCCGGGTGGCGACGGCGATGGCGCGGGTGGCGCCGCTGCGCGCGACGATGGCTTCGCGCGGGTTGGAGAGTTCGGCGGCGAACTCGTCGTCGAGAGCGTCGAGGGCGTCTACGAAGGCGGCGGTGACACCGTAGGCGCCGAGGCCGGTGGTGGGGTCGGCCTCGGGAGTTGGGAGGTGGAGGCGTGCTTCGGCGACGACGACCTCGGAGTAGTCGGCGAGGGCCGCGTCGCGGAGGGCGGCAAACTCGCGGGCGGAGAGCGTGACGGCGGCGACCACGTCGGGACGGTCGTTGGCGCGGGCCCAGGCGGCGACGGCCTGGGCGAGGCGCCAGGAGCGGTCGGCGACGGCGTCGCGGAGGTCGGCCTTGACGGCTGTCGCGCCCTCGGAGGTGCGGGTCTGGGCCTGGGCGGCACTTCGGGTCTGAGCGATGAGGTCGGCGAGGCGGTCGCGGAGGTCCTGCATGGCCGGGACGGCGGTCCAGGCATCAGCGTGGGTGTCCAGGACGCCGAGGACGGCCCGGTGCATGTCGTATCGGTTGGTCTGGAGGTCGGTCATGGGACATGGGGGCTTGTGGGTCTTCTTAGACCCGCATTCCCCTGCGATCTAACCTCGGAATGAGGTTTTGAGCTGGTCGAGTCGGTCTCGGGTGCAGTGTCTCTGGGCCTGGTGGGCGTCGGGACGGCGCTCCAGGTGGTGGGAGACCCGCTCTCCCTCGCAAGAGTGGCGCTCGAGCGCGTGAGAACGAGGCTCCAGGCCGTGAGAACGGTGCTTCAGGACGTGAGAATGGTGCTCTAGGACGTGAGAACGGTGCTTCAGGACGTGAGAACGGTGCTTCAGGACGTGAGAACGCCTCTCTAGGCTGTGAGAACGAGGCTCCAGGCCGTGCACCCAAGGCTGCAGCGTGCGGGACGCAGGCTGGTGATCGTCGGGCGCGGCGAGGGCTGGGTCGCCGGGGTGCGGCTCGGTCCGCCTCGGGGTCGAGGTGAGGCTAGGTGCGGGGCAGACCCTTGAAGACCTGCTTCTGATGCCACACGGTTGCGGGCTCCGAGACGCGGTACTCGGTGCGGACAGGCTCTGAGAGGGGCTGGCCGTGGTAGGCAAGCATCCACTGCTGGAACCCTTCGTTACCGCGCGCCCGCTCAGACACCTCGACGACCCGCTCTCGGGAGCCCGATGCGGTGACAGTGAAGGCGCCGCGGTCGAGAAGGCGGTGGTGGAGGGCACAGAGCGCGAGTCCGTTGGGGACCTCATCTGGCCCGCCGTACTGGTGCCACTTCACATGGGCGGCGTCGAGGCCGATGTGAGCGTCGCCGACCATGGCGCTGAAGCCACAGACGGCGCAGCGGTGTTCGTAGGCATCGAGCACACGCTTGCGGAACGTGGGGTCACGTCGTCGCCGTCGTGTGAGGATCACATCGGAGGGCGGGTCGCGGTCGAAGCCGATGGCCGTCCGGACCTCGTCGTCGTAGGCCTCGCTGGGAAATTCGTCGGCGAGGATCCCATCCATCAGCTCACCGACGAGGCTGGGATCCGTACGGAGCGCGTCGGCGACCTCGTCCGTGAAGCGTCCGACGGGGTCGAGTTCACGGAGGGCGACGAGGCTCCTGGGGTCGCCGGAGGCGTTTTCCTCGACGGCGTCCGCATTCTCGACGACCCAGAGGCCGTCGTTCTGGAGGCGCCAGAAGGGATAAGAGACGTGGTACGGGCCGTCTGCCGGCCCGAAGTCGATGAGCAATCGCTTGACGGCGTCCTCGATCTCCGTAAAGCGCAGCCGTTCATCGCCATCGGCAAACCGGGCGAGGGCATGGAGAAGCAGGAGCGGCTTGTTCAGCGCTCGGCCTCCACCACGCGTCCGTCCGCGCTTGATGCTTTCAAAGAGGGCGAGGACTTGTTCGCGCGTCATGGTCTGCCTCGGTACCGAGGCGGGCGGGGTTGGAGCGCCGCGCCCGGTAGAGATCCTTCGACTCGCTGCGCTCGCTCAGGATGACAACAAGAGAGCATCGGGGACATTCGCTAGAGGAAGCAGATCAGGCAGCCTTCGCGCTCCTCCTCGGCCACGTCCATGCCGCCCAGGGTCTCGACGAGACGGGTGGCGCGACGGGGAGCGTTGGCCTTGGCCTCGGCCTTGGCCTTGATCTCGGCCATCCGCTCGGGCTTCTCCAGTTCCGAGAGCGGCTCGGTGCGGCACCAGTAGAAGGCCTCGCCGTTCTGAATACTCGACTCCTCGTAGCGCTTGGCTTTGTCGAACAGGTCGGGGTGGGCCTCTTTGAGGCGCACCCACTCGACCTTCTGCTGGTAGAAGCAGAAGTAGCAGCCGGACCGGGAGCGGCCCCAGTCGAGATAGGGCGGCATCCCGAGGCCGGACTCTTCGAGAAGCTGAACGATGTCTTCCTTGACGAGCCCGTCGTCCTGGAAGGGGTAGACGGCGGTGATGTTGGGCTTGGTGGAGATGTAGCCCTCGCGCAGCCGCTCGTCGGCGCGGAGGCCGACGTAGTTGACGACGGGGTCGTCGCCGACGTAGTCCTCGAACGGCTTGAGCTTCATCATCTTGGTACACCACCGGCGGTGGTTGGACGGCAGCATGCCGCCGTAGATGGTGAGCCAGTGCTCGAAGGGATCGGCGAGGTTGTCGGTCGTGCGGATGATGGGCTGGCCGAGCAACGCCTCCAAGCGGGCCAGGTAGTCGTACGTCTCGGGCAGTTCGTGGCCAGTGTCGTGGAAGACGTATTCCATCTCCGGGACGCGGTCGCGGAGGTACACGGCCAGCGCGGCGGAGTCCTTGCCGCCGGAGAGGGAGAGGATGTGGCGGGGCTCAGGCACGGGGCCACCTCGGGGGGAGGGAGTCGGGAGGGACACACCGGCGGTGTGTCCGTACGGGAAGGTCGACGGTGGACCGGCCAGAGGCTAGGTCTCGTCGGGGGCGTCGTCCGATAGAATGCGGCCGAGGGCGCGGACGGCGGCGAGCAGTTCGAGGCGGCTCTTGCCGCGGTAGTCGGCCTCGACCTGGTCCACGAGCGCGTCGAGGCGAGCGGCCTCGCCGTCGCGGACGACCAGCACGCGCATCGTCTCGCGCCCGTCGGCCTCGGTGACGCCGAAGCGGACGGCGGCGACGCCGGACGGGGCGCCGTCGCCGGAGCCGTCGAGGGTGGCGAAGACGGCGGCCTCGGTGCGCAGGAAGCGCGCGGCGCGGCGGGCGAGGTCGGCGCCGAAGCGGGCCTCGTCGTCGTCGGTCCAGCGCGCGAGCGGCTTGGCGGCGACGAGCGCCGCGACGGAGTCGATCCAGCGGTCGAGGCTCAGTCCGGCGTCCGCGAGGCGGCCGGCGAAGGCCTTGAGGTCGCGGTCCTGCACGGCCCCGAGGACGGCGGCGGCGCGGGCCCCGAGGGCGACGCGGGTGGCCTCGTCCATCGTGTCGCCGAGGTCGAACGCCTGGGCGACACGGGCGCCGACGCGGGCGCGGAGTTCGGGCGTCGCCGCGCGCAAGGCGTCGAGGGCGTCGCGCAGGACGGCGACGAACGCGGCCGGATCGTCGGGCGAAACCTCGCAGGCGGCGGGCAGGTCGGCGAAGAGCAGGGTCGCGGGCTCGCGCGCGTCCAGCAGCGTCTCGCGGACGGCGCGGGCGATGGGCGGGACGGTCGCCGTCTGGAGCGCGTACTCGGGAAGCTCGGCGGCGAACACGCACAACGGCGTCACCACGCCGAGCACGTCGAGGTCGCCGCCCGTCGGCCCGTCGGCACCGACGACGTCGAGCAGCGTCCCGAACACGTCGGCGCGGACGCCCTCGACGGCGCAGAACTGGAGCGCGAACCGCTCGGGCGCCTTATCGAGCCGCTGGAACTGCTCGGGCGTGGCGCGGCGCGAGAAAACCCCGTCCTCGTAGAGCGCCACGTCGCGCTCGTAGATGCGGACGAATACGGCCAGCAGCAGGTGCAGCAGGCCCTCGCGGACCCCGAACGGCGGCGCGGCGAGCGCGGCGAACAGGTCGAGGACGGGCACCTTGGCGAGGTCGTCGGCCAGGAGCCGGTCGCGAAGGTGGAGGAGCGCGGGGCGGAGGTGCGCGGGGTCGTCCGCCTCGGTGGGCAGGTGGAAGCCCCACGCCCCGTCGACTTCCCGGTGGAGGCGCCCGGCACGCAGAATGGAGAGGTACATCGCCTTCTCCGGGGGGAAGGCCGTCTCGGACAGGCCGAGCATCGGCCGGTGCGCGCGGTCGAGGACGCCCTCGACGAGTCGGATCCGCGCCGACTTGGCGGCCGAGCTAGGCGCGGCCCGGTTGATGAGTTCGTTGGCGACGCGCGGGGCGTCGGGGTAGACGGCCTCGCACACGTCGGACAGGAACGCGAGTGCGGCGCGGCTCCCGGCCACGTTCGCCGGCTCCCCGAGGTGGAGCCAGTCGGCGCCGACGGCGCCGCGGCCCGTCGTCACGCCGAGCACGTCGTCGAGGCGGCGGGCGAGCGCGGTCGCGGCGGCCTCGACCTGCCGGGAGGCCTCCTCGGCGGCGTAGGCGTCGGTGCCGAGGGCGGGCGTGTGGGTGGTCACCCAGCGCCACGCGGCCTCCTCCTCGATCACGTCGCGCAACCCGGCGAGCGGGCGCGGGACGAGCACGACGACGGCGGGGTCGGTGATCTCGCGCGCCGCAGCCAGCGCCTTCGTCCGCTCCTGCTCCGTGTCGCACAGGGCGACGAGCAGGACGGCGTCGGAGTCGCTCGGTCGGGCCGCGGCATCGGCCAATCCGGCGACGGTCGTCGGGCGGACCTCGACGTGACGCAGCGTGCCGGTCTCGATGTAGTGCCGCCGGGCGACGATGGGCGGCGGGCTCAGGGTCGCGGCGAGGTGGGCGGCGACCGAGCGGACCGGCCCGAGCGCCTCGCGCGCCGATCGGAACGCAGCCTCCAGGTCGACGCTGGAGTGCGGCCACAGGCTGAACCCGCCCCGCGCGCCTCGGTCGAACAGGACGCCCTGCGTCCGGAGCGCCGCGAGCGTCCCCGCAACGTCTACCTCGGTGCCGACGAAGGCCGCCTCCAGCGCCTCGGGCGTCGCGAGCAGGCGGTCGGTGTTGAGCAGGTTGAGCAACCCGACGGCCTTGAGCACGGCGAGGTCGTCGGCGCTCCCGGGGAACGACTCGACGAGCGCGGAGATGGCAGACCAGTGGCTCCGCGCGCTCCGGGCCGCGATGCGGTGGCCGTAGGCCGTCGCCACGTAGTCATAGAGCGCGTCCAGCCCGAAGAACGTGCCGAGGTCGGCCGCCTCGGCGGCTTCGCGGAGCCCGGCGGGCTCGGCGGAGAGCAGGAAGCTGAACAGCGACCGCTCGTTCTGGCCGTAGAGGCGCGTCGCGCGGGCCAGGACCGGGAGCGCGGTCGGGTGGAGCGGGTAGAGCGCGGGGGCCGTGTCCCGAAGCGCGTCGGCGGAGGCGCCGGGGCCGTACCAGCCGAGGGCGACGGCCGCGGTCATCGCCTGGCGCGCCGCGTCGGCCGTGGCGTCGGGGACGGCGGACGGGTCGGTGCCGAGGGCGCGGGCGGCGAGGTCGGCGACCTGTTCGAGGGGCTGGTCGAACAGGACCTCCGCGAACCGCCCGGCGACCTTTTCCCACTCCTGCTGCGCGCTCCGCGTCAGTGCCTCGGCGTAGGCGCCGAAGCCCTGGTGCAGCATCCCGACCACCACGAGCGGCGCGTCGCCGCTGCGGTCGGCCGCCTCGGCGAGTTGCTGGAGCAGGTGGACGTCGACGCGGTCGGGGTGGAGCGCGGCGTGTTCGAGGAACTTGCCCAGCTCGTCGATCACGAGCAGCACGCCGTCCCAGGCGTCGTGCGCGGCCGCCGCGTCGACGGTCTCCTGAAGCAGACCGAGCACGTCGGCGTCGGTCCCGTCGAACAGGTCGAGGGTGCCCGGTGCCACACCGAGGCGGCTGCGGGCGGCGGTCAGCGCACCGGCGAGGGCGGGGGCCATCCCCTCGCGCGAGCCGGTCAGCAGGACGGGCAACAGGCGGGGCGCGGGCGCTCCGTCGAGCGCGCCTCGAACTGCCTGGCGGAGGTCCGGCAGGTCGTCGCCGTCGGCCGACAGGACGTGGGCGAGCGCGAGCCCGAACGAGGACTTGCCGGTCCCGTAGTCGCCCGTCACGCGCCACGCGCGGCTTCCGTCGGCCCCGAGCCCGGCGCCGATCCGAGCGGCCACGTCGCGGACGTGCGGCGTGGGGACGTAGCCGTCGAGCGCGCCGGCGGTGCCGAAGTCGCGTTCGAGGTGGGCGGTCCGCAGGAAGCGGGCGGGCGGGGCGAGGAGGGCGGAGGCGCTCACGCGACGAGGGCGGGTGCGTAGACCCGCTGCAGCAGATCGAGGACGAGGGCGGGGTCAGTCACGTCGGTCGAGGCGGGCCGGGTGGCCTGCGCGAGCGCGGCCGACTCCTGGTAGCCGAAGACCCCGTCGGTGTCGGCGGCGACGGATTCGAGGCGGTCGCGAACGTCCGCCTCGGGGAGCTTGAGGATCTGGCCGGGGCTGCCCGGCGCGATGGCCACGTCGCGGAACGACAGCGTCCGGTCCGAGGGCGCGCGCGTCCGCCAGAAGTCGGCGAGGCATAGGGCGAACAGGGCGGGCGGGATCTCGGGCCGCGCCTCGCGACGGAAGGCGTAGACCGGCTCGCGCTTCGCGCCGACGGTCCGCTCGCCGACGGTCTCGATCAAGCCGAGCTCGACGAGCGGGCTGTCGAGGTGGTCCTCCCCCGCCCCGGCGCGCGTCCGGCCGACGGGCGTGTAGACCTGCATGAACACGTCGAAGTGCTGCCTTAGGGTCGTCTCGGAATACTGCCGCGCGCCGCTGTTGGCCTCCCGGATGAACTCGGGCAGGACGACGCTGCGCACGATCTCGGGCCGGTGCCAGCGGTTGAGCAGGAAGTCCCACGCGAACAGCGGGTCCTCGGTCGTGGCGACGCGCCAGTGCAACAGCCACAGCGTCCGGATGTCCTCCAGGAACGGGTCGAGGCCGCCGTCGCCAAAGACGGCCTCGCCGAACGGCGTCACCGCGTGGCCCTCGTCGGTCGCCTCGATGACGCCCATCGCGGTCGCCCAGAAGACGAGCGCGCGGACCATGTTCTTGCCGATGCCGAGCCGCTCGACGGCGCCCTCCGTGTCGCGCAGCGCGCCCGAATCGTCGGCCAGCGCGCGGACGGCCTTGGGCAGCCAGGCGTACCGGCAGGGGAACCACTCGTGACCACTGTATCGCATGCCCGAAGGTACCGGCGGCCGGACGCCAGGAGGCGTGTCCCCCCGCCTCGGCCGCGCTCCGGAACTCCCCGACGGCACCCCCGACGGCACCGAGGCGAACGTGCCCGACGCCGCGCGCTCAGCCCAGCCGCGCGAGCAGGGCGGAGCGCGCTGGGGCGTCGAGGCTGCGCCGGTACTGGATCACGATGCGCAGGCTGCGGCGTCCGTGGTCGTCGGCGTGGGGGAGCACGCGGTCGACGGCGGCGAGGGGCGCCATGCCGTGGGCCACGAGCGACTTCCAGATCGCGCCGACGCCGCCCGGGTAGAGGGCGAGGAGCCGGTCGGTGTGCGTCTCGAACCAGTCGGGCGCGAGGTCGACGAGGGCCAGGAGGACGTCTCGGTTCGCCCCGCTCAGGGCCTCGGCGCAGGCCGCCTCGACGACCGCCGGGGGCGTCTCGCCTCCGTAGCGCCAGACGCACGCGGCGTGCACGAGGGCGCCGTACAGGGTGCCGCCCCTCTCCGACCGTGGGTCG
This sequence comes from Rubrivirga sp. SAORIC476, assembly GCF_002283555.1. Classification (NCBI taxonomy): domain Bacteria; kingdom Pseudomonadati; phylum Rhodothermota; class Rhodothermia; order Rhodothermales; family Rubricoccaceae; genus Rubrivirga; species Rubrivirga sp. SAORIC476. Next base: position 1,982,509 of record NZ_MVOI01000003.1, on the reverse strand, counting down.
GGTGCCTCCCGGCCCGTACCGGCCAGGGCGAGGTCTGCGAACACGTCGCCCCCGGAGGCCGTCGGGCACGACGAGAAGAACCGCAGGGTCAGGGTGATCGCTCCGAGATCGCCGGACCTCGCGTGGTGCCCGATGGCGTCGGAGAGGCCGTCTCGGAGCTCCGGCGACGCGCCGAGTTGCTGCCACGCGCGGATGAGCCCGTCGACGGGGGAACGGTCGTCGCGCTGCAAGCGGGTGACCTCCAGCCCGCGAGCGGCCCGGGCGACGAGCGACGCGAAGCCGACCCGCGACCAGTCGACGCCCTCAATCAGCTGAGGCGGGGTCGGGCGTCGGCGTGGCGAGGGAGCGTCGGGGGCTTCGTCGGGTGCGAAGAGGGTCACGCCCTCGGTCGACAGGTCGGTGACGAACCAGGCCCTCCCGCCGACCTCGACGCGCGAGCGCAGCCAGACGGTCACCTCGTCGCCATCGGGCAGGATGAGGCGAGCGCTGAGGCCACCCTGCCGAGCGCCGGAGTCGTCCGGCGTCCGCTCCCGGATGTCGCCGCAGCGAACGCGGGCGGTCCCCACCCTCGCCGCGGCGTCGTTCTGGAGTCGGATCTCGGGCACGCCGGAGACTACGCACCGGCCCGCCTCGGTGCCGAGGCGGAGCGGGTCAGAGGCCGAACCAGTAGGTCGCCTTGAGGAGGAACACGTTCTCGACTGGCGCGCGGAAGACCTCGCCGATCTCCTCGCCGATCCCGAAGCCGTCGTAGCGCGCCTCCTGGGTGCGCTGCTGCTGCCAGACGGCGAACAGCGTCGAGCCCGGGCGCCACTCCCAGCGCAGGACGGCGTTGCCGCGCAGCGAGCGGAAGTTGAAGTCGCGGTTGTCGAGCCGGAACGCCGCGCCACCGTCGCCGGGGTCCACGTCGAAGGCCACCACGGCGCCGTCCTCGATCACCTCGTCCACGGTGCCGCGCGCGACGCCGTACACGTCGAAGTCGAACGAGCCGGGCGTGCGGAACTCCTTGAGGTTGGCGAACTGGCCCGTGGTCACGAACGGCTGGGCGAAGAGCTGGAGCGTCAGGTCGGGCGTGAACGTCCAGTCGGCGCGGAGGCCGAGGTTGAACGACAGCTGGCGGATGTCGGCGAAGACGTAGCGCGTGCCGAAGGTGGACGCGGCGGCGGGGTCTGCGATGCGGTCGACGAACTGGTCGTTGTCGAGCTCCCAGCCCATCTCCGGCTCCAGCGAGATCGAGAGCGCGTTGCTGGGGCGGACCGTCACCTCGGCGCCGACGTAGCGGTCGTACTCGGCCGGGGCGCCGTCGTAGTCGTTGGCGAACTCGGAGCGGAGGCTCCCGAAGACCCCGCCGGAGACGACCCGGCTCTGGTCCGTCGACAGGCTCACGTTGATGCCGGCGTCGGTCGGTCGGGCGGCGATCGGGCCGCCGCGCGTGAGGCGGTCGTTCTTCTGCGGCCCCGTCGCGTTCACGTTCAGGTTCAGCGACCACTGGTTCTGGAACTGCGCGTAGGCGCCGCCGCCGTAGTAGTGGCCGATCAGGTCGCCGTCGAAGTTGCTGACGTAGCCGCCGTAGTGGAATACGCTGTAGCGGCGGAGCGGGGCGGCCTCGGACTGGCGACGCCCCACGAAGTAGTTGACCGACGCCACGTCGGCGCGGTTCTGGAAGCCCAGGTCGTTGACGTCGAAGCCGGGCGTGGTGGCCGCGGCCGTCAGCGAGGCGTCCCAGCTGTTCTCAACGCTGCGCTGGACGGACAGCTCGGTGTGGCCGCCTGCGAGGCTCGTCCGGGTCGGGTCGACGGAGAGGTGGTCGGCGTCGGCGCGCTGGAAGTAGCGCTGGGGGGCCTGCTGGAGGCGCGTGATGAAGGCCTCGCTGCCGTTGACCACGCTCGTCGCGGCGACGCCGCTGACGGACCACGTCCGGTCGGCGAAGCGGTGCTCGAAGTCGAGCCCGGCGAGCGTGGCGCTGGACGCCGTGATGGCGTCGAAGAAGCCGTCCGCCCCCATCCGCCGGGAGGCGTTCGTGACGATGCCGCCGACGACCGTGTTGCCGCCCCGGAAGTCGCGGCGGACGCGGCCGACGAGGTAGTTCGAGAGCGGCTCGACGGGCGTCCGGAGGGTCTCGCCGCCGACGGTGATGTAGCGGGCCTCCTCCTCCAGCGTGACCGCGTTCAGGAGGCCGACCGACCACGGGCCGATCTTGCCGCTGACCTTGGCCGCCGTCGCGATGGGCGTCTGGTCCGGCGTGTCGACGTAGGCGATGTCGCCGCCGCCGAGGCGCCGCGTAGGCGCGCGGCCGATGCGGCGCGAGTAGAAGAAGGTCGGCCGGAAGGAGACGTTGTTGGTGCGTGTGCCGCCGTACTCGAAGATGTCGACGCCCTCGACGAAGAACGGCCGCCGCTCCTCGAAGAAGTTCTCGAACTGGCTCAGGTTGACGACGGCGGGGTCGGCCTCGATCTGCCCGAAGTCGGGGTTGACGGTGGCCGTGAGCGTCAGGTTGGAGGACAGGCCCACGCGCGCGTCGAAGCCGACATTGGGGCCGAAGGAGTTCTCCTCGTAGAAGGGGTTCGCGGCGTCGCCCGGAGCCTGGGTGAGCTGGGCGAGGGCGTAGGGGACGATCTCGATCTGGCGCGGCGCGCGCTGCACGTCGAGGCCGTCGAGGCGACCGAACTGGGAGACGAAGCCGTTGGCGTCGGGCAGGATGGGCGCCCAGAAGACGTCCTCGCCGGTCGTCGGCATGCGGCGCTGGAACTGGATGCCCCAGACCTCGGGTCCGTCGCCGGTGCGGTAGCGGAGCTGGGAGAACGGGATCCGCATCTCGACGGTGTAGCCGGCGCCGTCGGGCCCGTCGAACCGCGCCGCGGCGCCCTCCCAGACGGCGTCCCAGCTGGAGTCCTCGTCGCCGTCGTTGAACATCAGAATGTCCTGCTCGACGTTGCCCGCCGTGACGCCGAAGTAGAAGGCCGTCCGGTCGTCGTCGTACGAGTCGAAGGCGACGGCGACGCGGTCGGAGCCCACGAACTCGTCGCGGCGGGCCAGCCGGGCGACCAGCGTGCCGGGGTCGCGGACGTAGCACCAGAAGGCGACGTAGAGCGCGTCGTCGCCGTAGAGGACGGCCGCCTCGGTGCGCTCGGTGGCCGGGTCGCCGGGCGCCGGGATGCGCTGCACGAAGTCGCCCGCGCGGGGCGCCGTGGCCCAGACGGGCTCGTCGGGGACGCCGTCGATGCGGGGCGCGGGCGCGTCGGCGAGGGGGAGGGTCCGGAGGGTCGGCAGGACGCGGAGCGCGGGCGCGGCGGCGGACTGGGCGAGGGCAGCGGGGGCGAGACAGGCCAGGAGCAGGCCGAGGCGGAGCGAACGGAGCACAGAGGCGACGGGGGTGGCGTTGTGCAAAGGACGGACGCCGCGGCCGGGGGTTACGCGAGATGCGAAATTTTTCGCACCCCGTCGGGAGGTCGGCAGCCCGAGCGCTCGCTACACGAGTGCGAGCCCGTCATCGAGGCGGGCCTGGTTCAGGTCGTCGAGCGCGGCGGCGTACACCCGGTAGTCGAACCGCAGCGTCACGTCTGCCGCCTGGGCCTCGCCGTCGAGGACGGGCCTCATCACATGGTAGTTGGTGAGCGCGAGATCCGGCCCGACGAGGAAGGCGGTCCCGCGGACGCGGCGACCGTCGGTGAAGGGCACCTCCACGCGGCAGACGCGCCCCTCGATGGCTATCAGCTTCTGGCGCCACACGGTCACGTCGATGAGGCTGTTGGTGGAATCGACGATCCGCTGGAGGCCCGTCGCGGGCGTCTCGGTGGCCGCGGGGGCCGGGAGCGCCGTCAGGCCGAGCGACTGGGCGAGCGCGTGGAAGGCGTCGCGGTCGGGCCGCTCGTTGAGCGCTTCGAGGATGAGTTCGTCGGCCCAGCACTCGGCGAGCGCATGCTTGACCAGTTCGAAGTACATCAGCCGGGTGCCCCCACTGCCGACGTACGTGTAGAGGCTCTTCCCGACCGCGTCTGGAGGAACACGTCCATGGTCCCCGGCATCGGGAACGAGGCCACGAGCGCATCGAGCAGCGCGTTGTATCGGGAGTTGGCGAGGTCGATGCAGGCCATCGGAGGGCGGGAGGTCAGTCGGCGGTGAGGAGAGCCCGGAGGCGAGGCGAGCGGGCTGGAGAGCGGAGGTCGGCGCGGACCTGCGCCACGCGGGGGTCTGCCCCCTGGTCAGACTCGAACGGCGACGCCGGGGCGGGCGCCACGAGGGCTGCCTTGAGGCGGTCGTAGTCGCGGGGCCGCGTGATGAGGTGGAAGAGGAGTTCGTCCCCGACGTCCTCCAGCGCGACCGGGACCGCCTCGGGCGCGACGCCGAGGAGGGCGGCGAGCGTGGGCGCGAGGCGGTCGGAGGCCTGAGCCTCGAACGGCCCGGCGGGCGCCGAAGGCGCGAGGTCGAACAAGCCCGCGGCCTCGGCCATCGGGTCGGCCTCGGGGGGGACCTCGTCGAGCGACTCGGCGGCCTCGAACGGGCTCGCAGGGGCCGGAAGGGGCTGCGTGAGAAGCCGCTCGGCATTCGCGATCCCGGCGCCGAACAACGAGCTGAGGTCGGCGGCCGGGTCGGCGGTCGCCGTGAGGAGGTGGCGGAAGACGCCCGGCAGGCGGCCCGGCCCGTAGCGGTCCAGGAGCGCCGCGCGCCCGTGGTACGAGAGCCACAGCGAGGCGAGCCCCGCCACGTGCGCCACCGCATACGAGGTGCCCGATCCCCGGCCGACGACGTGGGTCACTCCGTCGGGGGCAGGCTCGGTGCGGGCCCGCCACACCGACTCGCCGGGCGCCGACACTGTGACCGTCTGCCCGCGTGACGACCCCACCCAGGGGCCTCGCTCGACGTTGCACGCCGCGCACGCCACGACCTCCTCGTAGCGAGCCGGCCAGACCACCATCCGGACCTGATTGCCCGCCGCGGCGCACACGATCACTCCCTGCGTCTCGGCGTAGCGGACCGCCTCGCGAAGCCGCCGGGACCGCACACCGCCCATGCTGATCGAGATCACGTGGGCGCCGCGGTCCACGGCGTACTCGATGGCACGGGCGAGGCGGCGGGTACTCAGCAGGGCGACCGTCCGCGCGGTGCGGATGGGGATGAGCCGGGCGCCCGGGGCGACGCCGGAGACGGCGCGCTTACGCGGGTCGTCGGCGCCGAAGTCGGCCTGGGGGCCGTCTTTGCTGATGATGACGCTCGACGTCGAGACCCCGTGGCTGGGGTTCGTACCGACCCCGTCGTCGAGTTCGTCCTCGGCGTCGCGGTCGCCCCGGACGAAGTCGTACCCGAGGTCGACGAGGAGGTTGGCGTCGATCTCCGGATGGCGACGGTAGCCGGTGTCCGGGTGCCCCACCACGATGCCCGCCCCCGGCGGGGTCCCGTCGTCGAAGAGGGCCCACGCCTGACGCACGCGGAGCTGGTCGAGGGCCCAGTCAGGGTCGTCGCTGCCCGGGAGGTGAGGCCGCTCGCCCTCGGCCGCCTCGAAGGGGCTCGAAGGCTGGAGGGCCTCAGGGTCCTCGTACACCGAGACCACGAAGAGCGGCTCCGCGTAGGCGACGCCGGGCGTCGCGCGGAGGGCGTAGGTGCGCTCCCAGGCCTCGGCCTCGGCGAGCGGCGTGGCCGGACGCGTCAGCTCGAAGTGGCGGCCGTCGTCGCGGTAGGGCTCGGCGACCCAGTCGGGGCCGAGCGCGGGCGCCACGAGGGCAGCGACGGCGGCGGGGTCGGTCGGGGCGGCGGTCTCGATGGCAAAGGCCTCGAAGAGGGGCGCGAGCCCGGCCGGGGGCTCGGCACCGTCGGCCGGAGGAAGGCGGCCAGGGTCGACGGGCCCGAGGGCGCGGGCGGTCGCGAGCGGAAGCACGTGGTCGTCGCGGAGGGCGTCGAGCGAGCGCTCTTCAGAGGCGAGGTCGGCCTCGAACGCGTGCGAGGTCCGCTTCAGGGCCTCTCCGCCGAGGGCGCCGACCAGAGACTCGAAGTAGGCCAGTTCCTCCTGGAGCCGGGTCGCGACGCGGCGGCGGTCGGGCCAGGTCAGGTCGGGGGAGCCCGCAGCGGCGAAGATGGCCTGCTTCATGCGGGTGCGCCCGAGCGCGGGATCGCCCGCCTGGAACGCCTCCGCGGCCTCCCGGAACGGCTTGTCGATGGCCGCGAGCCCACTCCACGAACTCCGCTCCTCGCGCCGCTCGATCCGAAAGAGCATGTAGGTGAAGCCGTCGAGCGGGCGGCTCTGAGCGGCCGACGGCCCGCGGCGGAGCCGATCCTCGGCGACCCAGAGTTCGCTCGGGTCGAGCGTGCCCTCGTCGGCGAGCACGACCGCGACGTAACCCGCGCGGAGCCCATTGGCGCCGCCCCCACCGTCCGCGACGAACGTCTGGTGGAGGCCGAGGTGGAGGGCGCCGTCGGTGGCACCGAGGAGGTCCTCGACGGCGCTGGCGAGCGGGGCTGCCACGTCGAGGGCGGTCGACAGCTGGGGCACCTGCAGGAGATCGGCGAAGCGTCCCAGCGCGCCGATCAGCACGGCGATGTCGTTTCGGCCCTTCATGGCCAGCAGGCCCGCGGCGACTTCTAGTGAGCCGCCGTTGAACGGCACCAGCGGCGTCAGCGCGTGGTTGAGGTGGAGCACCCGGCCGACGTTGGCCTCGGCCATGTCGGGCAGCTTCAGGGGGCCTGCGATGTAGGGCAGCTCGACCTCGCCATCGCCGTACTGGAACCGCGTCAGGGCGTGAACGGCCGGGTGCCACTCGCTGAACCACGCCCGGTCCTTCTTCAGGAACATCTCGGTCAGCCACAGACGCACGTAGTCCTCGCGCGGCCGGATGGGGAGGTCCGGGTCGGGCGCGGCGAGCGTTCTCGCTGCGGGGATGGGCGCATAGACGAGGTGGCGCGCATCGCGATCGACGCGTCCTTTGAGCCAGTTCAGGAGACCCATGGTCGGAGGGAGAGAACGAGAACACAGAGCAGGTCCGATCGAGAGAGCGGGGTCCGCCCCACGTCCCGACTGTCGCAGAGGCGAACCTCTCCGATCATCGGTATGGTAGTGAAAGAGGAGCACATGTCCTTCCACCCTCTCGCACCCGGCGCCCTGTGAGCCTTGGTTTCTCACCGACGAGGACGGACCGGGGACCTCGGGGACCCGATGGCCGAGGACGGGCTCCAGCCTGCCCAGAGAACTGTCTGCGCCGGGGCCCGTTGCCTGCGCCCCTCTCCCCGTCCCGATGAGCGCGTTCGTCCGCCTCCAGAAGATTCTCCCTCAGCACCTGCTCTCCCGGGCGGCCGGGCGGCTGGCCGCCAGCGAGGGCTGGGTCCGCGGGCCCCTCATCCGCGCGTTCGCGCGGGCGTACGACGTGGACATGGCGGAGGCCGAACGGCCCGACCTGGCGGACTACCGGTCGTTCAACGACTTCTTTACCCGGTCGCTCGGCCCCGACGCGCGCCCCATCGACCCGGCGCCGGGCGCCGTCGTCAGCCCGGCGGACGGGGTGGTCAGCCAGACCGGCGTCGTCCAGGACGGGCAGGTGCTGCAGGCGAAGGGCATCCGCTACTCGTTCGAGGCGCTCGCGGGCGCCTGCGCCGACCCGGCGTTCGAGGGCGGGCCGTTCGCGACCGTCTACCTCTCCCCCAGCGACTACCACCGCGTCCACCTCCCACTGGCGGGGCGGCTGGTGCGGACGGTGGCCATTCCCGGCAAGCTCTTCTCGGTCAACGCGACGACTGAGGCGGGCGTGGAGGGGCTGTTCGCGGTCAACGAGCGGCTGGTCTGCGCCTTCGAGACGGACGCCGGGCGGATGCTGCTCGTGATGGTGGGCGCGATGATCGTGGCGAGCATCGAGACCGTCTGGGACGGCCCGGCGTCGCCGTACCGCGAGACGGTGGTGACCGAGCACGACCAGTCGTTCGAGGCCGGGGCGGAGATCGGGCGCTTCCTGCTGGGCAGCAGCGTCGTGCTGGCCTTCGAGCCGGGGCGCGTGCGCCTCGACGACACGCTCGCAGCGGGATCGGTGCTGCGGATGGGACAGCGCATCGGGCATGCGGAAACACCCGGTTCGGGCGACGCGCGGGTGTAGGCCGGAGCACGGGCCGACCTCTCGCGTTCCCGGGCTTTAGCACTCGCCCGCTGTCTGCTGGCCGACGCCCGAGACCCGTTCCGTGTCCTCTCGCTCCCGTACGACGCGGGTCCGGAGGACGTGCGCCGGGCTTTCCGACGGCTCGCGCGCCAGACGCACCCCGACCGCGGGGGCTCGGCGGAGGCGTTCCACCCGGTCCGCGTGGCCTACGGCGCGCTGGCCGCCGACCTCGACGGGGAGCGCCGCCGGTGGCAGGCAGCCCCGGTGGCTTCGAGCCGGGCGCCACGCTCTGCGGGAGGCCTGGACCCGCGGACGTTCCCGACGTGCACGGTCCGCTTCACGCGCTCGCGAGATGGCGTCCGGCGCTCGACGTATGCCACGGAGCGCCGACCCGAGGGCTGGCGACCGGGGGCGGCCCCGCCACCGGGCGGGACGTGCGTCGCACAGGTCGAGGCGTCGGGATCGGCGCCCGCCTTCGGCGTGTGGCGGGTGCCGCTGGACGAGCGGCGCTTCCGGTGCGTATTCGGTCCGCTGCCCGCGGGCGGGTGAGGCGGGACTACGCCGCCATCGCCACCCACGACTTGCACCAGCCACCCGGCGCGACCGGGCCAGGAAAGAGCTGGCAGCCGCCGCAGTCGGCCCCGGCGGCGGGCGCGTTGTAGAAGCGGCAGTTGGAGCACAGCTGCCCCGGCGTGGCCGACTTGTCGACGTACTCCAGGCTCGCCCGCTGCTGGAGCGCCGCGGCGTCGAGCGCGGCGTAGCCCTCACAGGAGGCCGCCGTCACGTCTCCGCCCCCTCCACACGCGGCGAGCATGGGCCCGACGCCCAGGACGGCACCGGCAGAGACGAGAAAACGACGACGGGAGACAGAGTCGGACATGACGACGGAGGAGAGTGACAGGAGCGAAGTCTACGGACGAGCGCGCGAGGCCGTGGTCAGGGCGCCCCTAAAAACCGGCCCCTGCAGACTCCCACAACTCGACACGGCTACCCGCGTCGGGTCGGCTGGGGAGCACGGCGCCGAGGGCGATGCGTGCTCCAGCGCGGCGGGAATGCGGGTTGGCAGGGAGGCCCGGCCCCGTCCGGCCTCCCCCCTTCCCCATCACTCGGAGGCCTTCGAGAACTGCTGGTCGAAGACGATGTCCGACGGCGGGAAGTCGACGCGCTTGACGAAGGCGGCCGCCTCGGCAGCGCCGTGCTCGCGGTCCATCTTCATGTCCTCCCACTCGACCGACAACGGGCCGGTGTAGCCGATGTCGTTGAGCGCGCGGATGATGTCCTCGAAGTCGATCTTGCCGCGCCCCAGGCTGCGGAAGTCCCACGAGCGGCGCGGGTCGCCGAACTCGGTGTGGCCGCCGAGCGTGCCCGCCTCGGTGCGCACGTCGGACCACCAGACGTCCTTCATGTGGACGTGGAAGATGCGCTCGCCGTGGTCGCGGATGAACCGCACGTAGTCGGCGTTCTGGTAGCCGAAGTGGCTCGGGTCGAAGTTGATGCCGAACATCGGGTGGTGGCCCATCGCGTCCAGCGCGCGCGCCCAGCTCGGCCCGTCGAAGGCGATCTCGGAGGGGTGGACTTCGAGGGCGAACCGCACGCCCAGCTCCTGCATCCGGTCGAGGATGGGCGTCCAGCGCCGCGCGGTCTCCTGGAAGCCTGCCTCGATGTCCTCGGGCAGGTTCGGCGGCCACGAGTAGAAGAGGTGCCAGATGGGCGAGCCGGTGAAGCCCGTGATCACGTCGAGGCCGAGCTTCGCGGCGGCCTCGGCCGTCTTGATGACCTCCTCGGCCGCGCGCTGGCGGACGCCCTCGGGCTCGCCGTCGCCCCAGACGTGGGGAGGCACGATGGCCTTGTGGCGGCCGTCGATCATCGCGTCCGCCACGGCCTGCCCGACGAGGTGGCACGAGATGGCGTAGAGGCTCAGCCCGTTGTCGGCGAGGAGCTGCGTCTGGGACTCCGCGTAGCCGTCCTCGTCGAGCACGCGGTGGATGTCCATGTGGTCGCCCCAGGTGGCGAGTTCGAGGCCGTCGTAGCCCCAGGACGCGGCCTTGGGCGCCAGTTCGGCGATGGGCATGTCGGCCCACTGGCCGGTGAAGAGGGTGACGGGGCGGGACATGGCGAGGAGAGAAATAGAGGGAGGAGGAATACGGGGTCTCGGCCTGTCAGCCCGCAGGGGCGCCCGCTCGGTCGGCCTCGGTGCCGAGACCGGCGGGGTCAGCCGGGCAGAAGACCGAGGCGGATGAGGTCGGCGCGAAGCGCCTCGGGGCCGGTGAAGTGGAGGCCGGTGAAGCCGAGCGCCTCCGCCCCGGCGACGTTGGCGGGCTTGTCGTCGATGAACACCGCCGTGGCCGGGTCCACGCCGAAGTCGGCGGTGAGGTGCCGGTAGATGGCCGGATCAGGCTTGGTGACGCCCTTCTGGCCCGACACCACGATGCCCTCGAACCAGTTCAGGAAGTCGAACCGCTCGCGGGCGATGGGGAACGTCTCGGCGGACCAGTCGGTGATCGCGTAGAGCGGCGTCCCGGCGTCCCGCAGCTCGCGGAGACTGTCGACGGTCCCGTGGATGGGGCCGCCCAGCATGTCGGGCCAATGGCTCCACCACGCATCGAGCCAGTCGGCGTGCTCGGGGAAGCGCGCCTTGCGCTCGGCGATGCCGTCGGCGAACGGCCGCCCGGCGTCGAACTGGCGGTTCCAGTCCGACGTGGCGACGTGGGCCAGGAAGTGCTCGATCTCGGCCTCGGTGCCACCGAGGTCGCGGTACGCGTAGCGCGGGTCCCAGTCGATCAGGACCGCGCCGAGGTCGAAGACGACGGTCGTAGGGTGCGGCATCGTGGCGCGGGCGGCTCGCCGCCTCGGTGGAGCCGTGAGGCGACCGAGGCAGGCGGGGTCAGGCAGTGGGCGGCGTGTAGCTCGCGTCCACCCAGGCCTCCTGGCGGCCGCTCTCCAGCGCCGTCAGGATGAAGTGAACGCCCCGGGCGCCGTCCTCGACGGTCGGGAAGTCGAGGTCGAGCGGGTCGGGCTCCTCCCCCGCCTTCCGGGCGGCGATGGTGCGGAGCGCGTTCGAGTAGACGTTGGCGAACGCCTCGTTGAACGCCTCGGGGTGGCCGGGCGGGAGCCGACTGGCGTGCGTGGCGGCCGGGTAGAGGTCGTCGTGCCCGCGACGGAAGACGCGCTCCTGCCCCTCCAGTGGATTGAAGACGAGCGCGTTGGGCTCCTCCTGGTTCCACGTCAGCGAGCCCTTGGTGCCGGAGACGCGCAGGCTGAGGTCGTTCTCGCGCCCGGCGGCGATCTGGGAGCAGTGGACGATGCCGCCCGCGCCGCCGTCGTAGCGGACCAGGATGTTGGCGTCGTCGTCGACGGCGCGGCCCTCCACGAAGGTGCGCACGTCGGCGCACATGCGGTCGAGGTGGAGTCCGGTCACGTAGGCGGCGAGGTTCTCGGCATGGCTGCCGATGTCGCCGAGGGCGCCCGCGCCCGCCTTCTTGGGATCGGTGCGCCAGGCGGCCTGCTTGCTGCCCTCGCGCTCGACGGGCGTCGCGAGCCAGCCCTGGCTGTACTCCGCGACCACCTTGCGGACGTCGCCGAGGTCGCCCGCTTCGATCATCGCGCGGGCCTGCTTGACCATCGGATAGCCTGTGTAGTTGTGCGTCAGCGCGAACGTGACACCGTGCGCGTGGACGGCGCGGACGAGCGCCTCGGCGTCCTCCAGCGTCGTCGTCATCGGCTTGTCACACACCACGTGGATGCCACGCTCGATGAAGGCCATCGCCGCCGGGAAGTGGAGCCAGTTGGGCGTCACGATCGACACCACGTCGATGCCGTCCTCGCGCTGGGCCTCCGCCTCGGCCATCTCCTCGAAGGAGCCGTAGGCGCGCTCGACGCCCAGCGTGGCCGCGTGCGCGCGGCTCTTGGCGGGGTCAGAGGAGAAGACGCCCGCGACGAGCGTCGCGAGGCCGTCCATGCGCATCGCGCGGCGGTGGACGTCGCCGATGAAGGCGCCGGGGCCGCCGCCGACCATGCCGGCGCGGAGGGGTCGAGAGAGAGACACGAGATCCGGGAAAGAGGGAACCCAGAGGGTACGGACGCCGACCCGCGCCCGTCCAGACTCAGGCCGCGTGGCGCGCGAGTTGGTCCTGCTTCGGTGTCGTGCCGACGTGCTCGCGGTAGACACGGATGAAGTGACTCACCGACCCGAAACCCACCGAGGCGGCCACATCCGTCACGCTCCGCTCGGGGTCGGCGAGGAGTTGCTTCGCGCGGTCGATGCGGAGGCGGGTCAGGTAGGCCACCGGCGTGATGCCGAACTCGTTGCGCCACGCCCGATAGAAGGTCGGCTCGGACATGCAGGCCGCCTCGGCGAGGTCGGCCACGCGGAGGGGCTCGTGCATCCGCCGTTTCGCGACCTCGGCCGCCGCCGCCAGGCCGTGCCGCGCCGCCTGCCGCTCGCTCTCCTCCAGCAGCAGCCGCCGCGCCTCTACGCGCAGCATCCGCACCACCAGCTCCTGCACCCCGAGGTCGATCAGCAGGTCCTTGTCGGGCGCGTCCTCCACGAACAGCCCGACGAGCTGGCGGACGGTGTGCTCGATGCCGGGCGTGTTCATGAAGTGGCACACCGCGTCGTCGTCGTAGCGCCAGTCGCCGGATTCTTTGGTTCGCGGCGCGGACTCGTTGAGGCGGGCGGCGACGGCGCGCACGCGGGCGCGGTCGATCTCGATGGTGAGGCACTTCGTCGGCGCGTCGTCGCTGGCGCCGGGGAAGTCGATCTCGATGGTCTGGCCGGTCGGCACGACGAGCGACTCCAGGGGCAGGAATGGGATCGCGAGTCCGGCGGCCGTGTGGACCACCTTCTTGCCCGTCACCATGCCGCAGTAGAGCGGGTTGTCGGCCGCGAGCGGCACGCGCTCGGCGGGGCGGACGGTGTCGTAGACGGAGAACGCGGCGTGCTCGGCGCCGAACGTGACGCGGTTCTCGACGAGGTCGGTCGGGGCGTGCTCGCGGCCGATGCGGTCCAGACGAGCGAAAAACGTCGATTCCATGGGCACGGTCTCCAGGCTTGACAGGATACCGGCACTTTACGAGAGGAGAGCCCGAGAAGTCCCCGGAAGCGCTCCCGAAATTCGAAGGCGACGCAAAGGGCTGTGCCCGACCGGCGGGCCGCCCCTCTCTCTGTTCCTCTCCTCCTCCCTCCCTCGCCATGGTTTACGACCGTCCGCAATTCAAAGAGCGCTACCTCAACTTCATCGGCGGCGAGTACGTCGAGCCGGTCGAGGGGCGCTACTTCGACAACCCCTCCCCCATCGACGGTCAGACCTTCTGCCAGGTCGCCCGCTCGTCCGACGCCGACGTGGACAACGCCGTCGCGGCGGCGCAGAAGGCGTTCGACGAGACGTGGAAGCACACCTCGGTCACCGACCGGGCCAACATGCTCCTCAAGATCGCGCAGATCACCGAGGACAACCTGGAGCACCTCGCGCTGGTCGACACCGTCGACAACGGCAAGCCGATCCGCGAGACGCTCGCGGCCGACATGCCGCTCGTGGTGGACCACTACCGCTACTTCGCGTCGGTCATCCGCGCCCAGGAGGGTGGCATCTCGGAACTCGACGAGACGACCGTCAGCATCCAGCTCCACGAGCCGCTGGGCGTCGTCGGGCAGATCATCCCGTGGAACTTCCCGCTGCTGATGGCGGCCTGGAAGCTGGCCCCCGCGCTGGCGGCGGGCAACTGCGTGGTCATCAAGCCCGCCGAGCAGACGCCGGTGAGCATCATGGAGTGGATGGACCTGATCAAGGACGTGGTCCCGGCCGGCGTGATCAACATCGTCCACGGCTTCGGGCCCGAGGCGGGCAAGCCGCTCGCCCAGCACGACGGCATCAAGAAGATCGCCTTCACCGGCGAGACGACGACCGGGCGCCTGATCATGCAGTACGCCTCGGAGAACCTCATCCCGATGACGCTGGAACTCGGCGGCAAGTCGCCGAACGTGTTCTTCGAGTCGGTGATGGACGAGGACGACGCCTTCTTCGACAAGTGCCTGGAGGGCGCGGCGATGTTCGCGCTCAACCAGGGCGAGGTCTGCACGTGCCCCTCCCGCATCCTGGTGCAGGAGTCCATCGCGGACAAGTTCATCGAGCGCCTCGTCGAGCGCGTCAACGCGATCACCGTCGGCAACCCGCTCGACTCGGACACGATGGTCGGCGCGCAGGCGTCGAACGACCAGTACGAGAAGATCCAGAGCTACTTCCGGATCGGCAAGGAGGAGGGCGCGCAGGTGCTGGCCGGCGGGGACGTCGCCCGGGCCGGCGAACCGACCCTGAGCGTCGCGGAGGGCGGCGGCACGGCCACGGCCACGGGCACCGCCGTCGGTGGCGACGGCGCCTCGGGCGACGGCATGGCGGGCGTCCCGGAGGGCGGCTACTACATCCAGCCGACCGTCTTCCGCGGCGACAACTCGATGCGCGTCTTCCAGGAGGAGATCTTCGGGCCGGTCGTCTCGGTGACCACGTTCAAGGACGAGGCAGAGGCCATCGAGATCGCCAACGACACGCTCTACGGCCTCGGAGCCGGGGTCTGGACGCGCGACGCGCACCAGCTCTTCCAGGTGCCGCGCGCCATCGAGTCCGGCCGCGTGTGGGTGAACTGCTACCACCTCTACCCGGCCCACGCTGCGTTCGGCGGCTACAAGAAGTCCGGCATCGGGCGCGAGAACCACAAGATGATGCTCGCGCACTACCAGCAGACCAAGAACATGCTGGTGTCGTACTCGAAGGACGCCCTCGGCTTCTTCTAGGACGGAGCGCGTGGAACGTGGGGACCACCCGACGCTCCACGCACGACGCCCCATCGCACCCTCGCCGGGGCCGCGCTCAGCGTAGCGCGGCCCCGGTCCATTTCCTCTTGCTCTATATGTCCACCCCCCGTGTCCTGATCACCGACGAGGCCGCCGCGGTCATCGACCAGCTCCGCGAGACCCACGGCCCGCTCATGTTCCACCAGTCGGGCGGCTGCTGCGACGGGTCCAGCCCGATGTGCTACGCCGAGGGCGACTTCCGCCTCGGGCGCTCGGACGTCAAGCTGGGCGAGGTCCACGGCGTGCCGTTCTACATGGAGAAGAGCCAGTTCGAGTACTGGAAGCACACCCAGTTGACGGTCGGCGTGAAGCCGGGGCGCGGGTCGAGCTTCTCGATCGAGATCCCGCTGGGCCTGCGCTTCCTGATCGACAGCCGCCTCTACACCGAGGAGGAGGCCGAGGCGCTGGCGCCGGTCGAGCGCGTGGACGCCTGAGGGCGCTACAGGAAGAAGTCGGCGAGGGCCGCCGCGACGGCACCGAAGAAGAGCGCGTAGCCCAGCGTCCGGCTCCAGGCAGGGCCGCCCCGGAAGACCCAGAACAGGAGCGCATTCGCAGCGGCGAACATCAGCTCCCAGGTCGCGGCCGCCGAGTCAGGCGGCTCGCCCGTCAGGTCCCGCACCCCGACGACGAGGAAGAACAGGGCGAGGACGGCGTACGTGCCGCCACCGAAGGAGGGACGAGGGGTGGCGTCGGGCATCGGAGAGGGAATGGCGACGGGTCAGCGCCCGCAGGACAGGGCCGCGGCCCAGCAGACGGCCCCGGCGAGGTGCGTGCGGAAGGCCGCCTCGGCGTAGCTCTCGGCCGTGTGGCCGAGCGCCGTGTAGACCGCCCGCCCGTCGCCAACGGCGTGAGCCCACGCGATCGGGTGGTCGTCGCCCATCGTGCCGCCCTCGTAGGTGGACTCGTCGAGGCGGAGGAGCACGTCGACGCCGATGGGCGCGGCGCGGAAGCTGTACCACTCGTCGGTGCGCGTCCAGCGAGCCGGGAGCCCGCGCGTGGCCGGATGGTCGGGGTCGACCACGTCGAGGGTCGCCTCCTGGATGGCCGGGTGGTTGTCGAAGTAGGCGCCCACGATCCGCCCGTAGCCCGGCCACTCGTACTCGGTGTCGCTCGCCGCGTGGACGCCCACGTAGCCGCCGCCGCCCTCGACGTAGGCCTCGAAGGCCGCCTCCTGGGCCGGACCGAGCACGTCGCCGGAGGTGCTCAGAAACACCACGGCCGCGTAGGTCGCCAGTCGCTCGGGCGTGAAGGCCAGGCTGTCGTCGGTGGCCTCGACGGTAAACCCGTGGGACGCGCCCAACTCGGTGAGCGCGGCCACACCATCGGGAATGGAGGCGTGGACGTAGCCGTTCGCGTTCGTGTAGACGAGCACGCGAGGGGCGTTGGTCGGGGGCGTCGCCGCGCAGCCACCGAGGGCCAGGGCGAGAGCGAGCAGGCGGAGCATAGGTACGGGACGGGACGAGTCCAGACTACCACCGACCGCGGCTCATCCGCGTCGAACCGCCAGCGCCAGCGGAACGGGTCGGTTTGTACTGCCACACAACACCGAGGGTGCTGTAGCCTGTTGCACGCGCCCCCGACCTCTCGATGCTCTTTCAGAACTCGTTCCGTGCCTGCGTGCTCGGTCTCGCTGTCCTCCTCCTCGCCGTCGCCCCGGTCACGGCCCAGCCGGATGGCTCGGTCGTCGCGTGGGGCAACAACGTCTACGGGCAGACGGATATCCCGACGGGTCTATCCGGCGTCACCGCCATCGCGGCCGGGCGCTTCCACACGGTGGCGCTCAAGGACAACGGCACCGTCGTCGCGTGGGGCCTGAATTCGCAGGGCCAGCTCAACATCCCAGCAGGACTCTCCGGCGTGACGGCCATCGCCGCCGGCCGGTACCAGACGATCGCTCTCAAGGACGACGGCACGATCGTCGCGTGGGGGAGCACCTCTCCCTCCCCGCCAGGCCTGTCCGGCGTCACCGCCATCGCGGCCGGCCGCTCCCACACGGTCGCCCTGAAGGACGACGGCACCGTCGTCGCCTGGGGAGGCAACGACTACGGGCAAGCGACGGTCCCGGCCGGCCTGTCCGGCGTCGTCGCCATCGCGGCCGACTGGCAGCACACGGTGGCGCTCAAAGCCGACGGCACCGTCGTCGCCTGGGGAGACGACACCTTTGGACAGGCCACGGTCCCGGCCGGCCTCTCCGGCGTCAGGGCCATCGCCGCGGGCAGCGCCCACACGGCCGCCCTCAAAGCAGACGGCACCGTCGTCGCCTGGGGTGGGACGTACGCCGGGCAGACCTCTGTCCCGTCAGACCTCTCTGATGTCGTCGGCATCGCAGCGGGCTCGGGCTTCACAGTCGCGCTGAAGAGCGACGGCTCCGTGGTCGCGTGGGGGGCCGACAACGAGGGGCAGGCGACACCTCCCAGCGGACTCCCGAGCGTCGCCGCCATCGCGGCTGGCTTCGAGCACACCGTCGTGATCCTGGGCTCCGCCACCGTCCCACCGCTGGCGGACGCTGGGCCCGACCAGACCGTCGTCGTGGGCCAGACGGTCGCGCTCGACGGCTCCGCCTCGACCGGCAGCGGCCCGCTCACGTTCGCATGGACGCTCTCGGGCGCGACGCTCGCCGACGCCGACACCGCGACGCCGTCCTTCTGTGCCGCCGCGCCGGGTACCTACACGGCCGTGCTGACCGTCGACGACGGCGCCGCAGTAGGTGGCCCGGACGACGCCGTCGTCACCGCCCTCTCCGCCGCCGACGCCCTCGACGCGCTCCGGACCAACCTCACGGCGCTGTTCTCCGACGGCACGCTCACCCGATCCCAGGCCCGCAACCTGATCCGCGCGCTCACACGGGCCCGCGCCATCCTCGTCCGCAACCAGACCGATCAGGTGCTCACCGCCCTCGGGTTCGTCGCCGACGAGGTGACCGCGCTCCGAGACCAGGGCGTGCTGACGGAGACGCAGGCGACGGCGCTGCTGGCACAGTCCGACGGGCTCACCGACGCGCTCATGGCTCCCTGTACCATTCCCGGGCCGACCGTCGGCCGCCGCGTGCTGGTCACCTCGTCTGAGGGTCTCCTCCAGGCCCCCCAGCCCAACCCGATGCGGGACCGGGCGACGGTGACCTTCACCCTGGCCGACGCTGGCGAGGTCCGGCTGGCCGTCTACGACGCGCTCGGCCGCGCGGTCGCCGTCCTGGCCGACGGGCCTGCCGATGCGGGCACGCACCGCGTGACGCTCGACGGCACGGCGCTCCCGACCGGCGTCTACCTCCTCCGCCTGACCACGGCGGACGGGCAGGCGGCCACGCAGCGGCTCACGCTCATCCGCTAGACACCGACGGGCCGGGGCGCACGGACGCCTCGGTCACACCGAGCAGCGCGCGATGGCGTCGGCGAGGGCCTCCCGCGGATCGCCGGTGGGGATGAACTCCTGGGCGACGAAGCCGGAGAAGCCCGCCGCGTCGAGCGCCCGCAGGATGGCCGGGTAGAACAGCTCCTGGCTCTCGTCGATCTCGTGACGCCCCGGCACGCCTGCCGTGTGGAAGTGGGCGAACGCGTCGAGGTGGTCGCTCACCGTGCGGATCACGTCGCCCTCCATGATCTGCATGTGGTAGATGTCGTAGAGGATCTTAAACCGCTCCGACCCGAGGCGCTCGACCAGTTCGAGACCCCACGCGGTCGAGTCGCCCATGTAGTCCGGGTGGTCCACCTTCGAGTTGAACAGCTCGATGCACAACGTCACGCCCAGCCGCTCGGCGTCGGGCAGGATCTGCTCGATGCCCCGCGCCATCGTCTCCAGGCCGGTGGCGTCGTCGAGGCCGTCGCGGTTGCCGGAGAAGCAGATCAGGTGGGCCCAGCCCGCCTCGGCGGTCGCGGCGAGCTGGCGGCGGTAGGCGGGCACGAGGGTCGCGTGATGGGCCTCGCGGTTCCAGCCTTTGCGGAGCGCGTCCTCAGCCTCCTCGGGGTGCGCCGTCATGGCGCACGTCAGGCCGTAGCGGTCCAGCGTCGGCGCGTCGGTGGGCTGGACGAGTTCGACGGACTCGATGCCGAGGTCGACGGCCACCTCGCACAGCTGCTCCAGCGGCCACTCGCCGAACGGCCACCGCGTGACCGAGTGACGGAACGACCGCGCCCCCGACCGACTGGCCGTGGGAGGCACCAGCGGGCCGGATGCGGCGACCGCCGCGGGCGCGCACCCGGCCAGCGGCAGCGCGGCGCCGGCGGTGCGAACGAAGTCTCGTCGGTTCATGGGACGGGTACGAGGTGCGGGGTACACGGTACGGCCTGACGCCAGACCCAGCGTTTCAGACGCGAGCCTACCCGGCCCCTCCTACCCGGCCCCCTCATCGCAGCGACTCGACATAGGCGACGCTCTCGCGGGCGAAAGCGAGCCCGTCGCCGTCCGGCGGGAAGTCGGCCTCCAGGAAGGCGTGCTTCAGGCCTGCGGTCTCGCTGGCGGCGAAAACGCGCGGCCAGTCGACGATGCCGTCGCCGACGACGCTCTGCGTCATCTCCTCGCCCGTGCCAGTGCCGTCCTTGACGTGCCACAGCGGGAATCGGCCGGGGTACATCTCGAACAGGTCGACGGCGTCGTGGCCCGCCACCGTGGACCAGAAGATGTCCAGTTCCAGCGTGACCAGCTCCGGGTCGAGGCGCTCGACGAAGTCGAAATAGGCCGGCCGGTCGGTGCCGAACGTGTCGAACTCGAAGTCGTGGTTGTGGTAGGCCAGTTGGACGCCCGCCGCTTTCGCGCGCTCCCCGAAGCCATTCAGCAGGTCCGCGAGGCGGAGGTAGCCGTCGCGGTCGGGCCGCGCGTCCGGCGGGAGCCACGGGATCACGAAGTAGTCGTGGCCGACCGTCGCGATGGTCTCCAGGGCCGTCTCGAAGTCGGGCAGCCCCGCGTTCGCCATCGACTCGGACGACGCGACCACCTCCGACACCAGTTGGTGGGCCGAGGGTGTGGTCAGGCCGAGCGTGTCGAGGACAGCGGCGAAGTCGGCCGGGTCACGGTCAGCGTAGCCTGCCGTCTCCACCTCGCCGATGCCGACGCGCGCGAGCGTCTCCAGGACGCCGTTGACGTCACCAGGAAGGATGTCGCGGAGGGTGTAGAGTTGGATCCCCAGTTCGGCTGGGATGGGCGCGGTCCGGGCAGCGGCGAAAGCACGGGCGGCACCGGGGCCGAGCAGCGCGCTCACCGCGGCGACGGCGCCCGACTGGCGCAGGAAGTGGCGACGATTCATCGGTGATGGGTGGTGGAGAAGGAGGGGCGAAGAGGCGTCGTCGGCGAGGGTGTCCATCGGCAGAACCCTTCGCGCGTCCCCCCTCGCTCGTCATGCAGGGAGCGCCCACCCCTCGCGGTATGCCCGCGTCAGGATGGAGGCATCGTGGTTGGTGACGGTACCGTCGGGCGCGACTGAGATCGGATGGCCCGCGCTCATCGCGGCGACGCCGAGGAGCATGATCTCGTTGAGGTGCGCCGCGTAGTCGAAGGGACAGGAGATGGCCTCCGTGCCCTGGATGGCGCGGATCCAGTTGCCCTCGTGACCGCGGATGCCGTCCTGGATGCGCGGAAGTGACACCGGGACTGCCGCGGCCTCGGCCTCCAGGTCGAGGTCCGGCGCGGCCGGGAGAAAACGCGGGTTGGTGCCGTACGTCTCGTGGATCAGCAAGCCGCGCTCGCCGATGAAGATGACGCCCCCGTTGGGGTCGAGCGTGAAGCCCTCGGGCGCGTTGGCGGGCGTCGGCGGGAGGAGGCCGCCGTCGTACCACGTCATCTCGACCGGCTGCCCCGCGTCCGCCATGCCCGCCTCGGGCCCGCAGCCGTCGAAGTGGTAGCTGGTGACGGTCGCGAGCGGATAGGTCGCCGGGGCGTCGCGGTCGCCGCCCCACGGCGTGTGGCGCGTCTCGACGCGGCTCGGGCGCGGCAGGTCGAGCGCCCACACGGGGAAGTCGACGAGGTGCGCGCCCATGTCGCCGAGCGAGCCGACGCCGAAGCCGACCCACCCACGCCACCCGAACGGGTGGATGCCGGGGCGGTACGGCTGCTCGGGGTTGGGCCCGAGGTACACGTCCCACGGGAGGTCGGCTGGGACGGGCGCCGGGTCGGTCGCGGGGACGCCCTGCGGCCACCAGCCGTTGGGCCGGTTCGTCCAGGACTGGACGGCGCGGACGGGCCCGAGCACGCCCGCGCGGACCATCTCGACCACGCGGCGGCCGTCGTCGCCCGAGTGGCCCTGGTTGCCCATCTGCGTCACGACGCCCGTCTGGGCCGCCTTCGCGGCCAGACGCCGGCTCTCGTCGACGGTGAACGTCAGCGGCTTCTGACAGTAGACGGCGAGCCCGCGGTCCATCGCCAGCAGCGCCGCGAGCGCGTGGTGGTGGTCGGGCGTCGCGATCACGACGCCGTCGAGGTCGTCCACCCCGGCGAGCATCTCGCGGTAGTCGGCAAAGCGGGCGGCGCCGTCGTAGGCATCGCGGAGGGCGGCCCCGGCGGCGCGGCTCCCGGGGTTGTCGGACCCGAGGCGGCCCGAGACGGCCTCGGCCACCCGGCCCATGTCCACGTCTGCGATCGCCGCGATGCGGACGTCGTCCATCATAGCCAGCGGCGCCGCGTTGGAGGCGCCCATGCCCCCGGCGCCGATGATGCCGACGGCGACCGTGTCGCTCGGGGCCACGAAACCGACCCCACCGAGCACGTGCCGCGGCACGATGAGGGGGGCGACGGAGGCCGCGGCGGCGGTGCGGACGAAGGAGCGGCGGTGCATGGAGGTACGGGGTATGAGGTACGGGGCACGGTCACGCGGGTACCCGGTACCCTCTAGACGCGCAGGTCGCCGCTGTTGACCGCTTGGACGGCGTGATCCACGGCACGGGCCGTGAAGGCCATGTAGGTCAGCGACGGGTTCTGGCAGCCGGCGGACGTCATGAAGGCGCCGTCGGTGACGTAGAGGTTGGGGATCTCGTGGACGCGGTTGTTCGCGTCCACGCAGCCCGTCTCCGGCGTCGCGCTCATCCGGGCGGTGCCCATCTCGTGGATGCCCTCGCCGAGGCGGTAGTTCGCCTCCCAGGTGCTCACGTTGACGGCCCCGGCCGCTTCGAGCATCTCGGCGCCGTCGTTCTTCATGCCCTCGCGCATCCGGCGCTCGTTCTCGCGGATGGAACCGATGATGCGCGGGATCGGGACGCCCCACTGGTCCACCTCGTCGGTCAGCTCGACGCGGTTGTCGTCGTAGGCGAGCGTCTCGCCGAAGGGGAACATCGAGAAGTTCCACTGGCCGGGCTCGTGCAGGCTCTCCTTGAGCGCCACGCCGACGCCCGGCATCCCGGCGCCGCGGCCCCAGCCGCCCCGGCTTGACCCACCCTGGTAGCCGTAGCCGCGGATGAAGTCGCGGTTGGAGGACGGGTCCCAGGGGAGGTTCTGGAAGCGCGGGATGTAGATGCCGTTCGGGCGGTTGCCGAACGTGTAGCGGTCCTCGAAGCCCGGCATCTCGCCGTTGGCGCCCACCATGAAGTGGTGGTCCATGATGCCCTTGCCGAGCAGGCCCGACTGGTTGCCGAGGCCGTCGGGGAAGCGCGGCGTCTTGGAGTTCATCAGGATCATCGCTGACCCGATCGCGCTCGCGTTCAGGAACACGACCCGGGCATTGAACACGAGCTCCTCCTTCGTCTCGCGGTCCACCACGCGGACCCCCGTCACGCGGTCGCTGTCCTCGTCGTACACCAGCGAGTGGACGATCGAGTTGGGGCGGACGGTCAGGTTGCCGGTCGCCTGGGCGGCCGGGAGCGTGCTCGAGAGCGAACTGAAGTAGGCGCCGGCGGTGCAGCCCCGGTCGCACGGCCCACAGTAGTGGCACCCCGCACGGCCCTCGTGCGGCTGCGTCAGAATGGCGCACCGCCCGACGGTCATCGCGCGCCCGTTGAAGTCGCGCGCGATCGACTCGCGGACGCGCTGCTCGACGGCCGTCAGCGGCATCGCCGGGAGGAACTGCGAGTCCGGGAGTTGCTGGAGCCCGAGCGCCTCGCCCGAGATGCCCGCGAACCGCTCCACGTAGTCGTACCACGGCTCGATGTCGGCGTAGCCGACCGGCCAGCGGGTGCCGCGGCCGTCGCGCTCGTTGGCCGTGAAGTCCATCTCCGAGAGGCGATACGTCTGGCGCCCCCACATCAGCGAGCGCCCGCCGAGGTGATAGCCGCGGACCCACAGGAACTCGTCGGCGGCGCCGTCCTCGCCCGTCTCGTAGGGGTGGTCTACGTCGTCGACGTACCAGTGGGCTGTGTTCTCGTTGTACGGCCCGGCCTTGGACTGGCGGAACTGGCGCTCCTCGGCGTGGCGGCGGTCGCCGCGCCCACGGAAGGGCGTCTCCCAAGGAGCCCGGTGCTCGGTGATGTAGTCGGCCCCGTGCTCGACGTTGCGCCCGCGCTCCAGCACGAGCGTCTTGAGGCCCTTCTCGGTGAGTTCCTTGGCCGCCCAGCCGCCGGACATGCCCGAGCCGATCACGATAGCGTCGTAGGGCTCGGACCCGGCCTGGACCTGGACGGTCCGGATTTTTTCGATGAGCGACGGGGCGCCGTGAGAGTGCTGAGGCATCAGGAGTCAGGAAAGAGGAATCAGGTCGTTGACGGCGGGCTGACAGGCGAGGCACCCATCACGCAGTGCTCGTCGCCCATCACTCGGATCAGGCCCAGGCGCTGCCGACCTCGGAGAGGGGAACGTCGGCGTCGTAGCGGCCGGGGGAGGCGAGCCACTGAAGCTCCTGCGTGGCGCCGGCTTCCGACGTGTAGTAGCCCGCGAGCGTGAGCTCCTTGAGCTGGCGGAAGAACGGCGGCGCCTCCGGGGCGCCGCCGACGGATGCCGTCCCCTCGCCGGTGACGACCTCCTGGGCCGCCTCGGTGGAATCTTCCATCGCCTCGCCGAGGTCTCCCTGCATGCCCGCGACCTCGTTCTCCTGCTCCTCGCTGGCCTGGTAGGTGCCCTCCTGGGCCGCCCCGGCGACATCGCCGTCGGGCGCGTCCTCGTCGGCTGTCGCTTCGCTGCCGACGGCGCCCGGCTGCTCGCCGTAGGTCTCGGCATCCATCGCCTCGACGAGCGTGGCGCGGGCCGCGTCGTCGAGGCCCACGAAGGAGCCCTCGGCGCGGCGGTCGACGGCGTCGAGGCCGGCGAGGAAGGCGTCGCGCTCCTCGGGCGCGTACCAGTCGGCCAGCATGTGGTCCACGAACTGCGGCACGCCCGCCTCGGCTGCGCCGGGCGTGTCGGTGGCCGGGATGATCTGGTCCACGAGGGCCGCCAACAGGTTCTGCTGCGGCTCGGAGAGCGTCTGGAACTGGTACGCCGCGAGGTCGGACCCACCGGGCGTGGAGCACCCGGCGAGGAGGCCCGACATGAGCGGCGCCGTGGCGACGCCGCCGAGCACGGCCGAGAGCCGACGGAGCGCGGAGCGGCGGTCGATGGTGGGGTTGAACATGGGATCGGAGTGCAAAGAGCGGAGAGCGCGGGGTGCCGGACGAGGCGTCGAGGCGGGCAGGCCCACGCTCCACGCCCCCAGGCCTAGGTCACCGCCGGGACGCCCGCCTCGGATGCCGGGGTGAGCGAGGCGTCCGGTGCGTCGCCCGACGGGTCCACCGAGGCGGTGGTGCGGTCCACGCGGTCGTTGAAGAGGAGCACGAACAGAACGAGCACCGCGCCCGCGAAGGCCGCCGGGATCCACCAGAACTGGGTCCACTCGGCCAGCGGCAGCGCGTCGCGCCCGGCCAGGAACGAGTTGTAAACAGCGCCCGCCACCTGCGCCCCGATCAGCATGCCGACGCCGTACGTCACCAGCACCAGCAGGCCCTGCGCCTGCCCGCGCACGGCGGGCGTGCTCTTCTTTTCGACGTAGATCTGGCCGGTCACGAAGAAGAAGTCGTAGCAGATGCCGTGGATCAGCACGCCGCCCACGATCATCCAGGTCACGGCCTCGGGCGCGGCGAGGGCGAAGAGCGCGTAGCGAACCACCCACGCGAACATGCCCGCCGCCAGCATCC